>JBCBVC010000098.1:0-16450 GCA_039817845.1 Cyanobacteria bacterium J06642_2
CCACATTATTATTATAATGTGGAAAATCGAGTAGCGCGTAGCTCTATCCTCTCAGCATCTGCAAACCTAGCAAATTTCAATCGGTCTGCCAGAGCCTAAATCGAGTTAAATACACCTACGATTTCAGTCCCTTGGCAAATTGAGCCAGGCGGTCGAGGCCAGTTTCGATGGTTTCGAGGTCGGTAGCGTAGGACATGCGAATGCACTCGTCAACCCCGAACGCGAGACCGGGAACGGCAGCAACGCGATATTCCTCCAGGAGGCGATCGCAAAACTCCATCGAACTCAATCCCAGTGCTGAAATATTGGGAAACACGTAGAATGCCCCCATCGGCTCGGGGCACGTGATGCCCGGAATGGCCGTCAATTTCCGATAGATCATTTCGCGCCGCTCGGCAAAGGCACGTAACATAGTGGTAACCGACGCAGCTGAGTGCGGACTCGTCAGTGCCGCCAGCGCCCCATACTGAGCAAAGGTGCAAACGTTAGACGTACTGTGACTCTGCAGCGCGATCGCTGCTTTGACGATATCCTTTGGTCCTGCCAAGTAACCAACCCGCCATCCCGTCATTGAGTAGGCTTTGGCAAATCCGCTACTGACAATCGTGCGCTGCAAAATGTCGCTGCCGAGACTGCCAATGCTGATATGTTCGCCGCTGTCGTAGATCAATTTTTCATAAATTTCGTCCGAAACTACGTAGAGCTGGTGTTCTACCACCAGTTTGGCAATGGCCTCTAACTCCGATCGCGTATAAACCGCTCCTGTTGGATTGGAGGGAGAGTTAAGTACGAGGAGTTTTGTCTGTGGCGAGATTGCGGCTTCAAGCTGGGGCACAGTCAGCTTAAATTGATGAGATTCTTCTGTCTTCACGACGATTGCCGTTGCTTCAGCCATCGCAATCATGGCTGGATAACTAACCCAGTAAGGGGCAGGCAGGATAACCTCATCACCTGGCTGCAGCAGCGTCATGGCTAAGTTAAACAGCGACTGTTTGCCCCCGTTCGTCACTGCCACGCAATCAGGATTGTACGGCAGTTGATTTTCGGTCTGGAGTTTTGTCGCGATCGCCTCTCGCAAGACTGGCAGTCCTGCCGCAGGACCATACTTGGTTTGACCGTCATGGAGAGCCTGAATGGCTGCTGCCTTGATGTGGTCGGGTGTATCAAAATCCGGTTCGCCAGCACCGAAACCGCACACGTCTTGACCGGCTGCCTTCATAGCCTTGGCTTTAGCCGCGATCGCCAGCGTGGGAGACGGTTTAACTTGACTGACCCGCGTAGCTAGCGTCGTCACGTTTTCAACCCTCGACCTGCAAATAGCGTTGAATTCTTAGCGCTTAGTCATATACCCTAACGCCAACCACCGAAAGGAAAAGGGATCTACACAGATGTTCACTTGAAATGACCGCAAGGCAGATTCGTTATTTCATGTAAACCAAGTCAAGTTATCCGCGCAAGTAACATCCGCGCAAGTAAGTAGATCTGTCATGGCACCACCTGCAGAAGAATGTAAAACTCAGCAGTAATGCGCTCTCGACCCGTTGTTTCGATTTAACTGCGCGTATTCTTGCTGGTAGGAACTTGCAACCTCTGCCATTCAATTGGAATCAGATAGTCATTTATGTCACGCTGCAACCTCCATTCTCAGACGATCTTTGCTATCGTCGCAGGCTCGCTGGCGATGCTGAGTGGCTGTCAAAATTTCATACCCCAGTCCGTCAATCCTCCAAGGCCTCACCCTCAGACTGTTGCTACCGAACTCAGTCCTGACGCAACGGCTTCTTTAACTTCAAGTGTTGCCGGAGATCGCGTTTCGTCTATCTATCAAGGCAACCTCAATGACGTTACTGTAGAGGATGCCGCGATCGCTTTAGCAATTGCTCAGGTGCCAACAGCAGATGCCAATGAAATCGCGTCAGCAGCCAACCATATCCTTAGAAATGCGGGAGCGATCGCGCCTGCCAGTCTCGATGTCGATCTGCTCAGCACCGATTGCATTGACTTTGCGACCCAGCGCGACACGATTGACCTACGCGATATCGCTGCGATTGTAGCTGCCGAAGTGCTGGGCAACGATCTCCAAGACGCCTCAGACGTCGTAACCACCGCAAATCGTCTGTTACCCTCGTCGCAATTTTTGGAAACAGGAGATATCGCGTTTATTCCCGGACAAACGCTGCCCTGCACACCGCCAATGGCTAGTGCGTTCGACATTCAGCTGCGATTTTTTGACGCGAGTTTGAGTTCGAGCCAACAGGCCATTATTCGAGAAGTGGCCAATCGCTGGATGAGAGCGATTGTCTCTGACCTATCTGATGAGACATTGAATGTTGCTGTGGGGGAATGCTTTTCGCGAGACACTCCTCCCCTGAATCAACGGGTCGACGACCTGTTTATTGACGTCTACGCTGCACCTATCGATGGCTCAAATGGGACTTTGGCTCAAGCAGGGCCCTGCATCTTGCGTCCCGGTCCGTTGTTTTTACCTGCCTATGGCGTGATGCAATTTGATTCGTCTGACCTGAACCAGCTCGAACTAGAGGGCGAATTGTTCGCTATTGCCTCGCACGAAATGGCTCATGTCTTGGGATTTGGAACAATCTGGGCCGAAAACAAACTCAATCTGTTGGAACGAAACGACGAAGGCCTTGGTTTGAGCGATCCTCGCTTTTTAGGAGAAAACGCTATCCAAGCCTTTGCTTCTCTGGGAGGTGCGGGCACTATCCCGGTTGAGAATATTGGCGGTCCGGGTTCGGTAGACTCTCATTGGCGGGAAATTACCTTTGGCGACGAACTGATGACCTCCAGAGTCATGTCAGGAGCTTCCCCTCTCAGCCGGTTGAGTATCGCGCAATTCGCTGATTTAGGTTACCGAGTCGATCTCTCCCAGGCCGAGCCCTATACGTTGCCCAACCGAGAAAGAATCAATGACGCCACATCCCTGCAATTCCAAAAAGTTCTAGGCACCGATCACGTTCTTTACCCGAAACGCTTTGTTGGGGAGCGGCAGTAAGGCGATCGCCCCAAATCAGTTGCATTACTGCACTCATCCCGCTGGAGCAATGCTAGGCTGTGTGGGAAGCATAGCCGTGCAAAGCCATATGCAAGGCAGCTTGGTGATGAATTTGGGGTGTAGGAGTAGGTGTCTGAAAACTTTGGCCGGGTTTTGACTGCAATGGTCTCTCCGTTTGCTGAGACGGGAGAGCTCGATCTCAACGCGGCTACGCGCTTAGCCGACTACCTTGCTAACAACGGCTCCGATACTCTAGTTGTCTGTGGCACCACCGGCGAATCTCCCACTCTGACTTGGGATGAAGAGTACGCGCTCTTTCAAGCGGTCAGAGATGCAGTCGGCGATCGCGCTAAAGTGATTGCTGGAACGGGGTCGAACTCCACTCGCGAAGCCATATCTGCCACTGAGAAAGCGGCCAAACTCAATCTCGATGGCTCGCTGCAGGTGGTTCCCTATTACAATAAACCGTCTCAAGCTGGCCTCTACGAACATTTTCGCGCGATCGCAGACTGTTCAGATATGCCTGTTTTGCTTTATAATGTACCTGGACGAACGGGAATTTCTTTGCAGCCCGAAACAGTTGCAAAGCTGGCAGAGCTACCCAGTATTGTTGGCATTAAGGAAGCCAGTGGTAGCATGGACGCTGTGAGCGAAATTCGGCGTCTGTCTCCAAATGAGTTTTCAATTTATTCTGGCGACGACTCTGCTACATTACCAATGCTTGCGTTGGGTGCGTCAGGAGTTGTTAGCGTTGCCAGTCACCTCGTTGGTTTACAGCTGCAAGAGATGATACGGTCGTTTGAAACAGGTGAACTTGGCAAGGCTTTAAACATTCATTTGCGGTTGTTTCCACTGTTTAAAGCTTTGTTTATCGATACTAATCCAGCGCCTGTTAAAGTAGCGTTGAATTTACAAGGATGGAATGTCGGTTCGGTGCGATCTCCCTTGGCTCCCATGTCAAATGATTTGCAGGAGCAGTTACGTGATGTTCTCAAAACATCGGGTTTGATCGAACCTGCAGTTGTAGCAAAGTAGATGGCAGTCTCGCGAAGTTGGCTTATAGTGGTCTCGAAGAAAAGAATAGGTTTTGTCAGTCGGCTATATCGTTTTTCCGAAGGTCACGTAAAGTGCGATTGCCGACATCAAAATTTCCACTAGTCAAGTTTGTATGCGCGCATCTTTTGAAATGATTGACATCCGTATCTAAACCCGTGGATGGCAACGTTGTCGAAGCTGGGGCGATCTCTGAGTCGTTACTGATTTTTTGAAAAGCTACTGAATCTAGCATGTTGAGGAACGTACTGTATGCCAACTCAAACCAAGCAGCCAACTCCTACCGTTCAACTCATCCCTCTGGGTGGAGAACAGGAAATTGGTAAAAATACTTGGGTTTTTCGCTGTGAAGATGACATTATTTTGTTGGATGCGGGGTTAGGGTTCCCGGATGCTTCGATGCATGGGATTAATATTGTCCTACCCGATATGACTTATCTCAAACAGAACCGCGATAAGATTCGCGGTATGGTTGTCACTCACGGTCATGAAGATCACATCGGTGGTATCCCTTATCACCTCAAGGAATTCGATATTCCGATCATTTATGGACCCAAATTAGCTCTGTCTCTTCTGGCAGATAAACTTAAAGAAGCAGGTGTTTCCAATCGTACTGAATTACGTACGGTTGAGCCGCGCGATTTAGTGCCCTTAGGTAAAAACTTCTTTGCCGAATTTATTCGCAATACTCATTCATTTGCCGACAGCTTTACAGTGGCATTGCACACTCCTGCAGGAGTCATTATTCAGACGGGAGATTTTAAAGTCGATCATACCCCTGTGGATGGCGAGACCTTCGATTTTCAACGCCTAGCCGAACACGGCGAGAAAGGCGTGCTGTGTTTGATCAGCGATTCTACTAATGCTGAGGTGCCGGGCTTTACTCCTTCAGAAGCAGCAGTTAGACCGGGCTTAGAGAAAGCATTTGCAGGGGCGGAAGGACGCGTCTTAGTGACGACTTTTGCCTCCTCCGTACACCGCATTAATTTGATTTTGCAAACGGCAGAAAAGTTCGGACGGGTCGTCTCTCTCGTTGGGCGATCGATGCTCAATGTTGTGGCCCACGCTCGACGGCTTGGGTATATCAAATGCAAGGATGAGACGTTGCAACCCATGCACGTCATCAATCAGCTGCCAGATTCAGAAGTGACTATCTTGTCGACGGGATCGCAGGGCGAACCGCTATCTGCCATGACGCGCATTTCTAACAATGCACATCCTCAGGTCAAAATTAAATCTGGCGATACAGTGGTCTTCTCGGCTACTCCAATTCCTGGCAACACGATCCCGGTGGTACGTACCATCGATCGCTTAGTGGCGATGGGTGCTCGTGTCGTCTACGGCAAACAGGCTGGATTGCACGTTTCTGGCCACGGCTGTCAGGAAGATCAAAAGCTCATGCTTGCCCTGACCAAGCCTAAGTTTTTCGTGCCTACTCACGGCGAATATCGCATGTTGGTGCAACATGCGAAAACGGGTATGAGTATGGGCATTCCGGAAGAGAACATTGTCATCGTCGATAACGGTGACGTGGTGGAGGTAACGCCAGATAGCATTCAGGCGACGGGGAAAGTGCCTTCTGGTCTGCTGATGATCGACCGCAACGCGGCCGATCCTGTTGCGGCCAAAGTTATGCAGGAACGTCAGAACATTGCTACGGACGGTTTAGTTGCCGTAGCATTCACCGTCAGTGGCAGCGGTCAACTGGTTCACGAGCCAGACGTCAATCTGGTCGCTATTTCTGGCAATAGCAAGACCGTACCCAAACTAGTCCGTCAAACCATCCAGGACGTACTCGATAGCGAATGGTCGCAGTTTGCCCGCTCGCTAGAGAAAGGCACTCTCGACGTTGACTGGGTTGGCCTGAAAGACTCTGTCGAGCGTGGGTTACGGAGTTTGCTGCGTGACGTAGTAAGAGGGCGTCCTTTGCTGGTAGTTATGATGCAAAATCCAGACTCGGGCGAAGTACCAAGCAGCGCTAAAGCAGCCAGCGTGAAGCAAACGCAGGATAGTGAAGTCACGACCAAGCCATCACGGGGGCGTAAGAAACGGCGCTCGACGGCAGCTGTAGCTTCGTAGCTAAGAATGCAACGATACGTTTATGCAAGAGCTGCGAGTATCTAACTGTGATGACGGGCGATCGCGTGTTGACACGTACAGGCGCGATCGCCCATGATGAGAAGATTACAAGGGGCTTTAGCTCAGTTGGTAGAGCACTTCAATGGCATTGAAGGGGTCAGCGGTTCGAATCCGCTAAGCTCCATAAAATTGCAAGCATAGGCATGCGAGACACGTAACGGTCGTGCTCGCTGCCTAGTTGTCAGAAATTTAAGTCGAGTCTAGAGTGTCAGAGCTTTCAAATTGTACGCTGACACAGCCTAGGTACGTGTACGACGGATTGGTTTGTGACCCGAGATATGAAAAGGCATTCCCATGCCTAATCCATTTGCAAAGTTGCATCCGCCGCCCGTTGGCATGGCGATCGCCGCGATGGGGTCGATTCAACTGGGCTCGGCAGTGGCAAAATCGCTATTTGAAAGCGTCAGTCCGCTGGAAGTGACGTTGATGCGGGTGGGATTCTCAGCGCTGGCACTCCATCTCATCTGGCGGCCGCAGTATCGGCAGTACAGCCGTCGGCAATACAGTACGGCTTTGTTGTTCGGGTTATCCATCGCGGGGACGAATTTTTTCTTTTACCAGGCCATTTCGCGGATTCCGTTGGGCATTGCCGTAACCCTCGAATTTATTGGGCCATTGGGGGTAGCGATCGCCCACTCGCGCCGCTCGATTGACGTGGCCTGGGTGGTGCTGGCGGCAGTGGGAATCGCCCTGCTTGCTCCCGTGGGAGGATTTCAGCTCGATCTAGTCGGCATGGGCCTGGCATTTTTGGCAGGAGGCTGCTGGGCTGGCTACGTGCTCTGTGCGTCTAAAGCTGGCAAGATACTGCCACCAGGGGAGGGAGTGACACTGGCCCTCGTATTTGCCACATTGGCTCTCGTACTACCAGGCACGATGTTAGCCGTTGCAAGATTCCCGTTTGAGCTTCGTGCCGAGCCACGCACGCTAGGGTTAGGACTGGCCGTAGCCATGTTGTCTTCGGGCATACCGCTTGTCTTAGAAGTGGCGGCATTGAAGCGACTGCCCGTGCGAGTCTTTGGAGTACTCCTGAGTTTAGAGCCCGCGATCGCGGCGGCTGTCGGAGCGATCTTCTTGGACGAACCTTTGACTGTGCGCGTATTGCTCGCAATCGCGATGGTGGTTTTAGCAACAGCGGGTGCGTCGAGTTTTCGCCCTGACCTCGAAACGCAATCGACAGAAATTTGAAGTAGGATCTGTGGGCGTTTCACATCTGCAGGGTTCGCAGGCAATGGCCATCTCCAATACGACAACCGACCTCCAGCCCACTGTGCAGGAGGCGATCGCGGTGGCCTTACGAGATAGCGTGCGGCGAGCCAGCGATGCAGGAAAGTTGGGGGCTTTAACGCCCGAACGAGTTGACGATCTCAAGCTCGTCGTTGAGGTGCCTAACGATCTGAGTAACGGAGACTATGCCAGTCCGAGCGCGTTGGGCTTGGCCAAAGTCTGCCGCATGTCACCCCGTCAAATTGCCGAAGCGATCGCAGCTGAGTTTTCGCTACCCGACATTGCCACAGAAATTGCCGGGCCTGGATTTATTAATTTCCGCTTGGAACCGCTCTTTCTAGAGCGATCGCTGCGTCAACTATTGGCTGCCGGCAACGACTTCGGCAAAACTCGAACGGACTCTCCCGAGAAGATCCTACTCGAGTTCGTTTCCGCCAACCCCACTGGACCGCTTCACGTCGGCCATGGGCGCTGGGCTGCCATTGGCTCTACTCTTGCGAACTTGCTTTCGTGGGCAGGGCATGAGGTCGATCGCGAGTATTACATTAATGACGCGGGCAACCAAATGCAGCTCCTAGGGCGATCTCTACAGGTTCGCTACCAACAGCTTTTGGGTGAATCCGTCGAATTACCCGAAGACTGCTACCGTGGCACGTACCTGATTGAGATGGCCGAGCGACTACGGGAATCGGGCAAAACATTGACGTCTTTGGAAGACTTTACCAACTATGCCTATGGCGAAATCTTGAATTGGCAACGAGATACCCTGCATCAATTCGGTACGGATTTCGAACGCTGGTTTAGCGAACGTACCCTGCACGCGATCGTGGCTGATACTCAGCAAAATGATATCGATCGCGCATTGGCAGATCTCCAAGCCAAGAATCACCTGTATCGGTCTACAGCAGCCCGTCAGGATGAGAGTTCGAAAAGTCAAACTGAAGCAGTTTATTTTAAAACAGCAGACTTTGGTGACGATAAAGATCGTGTTGTCGAAAAAGAAGACGGTTCCCGTACCTATTTGGCGGCCGATATTGCCTACCATCGCAATAAATTAGAGCGCGGCTACGATCGCTTAATTAACATTCTTGGCTCCGATCATCATGGCTATATCTCTCGTCTTAAAGCCAGTGTTGGCGCTTTTGATTTTGCCCCCGACCGCCTAGAAATTTTGTTGGGACAGTTTGTCAAGCTCTTTCGAGTAAATCTTGAAACTGGCAAAAAAGAAGAAGTCAAAATGTCAAAGCGTAGTGGTAACTTTGTCTCGCTGAATGACCTCATTGATGACGAAGAGATTGGCGTTGGAGTTGATGCTGCCCGCTGGTATCTGCTGAGTAACTCTGCCAATACCAAAATTGATTTTGACCTCGACCTGGCCGTGAAACAGTCAAATGATAACCCGGTGTTTTACGTGCAATACGCCCATACTCGTTGCTGCTCGTTGCTCAGGTTAGCAGCTGAAGCAGGATTTACTCCACTCGATTTAGCCACTATCACCGACGCATCAGGTCAGTTGATATTCGCGGAATCAGAAGAGCGCATCCTTTTGACGACACTACTGCGAATTCCTGACGCACTCCAGCTCGCCGCGACAGAACGAGCCACCCATCGCGTCATCCGTACAGCCGAAGAAGTGGCGATCGCGTTTCACAAGTTTTACGATCGCTGTCGCATTCTCGGTAGCGTGATGGAATCCACACCTGACTTAGCCTTTGCTCGTTTGTCGCTGGTAGAAGCCACGCGTCAGGTGCTATTCAACCTCCTGGATGGCATCTTGCGGATCGACGCGCCTCAATCTATGTAGAGCCATTGAGGTATGCGAGGGAGCGCCTCTGAGAAGAGGGCGGCACGGCCAAAAAACTTTAAAGGAACGAATTGAAGACGAACTTAGTCTAGAATTCAACATCTCTATTCGCAAAAAGCGTCAGTGTCGGTTAAGTTATTGGCTGAGATGTCCAGCTCGCTGTATCGAGACGTTATCATCGCAGCGTAAAGGCGGCGTGGTAGCCCTGTGATTTGGCTCACTGCTTCGCAGTCAGGCAAAATCTATAGTACGCAGCATCAGGGGTATACCTGTAAGACAGCAGGCAGGTCAGCCATGCGAGCCCTAGTGCGCGATCGCGGCCATCTTGCTTGAGGGCGTTCAGTTTAGGACAACGGTTATGGCGATCCGGCTTTTTCGGCGGCGCAGTCACATCAAATTCTGGGCGTGCGCGACCAGCATTTTACTGTTCTTGGGCATCGTTCCTTTTGGCTGGTTCTCAGCAGCTCCAGCCCACTCCCAGTCGATGCTGGAGCTGCAGCAAAAGGGCGAATCGCTTTATGCTGCCGAGCAGTACGAAGACGCAGCAGAACTGTTTACCGCTATCTTGCAGCGCAACCAAACTGGGCAAGCAATCACTGCCTTGGAATATTTGGGTGCGGCCTTGGTACGTAAAGAGCCGCCCGACTACGAAAATGCTGCATTCTTTCTGGAGAGAGCAGTTGCTGCGGACGTGCACGATGGTGCGAGTTGGTACGATCTCGGCGTCGCCCGCGACCATCTAGGTGAGTTGGATGCTGCGACCGCAGCTTACCAAACGGCGAAAGACGAAATCGAAATTTGCCTGCGCGATATCCTGCCTGCCAATTTAGAATCTCCTGCCACCCGCAACTGCCGCCAAGCCCTCAAACGTCTCAATCGCCCAGAAAATGTTTATAAGAATCTAGGTATTGCCCAACTCTCTCAAGGGGAGTTTGTTGCGGCACTGGCAACCTTCAAAGCCTCCACCGACCTCAATCCTGAATTTGGCGACGGATATTACCTCCAAGGCTTCGCTAATACGGCTAACGAAAATTTTGAAGCAGCGCGACTGGCATTCGATCGCTCCGTTGCTGCTGATGTGAAGTTTGAGTACCCGGAATGGAGTTACAACGGTCGCGGCGTTGCTCATTTACTTGACGGCCACCCCGATCGGGCCATTCCCGATTTCGACCTCGCCCTCGAACGCGCCGCGGCCAAGGACGCTGACGCACTGACTCCTCTGGCCAATCGCGGCTTTGCCAATTTCGAACTCGGTAAATTTGCGCTCGCGGAACGCGACTACCAAACCGCAGTGGAACGCGCTCCTAACGAACCTAACAGCTACTACAACCTCGCCTACGTTAATTACGCGATTGCTGAAACCGCGTTCGATTTGAGTGCGGCCGACACCGTGACCGACGCGATCGCGCAGTTACCGCAGCCAGCAATCTCGTATTTCCGAGATGAGGTCGAGCAATATGCCCGCACCCACACTTCCGATCGCGAGCCCGTCCTGGTTGCAGCAGCGTCGGGAACATTACCGCTAGTTCCCGCTCCCACTGTGACGGAAAGTATTGCGCGTGAAGCCATAGCTCAGCTAGCCAGCAGTCGCCTCGAACGCTCCGCGCAGTCATTCGAGCAGGCGATCGCCCTCCAACCCGATTTTGCTGACGCGCACTATGGTTTGGGAACCGTACGTCGCCAGCAGGGGGAACTAGAGCAGGCCAAAGCATCCTTCACCAAGGCGAAGAAATTCTACGCGCAGCAAGGCGACGAGACGTGGGTAGGCTTCGTCAACGAACTCGATTTGCCTGCTCTCGATTTGCAGATAACCGAGCCTATCCTGCCTGACGAAAGTGCCCCCATACCGCCGGCAACGGGGCCAGAGATTGTCGCTCGTCGGGAAGGATTTGGCTTTACCCAATCCACAATTGTGACTGCAATCGATCGAAAACAGTCCTCTCAACTGCTCGATTTAGCTACGAAGAGCGATGACTGGTTGGCGCGTCGCGAAGCTATCCATGCCTTGCGACTCAATCGCTATCGTCCAGCCTATCCAGCTCTGCAACATCGCCTTTCACAAAAGTCGGGCGAGTATTTGGAAGATAATCGCAGCGTGCGTTCAGCTATTCTTTACTTCCTCGAACAGGTCTCGCCACCGCCACCGCGCGTACCGCGCGCCACAATTGCCATTGCACCCCGTCGTGCCGTTCGTCCCGTCGTGCGCTCGAAACCAGCTATCCCGGTTCAGCCTGCCGTGCGAGCGGTGGCGCCTGTACGGCCCGCGTCTCGCCCTGCTGTTGCCCCACCAGCTACAGTCAGCCGTGTGAGCACGCAATTTACTCCGGCTCCCTCACCTGCAAGCGTTTCGGCTGGATGCGGGGGTAGCAGTATTGTCAGTCAGGCCATTTGTCGTATTGACAAGTAAAAAGTATCACGGCGACTTTAATGCGATCGCGGTCACAATAGCGATGTGATTTGTACGAAGCCAGCACAGCACCCGTAGAGATACACTGAGCGTACCGTTCCTGACCGCGATCGACGCCAGCTAAACGGGAACTGAAGCTTGAGATGGTTCCGGGAGATACCGCAATGGTGACGGCGAAGCCCCAAGGCGACAATCGCTACGCGACTCTGATAGACAGTCAGCGATATACCATTGTCAAGCGCTTGACGGGGGGTGGCATGAGCGACGTGTACGTCGCTCGGGATCTGAAATTTTCGGGTCGCCAGGTTGCCATCAAAATGTTGAAGCATTCTCTGGTTGACAACCCCGAGCTGCAAAAACGCCTCAAGCAAGAAATTGCCGTTTGTGCGGCCCTCGAAAACGAACATGTCGTTCAGGTCAGCGATTACGGTGTCACTGCTGCCGGCCATCCTTACTGTGTGATGGAATTTTTGGAGGGAGAGACCCTCGGTACCCTGCTGGGCAGAGAAGGTCGCCTAGCTCCCGAGCGTGCCATTCAGATTGCGACGCAGGTGTGTGTCGGACTCCAGGCTGCACACCGCGGTGTTATCCTCAAGCCCAATCGCAGTCGCAAACGCGTCCGCATCGTGCATCGTGACCTCAAGCCGGACAATATCTTTTTGGTACCCCACCCCGTTTGGGGCGAGATGGTCAAAATTCTGGATTTCGGCATCGCCAAACTCTATTGGGAGCAGTTGACCGACAGTAAAGCTACCAGTTATGGCTTCAAAGGCTCGCTGCGATACGCATCACCAGAACAGTGGGCAGGCAGCGATCGCATCGACAGTCGGGCCGATCTTTACAGCCTAGGGGTGGTACTTTACGAGATGCTGAGCGGCACCAATCCTTTTGGCATCGACAAAGCGCGTCACACGAGCTTGCAAGCCTGGTTAGAGGCTCACACCCGCAGCGAGCCCATTCCTCTAGATCGGCAATCGGGCTGCGATCGCCTCGATCCGGAGTTGATCGCTACCATCATGCGCTGTTTGGCGAAGACACCCGACGAGCGTTTTGCTAGCGCTGACGAATTGCGGGCCGAGCTCGTCGCCTATTTGCCGCAATCAACGCATCCTCCTGCCAACTCAACGTCAACGCAATCCCCTTCCACCCGAACCGGGAGTCTGGATTTACCCGTTCCTCCCCATCTCCTTTCGCAGATTCCTGCTGCTGAGACCGGAACGGCTTCGTCGGACGTAACGTCCGATCTCATCTCCCATGCGAGCACTTCCCGAACTTCATCCCGGGCAAATTTTTCGATGCCGTCGATGGCATTTGCGGCGAGTGATGTGCCAACTTCGCCTCCGACCTCTTTCCCCAAATCCTCGAAGGTATTGTGGAGTCTCGGTGTTGGCACGGCCGTTGCAGCGGTGACTGCCGCAACTTGGTTGTGGGGGAATACGTCGGTATTGCGCAGGGCTACAGCTTTAGCTGAGAACAACGATTACGCAGCGGCAATCGAAGTCGCCCGTACCATTCCTACCTGGCAGCGATCGCATGTAGCTGCGCAGGCCCTGCTACCGACTTGGCACTACGAACACGCGCTGGCACTTGCGCAATCGGATGATTTCCAAACTGCCATCGGCTGGGTGGAGCGATATCCATCGACTGAAGCTCGCGGTTTGGTCAGCGATCTGACCCGATTGATGGTGGTTGAAGGAGCTCTGAATAACCAACAATACGACCAGGTGGTCGTGTCGGCCAATGCGATCGCGCCCGAGAGTCCGCTTTATGCCAAGGCCCAATCTCGACTGTGTCGGGCAGTTGCCGCTCAGCTTGCTGCCAGCGTAGGCGCTCAAATCAGCACGTCTGTAACGGGCTCCGCCTCTCGTCCCAGTTTTGACAGCTATCACTTGCAGGGCTGCGGTACCAACCGCCTACAGCTGCAGACAGACATCGTTACCCTCAACAACCGTCAACCGGCAAACCTGAAGCTAATTGCGATTTCGATGGCAGGCTTGATGTGGGAGACCCTGCCCGCCAACCTGAAAACTGATTGGCAACAACGGACGATGGAAATTGAATTTCGGGACGACGATCGCATCGTCGCGATCGCGACGATGCCCAATTTAGCTTTAGTGCCGCAAGTATCGGTCAATCTCGACGGAGTCCTCCGTACCATTGATATTCAGACACCCTCTCAGTCCTTGATATAGAACGATTTGATACGTTGGTCGACCGAACTTTACATCTTTTCGTACTCCGATTTGCGTAGCGAACGATGGATGGTTCAATACGTTCTATGTGAGGAGTCGGCCCGCATGATGGGGTTACAGCAACTAAATTTTGTTCGTCCGCCGTGGGTGCCACGTGCCTTCGGTCTTGTGCTTGTTTGCAGCATGGTAAGTTATCCACCTGCCGCGATCGCACAAGCGAGTCCGCCTGAACGGGCGGCATCAACTCTAGCTCAACGGCCAACGTCTCCTCAGCTCGACGACAGTTTGTCCGAACTGAGATCCACGTTCAGTGAATTGGAATCTACCTCAACATCTAGTTTTGCAACGAGTTCTCCGGCGTTTTCCATTGCTATTCCCTCGGGGTATGGCTTGAGTTTTGGTTCGGCATACTTTGGTGTTGGGGGTACGCTAGATCGCCGTCTTTCAGACGAAAGCGTTTTCGGGTTTGGCTTCGGTTTCGGATTGGGCAATGCTGCCACCATTGCCGGCTTAGAAACCAACTTTTCGGCTTTGGATGTCGATAATGGCATCAGCACTCTCAGCCTCAAGCTGCACCGTATTGTGCTGAATTCCTCGCAAGTAGGCTGGGCGATTGCAGCAGGCTGGGAGGATTTAGCCTCGTCAGGCGGCACGGGATTGGAATCGTCTGTCTACGGTTCGACCACCGTGTTATTCAAACTGAGACCGAGTATTGACCGCCCCTTCAGTCGAATGGCATTGACTGTCGGTGTCGGGGGCGGCCGCTTTCGCACTGAGAGTGACATCCAAAATGGCAGCGATAGTTTGGGCGTATTTGGCGGGTTGGCTCTGAGAATGACACCATCGACCAGCGCCATTTTGGAGTGGACGGGTCAAGATTTAGCGGCTGGTGTTTCCATTGCACCGTTCCGCAATTTCAATCTGTTCGTGACTCCAGCTGTACGCGACATTGCTGGGGCGGGGGATAGTGCTCGGTTGAGTCTGTCAGCTGGTGTTTCCTGGAGTTTTTGACTCGCGAGATGACATAGCATGCCGAACGGAGTAGACATGACTGAGAAATTCTGGATTTGGGGCGCGATCGCTCTCAGCTGCTTGGCTGTCGGCCATCTCGGCGCTCGTCCGGCTTGGAGTCAAGAAACAATTCCGGTGGATATCACCATTACTCCCGTTCGCGTAGATACGGGCGAAGTGACTCGTGTCACTACTGGTGCAGGGGCGGCAGTTACCGGCGGCAGCGTCAACGCTGCGGGCGAGACCGGTACAACTGAAGCTGGTGCGGGCGGTGCTGCAGGTGCGATCGCGACCACCACCACAGCTGTATCGACAGCTGCAGACAACACCTTGACCCTGGAAGCTTGCGGTGGCGTTGGCGACGTCACTCGGACGGGGATTGAAAATTTCAAAAAACTCACGCAAGAGCGCGATTCCGTCATGAGTCTGGCTGAGCGCAACCGGATCGAACGAGAGCTGCAAGCGCAGGCACTCCGCTTGCCGGAAACTATTACCGAAGATTTCAGTAGTCGCGAATTAGCTCTTGGGCAGTCGGGCGGGTGTGACGACTTAGCTGCATCAGTCGAAACTCTGATGACCCAAGTGGTGGATTACCTGGGTGCGCTAGAAGACGCGCGTGCCGGCGTTTTGTGGTAGCGGAGGCATGATGAACGACTCCAAGCGCGATCGCCCTCTATTGCATCAGTTGGGTTCCCTACAGGCTTGTCTCATTGCCTCGCTCGTGGGGGTGTCAGCCTGTGGAGGCGATAGCGGCCCCACGGTTACTGCCCCTAATGGAGTCACGCTCACGCTGAGCGTGCCTCAGCTGGCCAATGTTGAAGTCCGCGAAGATACCAGTATCGCAATCGAACTCTTGCAGCTCAATGCAGCTGGTTCTCCTGTTTTGACGCCCCCCTTTCGACGCAGCAATCTCGTTAGCGTCACCGATACAGAAGAATCGATTTCGGTTTCTTTTTCCTCTATTCCGCCAGCCCGTTACGCGCTACGCTGTCTAACTTTTGAAGAGACTGAACTTGTTACTACCGGTTCCATCACAACCATCACGGTAGGCAACCAAGCCATCTCCACCCGTATCAATTGTTCCGTCGCACCCCAGGCCACGCCAACGCCAACGCCTGTTCAGTCACCAACACCAACGCTAACGCCGACGCCCGGACAGTCACCAACGCCGACGCCTGACCCCACTCCTGGACAGTCGCCAACACCGACGCCCGAGCCGACGCCCGAGCCCACACCAGAACCAACGCCTGAGCCAACGCCCGGACAGTCACCAGAACCAACGCCTGAGCCGACGCCCGAGCCCACACCAGAACCAACGCCTGAGCCCACACCCGAGCCAACGCCTGAGCCCACACCAGAACCAACGCCTGAGCCGACGCCTGAGCCGACGCCCGAGCCCACACCAGAACCAACGCCTGAGCCCACACCAGAACCAACGCCTGAGCCCACACCCGAACCGACGCCTGAGCCGACGCCTGAGCCGACGCCCGAGCCCACACCAGAACCAACGCCTGAGCCGACGCCCGAGCCCACACCAGAACCGACACCAGAACCGACACCCGAGCCGCCGATACCGTCTTTACCTACCGTGTCGGCTTCAGTTCAAC
>JBCBVC010000099.1:0-16237 GCA_039817845.1 Cyanobacteria bacterium J06642_2
AGCCCGGATTCAATGCCCGGATGAAGTTTTAGGCATCGGGTTCGGAGTCCCGTTTCTCAACTCGAGATGAATAGCAAGTCCAATCGGAGCGAGAAAGGGTTTTACCGCAAACAATGGGACGCTCGCTGCCTTCAAATGCGAGATAGTTGAACGCTAAGAGCGGCATACCCAAGGGAATTGCTAGATACTCGCTGAGTTCGTAGGTAGCTGGAATGCTTTCCAAACTGACTTCAGCCGCGTTGAGCTTGATTCCATTCGTTACGAGAGTGCTGTAAGTAAAGCCTTGCTGCAATCGATCGGCCAGTGATTGCCCCACGGATTCTGGAAAGTAGGAAATATCGAGCGCGATTGGGGTTTCGTCCGCATAAATTATCTTTTCTTGCCAATACATTTGAGATGTTGGGGGCGAGAGTTGGAGTTTTCGAGCGATATCCGCTGGCGTGTTGACAAGCTGAAAGCGCAGAGAGTGGACGTGCCCGACGTAGCCTTGCTGTTGGAGTGCGATATCAAATCGCATCAGTGGATTCGACATTGAAAAGTTAATCTTGTTGCGATCGCTCACGAAGATGCCTTTGCCCTGCTGGGTCGTGACCAGCCCTTGCTGAATCAAGTTGGCGATGGCGCGGCGAATAGTGGTACGGCTAACATTAAAGGTTTTTCCGAGGTCGAATTCACTCGGCAGGCGTTTTCCAGGTTCGTATTGGCCGGATTCGATCTGATCTTTGAGCTGCTCGGAAATGACGATATGGAGCGGCTGTCTTTGGGCACTACTCGGCACTGTGGAAGATGATGTCGTCATCCTCTCGCGATACTCCTAATTTGGTAGAGAGATGGAGCTACGCGCAGGTGGAATCAGCGTCATAGCTGATGTCATCTTATCGAGAAACCTCGTCGCTCTGACCCATCAGTCTCGTCGGGATTGCAGTCGCTGCATGTCAAACCTCAACGGGCTGAAATCTGGCGAGTCTGAACAGGCTGGTGTCGTGGGGAGTTTCGCCAGCGATCGCCAAGTCTGCCAGCATATTGCCCAGCAGCGTGGTGAACTTGAAGCCGTGCCCGGAGAATCCCGCCCCGATCGCGATGTGGGGGTAGGTAGGGTGGCGATCGACAATGAAATGTTTGTCGGGGGTGAGGGTATAGAGGCAGCGGCGCGTGCTCAGCAGTGCTCCGGCTGCGCCAGGAATGTATTGCCGGGAAAAGTTGCGGATGTCTTCTGTCCACTTCTGGCTGGGAGTGTAGTCAACCTGACTGGGTTTCTCTACCGTCTTCCAGCCGTAGAAGGTGGTGACTTTAACGCCAATGCTGGGATCGGCGTGGGGGATGCCGTAAGGCATTTCACCATAGTCGCCGTTCGTATGGGCGAAGAAAACGGGGAACGCTCCCGGCTTGAAATCAGTGGGGTTCTCTGGCTGGTAGAACCCGAGCTGGCAGGGCATGATTTTTAGCGGCAGGTCGATGCCTTGGTCCGCGAGGAGACTCTTAGCCCAACTTCCGACTGTGATGATGAGGCGATCGCAGGTAAATCTATCGGTTTCCGTCAGCACCTCCGCTCCATTGTCGCTGGGCATGACCTGCAGGACGGGGGTGCGATCCATCACAGTGGCTCCTCGCGCCTGGGCCAGCCGAACGTGGGCTAAGACGCAGCGGGAGGCGCGCAATAACCCCGTATCGGCATTGAACAGCCCTTCCATGCCTGTATCGAGCGCGAACTGGGGATAGCGCTGGCAGATCTCATCGCGAGACAGGTGCTCGTAGTCCAATTGGGCGGCATCCATGCTGGACTTAAGCGCCTGAAACGTATCAACCTCGGGAAAACCGAAGTCCAGGCCGCCCGTTTTGACGTAGAGCTGTTCTTCGGCCTCAGCTTGCAGAGCAAACCAGAGAGGATAGGCTGCCCGCATCAAGTTGACGTAGATGGGGTTGTCGTAGGTGTAGCGAATCACGCGGGAGTAGCCGTAGGAGCTGCCCTTTTGATGGTCGATCTCGAACTGCTCCAGCAATAAGACGCGCTGCCCTGCTTTGGCGAGATAGTAAGCAGCCGCACTGCCGACCCCTCCCGCCCCAATGACGATGGCATCAAAATGTCGAACCACGATCGAATATCTCTCCTTGGTAGGCAGATTCGTTCAGAGGAGAAACAAGATCGCTTCTCTTCTCCATTTCCTATCGGACGATCGCCTCTTCGGCCAGGCGTTGCGCTATCAGTGCGGGATCTTTTGCTCGCGCCTCAATTTCACTCAATTCCTGTCTCAAGCCGCAATACAGGCTGTAGCACATCACTAGCAGCACCATTGCAAATGGCAGGCCAGTGGCGATTGATGCAGTTTGGAGTGCTTGCAGGCCGCCGCCTAAGAGTAAAACGGCTGCAATTACCCCTTCCGTCACGGCCCAGAACACGCGCTGTGGGACGGGAGATTCCAGCTTGCCGCCCGAGGTAAGACTGTCCACCACCAAGGAGCCGGAGTCAGAGGACGTGACGAAGAAGACGACCACTAGCACGATACCGACGAAAGAGGTGATCGCCGACAAGGGTAGCTGTTGCAACATGACGAATAGAGCCGTAGCTACGTTCTCGCTAACGGCATCGCCGATCACGCCGGTCAAATCTCCCAGCTCCATCGACATAGCAGTGCCACCAAACACCGACATCCACAAAAAAGTGAGCATGGAAGGCAGCAGCAGCACGCCCAGCACGAACTCCCGCACGGTGCGACCTTTGGATACGCGGGCGATGAAAATGCCCACAAACGGCGACCAAGAAATCCACCAGCCCCAATAAAAGACCGTCCAGCTATTCTGCCAAGCCGTACCTTCAAACGTTTCCGTCCAGAAGCTCAACGTCGGCAGCGAGGCAGCGTAATAGCCCACCACCTGCACGAACGAGCCCAAAATGAACAGCGTCGGGCCAACCAGCAGTACGAAGCTCATGAACACCGCCGCCAAAATCATGTTGAGTTCGCTGAGGCGGCGCACGCCAGCATCCAACCCAGACACCACAGACGCCGTGGCAAATCCGGTGATGATTAAGATCAATCCGACTTGAATCGGCGTGTTAACGGGCAAACCGACGAGAAAGTTAAATCCGGCATTGACCTGCTGTACGCCAAATCCCAGTGACGTGGCGAGCCCGAACAGCGTTGAAGCCACCGCCAAAATGTCGATCGCGTTGCCCGCCCAGCCGTAAATGCGATCGCCCAAAATCGGATAAAACACCGAGCGAATTGTCAGCGGCAAGCCCCAGTTGTACGTAAAAAATGCCAGCGAAAGCCCGACGATCGCGTAGATACCCCAAGCGTGCAAGCCCCAGTGGAAGAAGGTAATCCCTAACGCCTGCTGCGCCGCATCTTGAGATAGCGGCTCGATGGTACCGATGACGGCAGGCGGATCTTGGAAGTGGAAAATCGGCTCGGCCACGCTCCAAAACATGAGGCCAATGCCCATCCCCGCGCTAATCAGCATTGCGATCCAGGCGAAAGTAGGGAAATCGGGTTTAGCATCTTGACCGCCCAGACGAATCTTGCCGAACTTACTGAACGCCAGCAGCACGGCGACCACCAAAAATAGGCTGACCGAGAGAATGAAGAACCAACCCATCGCCTCAGCAATAAAGGATTGAATTGCGCCGAAGGCGTTTTCAGCGGGTTCCCGAAACACCAACGTCACAATGACAAACAGCGAAATCAGTCCGGCAGAGACCAGAAACACTTCGGGATGAAAATCGAAGCCGTAGCCCCGAATATTGCGATCGCCCGGTTGGCGACGACTGCGGCGCAGGCGCCCCCTCGAATCGAAGGTCTCCCCGCCGACAGTAGGGTTTGGCTGAGTCATAAAGACAATTCCTCCACTCGAATGGAATGAGGGTCTATGAGCGCGCGCTCTAGCGAGATTCAGAACAATACACGATGAGTTGACTCGTATGAATGGCGACGACCTCGGCAGTGGACTCGTTCGGCCTCACGCGCAGGTAAAACAGGGCACTCAAATATTCGGCTTTGCAATCACATCGCGCGCAACACTTCAAACATCGCGCATAACGAGGAGCGCAGACAAGATAGGCCACAGAATAAAGTCAGGGCATTCGAGATTCTGTCTTCAGAGATACAGCTGTTACTACAAGTTTTGAATATGATTTAAATCCAATCAATATGCTCGTTTTTCAATTTGAATTGTCAAATCTGCACGACGATTCAGAGACAGTCAGATTTTTTTGGAGACAAAGCTAAATCGCGATCGCCCGACCTCTAAAGTCTTAACCAAGCCGACTAAAAATCTTAACAATCTTGGCACAACGAACATTCCTACGATGTCGAAAGTTAAGCCAAAGCGTCTCCAAAAAAGACTTGAAAATCGTTAAATCGGAAACATATTTTTACCAGCAGGTGACGCTATGTTCTACGTGCATAACTTGTTATTACAAGTCTAGAGAGGCGCTGTACTTTACCTGGTTGGGCGGTGATGAGGGCGATCGCGGCTTTAGCATCTGCCCCGCACTTAGTCAGTCAGGACCGTTCAGTTCGCGATCGCCGAGGCGAAGCATGATTCCAAAACCGGTTGTTCCCTCCCATGAAGTCTCTGCCTCCAGCGTCGAGCTGCTGGAGCGCCCGTCGACGCAGCCGCAGCGCCAAATCGGACTGCCCGCTGAGGCTTACGTTAGTGCCAACTACCTCGAGCGCGAACGGCGCACGGTATTTCGCCAGCACTGGGTGTGCGTCGGGCTGGCTTCTGACCTGCCGCACCCCGGTGACGTGTATCCAACTGACGTGGCGGGGATGCCGATTGTGTTGGTGCGAGACGGTGGCAAGTCCGGGGGCGATCGTGCGGCACCGACTCTGCGCGCCTTCCACAATGTTTGTAGGCACCGAGGACTTCAACTTGTCGATAAGTCCTGCAAGGTGCGCGGGCACCTGCGCTGTCCGTATCATTCTTGGACGTACCGACTGGACGGCACCTTGATCAGCACGCCTCATTTCGGCGGTTATTTTCAGGATGCGACTGAAGCGTTGGATCGATCGACCAAAGGGCTGATTCCGATTCGCTGCGAGCAGTGGCTCGATCTGGTATTTGTCAATCTGTCGGGGGATGGGCCGTCGCTGGCGGAGTATTTGCGCTCGGTGCGAGATCGCTGGTCAGACTACGATCTGAGCCTGCTGCGGCGCGAACCACGTGAAATTCGGCTGCACTGCAACGCTAACTGGAAGCTGGCGGTCGAGAACTTTTCCGAAAGCTACCACCTGAGCTGGGTACACCCGGCGCTGAATAAGTGCTCCCGCATGGAGGATCACTTCCCGTTCGACTTAGACGGTATCCACGTCGGACAAGGCAGTTTGCACTATCAAAGCGGCGTGCTTGCCGGAAAGTCTTTGCCGACGTTTCCGCATCTGGAAGTTTTAGGCAAGCAAACGGTAGCCGAATACATTACTGTCTTTCCTAATTTGATGCTGGGGGTGCATCCCGATTACTTTTTGGCATTCATCGTCAATCCTCTCGCCCCGGACAAAACCGCCGAGCGGATGGCATTTTACTTTGCCGGCGACGAGGCCATGACGCCAGAAAACGAAGCGCTCCGACACCTACCCATCGATCTGTGGAACGTCACCAACGACGAAGACATCGAGATGATCGAGCGGATGCAGGTGGGGCGGATGTCGCCTGGATTTGACGGTGGTTGTTTTTCGCCCGCCTTGGAGCAGCCCGGCTATCACTTTCAGCAAGCCGTAGCTCGGGCAGTAGCCAGGGCGTGACCGGGGCGATCGCTCTTCTCCCATCCCGATTGCTCCAGATATTTCAATCTCTGACTGACATTTAGATTCATCATTCGTCCCCTCATCCAAGCGGAGACATGAGCCATGAAGACTGACGCAACGGTTGTGGTCATCGGTGCGGGCATTGTCGGATGTAGCACGGCCTATCATCTAGCCAAACTGGGCTGGGAAAATATCGTTGTGGTCGAGCAAGGGCCGCTGTTTGCTACGGGCGGTTCCACTTCCCACGCGCCAGGACTGGTGTTTCAAACCAACCCGTCCAAAACCATGACGAAGCTGGCACAATACACCGTCGAACTCTACAGCCAACTCAGTACCGCAGAAGGCCCCACTTACTACCCGGTCGGTGGCATTGAAGTGGCCTACACCGAGGCTCGCGTGCAGGACCTCAAGCGCAAGCTGGGCTGGGCAAAGTCTTGGGGCATTGAAGGGGCTTGTCTGCTGACTCCAGCAGAGGTGACAGCTAAAGTGCCGCTTGTAGATGAAACCAAAGTATTAGGAGGTTATTTCGTTCCCACTGACGGCATTGCCAAAGCTCTGCGGGCGGCGGAGGCGTTAGCGAATGATGCGATCGCCACCGATGCCGCTGAGTTCTACGGCCACACCACCGTTACAGATATCGAAGTCGTCGCAGGTCAGGTGCGAGCGGTCGTCACCGACAAAGGTCGTATCGTTACCGGCAAAGTACTCGTTTGCGCGGGTATCTGGGGGCCGCGCGTCGGTCGCATGGTAGGCGAAATTATCCCCCTTACCCCCGTTCAGCACCAGTACGTCCAAACCAGCCCGATTCCAGATCTAACTGGAGCAACCGAAGAAGTAGCATTGCCGATCGTGCGCCACCAAGATCGCTCCATGTATTTTCGACAGCACGGCGATCGCTGGGGCATCGGGTCGTACCAACACGAACCCTTGCTCGTCGATCCGGATAATATCTTGCCCTTTGCCGCAGCTCCCGTCATGCCTTCCGTCAAACCCTTCACCGAGGAACATTTCGTACCTGCCTGGGAATCCAGCGTGGAGCTATTTCCGAGTCTGGGGGATGCGGAGCTGACCGACAGAATCAACGGCATGTTTTCCTTCACCCCCGACGGCGGCTCAGTGGTTGGAGAGTCAGCGAAAGCAAGGGGATTTTGGGTGGCCGAGGCTGTCTGGGTAACCCACGGCGGCGGGGTCGGCAAGGTGGTGGCGGAACTGATGACGACAGGCGTCTCCAGCTTCGACCTGCACGAATTGGACATTCATCGTTTTCCTGAGGTCTGCCAGAGCGCTGACTACATCCGCAAAGCGGGCGCGCAGCAGTACGACGAGGTGTACGACATCATTCACCCGATCGACCAGCAGACCCATTCGCGCGAGCTCCGGGTCAGTCCCTTCCACCCTCGATTGCAAGCGCTAGGAGCACAGTTCGTTTTTAGCGCTGGCTGGGAGCGACCGCAGTGGTTTGAGGCCAACGCCCCATTACTGGAGGAGTATGACATTCCGCCCCGGCAAGGTTGGGCAGCTAAAAATTGGTCGCCGATTCAAGGAGCCGAGCACTTAGCCACCCGCGATCGCCTCGCTCTTTTCGATCTCACCCCTTTTGCCAAATTCGAGGTGACTGGCTTCGGCGTCGTGGACTACCTACAGAACCTCTGCGCCAACAACATCGACAAACCCGTTGGCAAAGTCATCTATACTGCCATGCTCGCTCCCAACGGCGGTATCAAGTGCGATTTGACCGTTAGCAGACTGGGGGCGGAAAAGTACTGGATTGTCACGGGCGGTTCTGTGTGCGGGCACGACTTGGCTTGGATGAGATCTCACCTGCCCGCAGACGATTCCGTACAAATCGCTGACGTGTCTTCTAGCTACTGCTGCATTGGGCTGTGGGGACCAAAAGCTCCGGCTGTCTTGGAGTCATTGGCAGCGATCGACGTATCGAGATCGGCTTTCAAGTTCTTCACCCATCAGCAGTTCTACATCGGCCACATTCCGGTACTGGCCTCGCGCGTTTCTTATGTTGGTGAAGAGGGCTGGGAGATTTACGCACCGACCGAATCGGGCCTCAAACTGTGGGATCTCGTGTGGGCAGCAGGGCAGGAGTACGGGGCGATCGCCGCTGGCATGGGCGCGTTTGAAACTCTACGGCTGGAAAAAGGTTTTTTGCTGTGGGGCGCGGACATCCACACCGAATACGACCCTTATGAAGCTGGATTGGGCTTTGCCGTCAGACCGAATAAAGATAATTTCATCGGCAAAGCCGCGCTGATGCGCCGTAAAGACTACCCCAGCCGCAAACTTTGCTTCCTAACGCTGGAAGATCCGAGCGCCGTCGTTATGGGCAAAGAACCCCTCATCGCCGATGGCAAAGTGTTGGGCTACGTCACCAGTGCGGGCTACGGCTACAGCCTGGGTCGCTGCGTCATCTATGCTTACTTACCTTTGAGTTACGCTGCGCCCGGAACCGCTGTGACGGTGGACTATTTCGATCGCCCCCTAGCCGCAACCGTCGTGGAGAGCTTGCTGTGATCGCATCCGCAAAGTCACAAGATCGAGCGACCTCGCATTTTTCCATCGAGGTCACTCCCAAAAGCGATCTGGCCGACTTACCCCGCAGCATTCGAGAGGTGTCTGTTACCTTCCTCCCCGGCGCGCATTATCGTGAGGTCGTATTCCAAGCTCAAAAGCTGCGTCAGATGGGATTCGAGCCGATTCCGCACGTTCCCGCCCGCAGCCTGCACGACTATCAGGAACTGCTGGATTGCGTCACGCAACTGCGGGAGCGAGCCGACATTCGTCAAGTGCTGCTTATCGGTGGCAGTCCGACCGAACCGTTAGGGCCGTATGCCTCAACTTTAGACTTGTTGGAAACCGGGCTCTTTGAAGGTCTGCGCGTCGGCGTGGCTGGGCATCCCGAAGGCAGTCCCCACCTCGATGAGGTTGAATGCGATCATGTGCTCGCGCTCAAAAATGCCTATGCCCGAGATACTGGCACCGAAATGTTCGTCATCACACAATGGTCGCTCGATGTTGAGAAGATCGCCGCCTGGCTCGACCGCATCGCTGCATTCAACACTCTGCCGATTTATCTGGGTATTCCCGGCCCCACCTCTCCCGCCGCATTACTCAAATTTGCCCGTATCTGCGGGGTGAAACCTAGCTTGCAGGGCTTGCGCGATCGCCCCTGGCAACTAGGTCAGCTCGCGATCGCGTCAACACCTGACTATCTCATCGACGCGCTCCAAGATCGAGCCGATCGCTTTCACATCTACTCCTTCGGCAGCCTCAAACGTACGCGAGACTGGTTAGAAGCGCGATCGCCTTTGACTCTAGCTCAGATGTAACTCGTTCGCCGCTATGTCCACCAGCGTCTTCGACATTTTCAAAATTGGTATTGGCCCCTCCAGTTCTCACACCGTCGGCCCGATGAAAGCCGCGCGGCAGTTCGCAGTGGGACTGGAGGATTGCTTGTCCCGAGTCAGTCACATTCAAATCGATCTCTATGGCTCTTTGGGGGCTACCGGACGCGGTCACGGCAGCGATCGCGCTGTGCTTTTGGGTCTAACAGGCGAAACCCCTGAAACGGTGGATCCAGACTCGGTAGACGGATATTTACACCAGATTCGCTCCACGCAATCGCTCTCGATTTTGCGCCAACACGCGATCGCCTTCCACGAAACCACCGACCTCAACTTTCACTGGAAACCCCTTTCCTTTCACCCTAACGGCATGACGTTTGCAGCCTTCGACGCCACCAGAACGCTCCTGCAAAGCCGGACGTTCTATTCAGTTGGTGGCGGCTTTGTCGTGGACGCACGAGTGACAAACAGCGATCGCCTCCAGTTGCACTCTTCCCTCATTCCCTATCCCTTCAAAACCTGTGCCGAATTGTTGACCCACTGCCAACGAGATCGCCTCTGCATCAGTCAGCTCGCGCTAGAGAACGAAAAGGTTTGGCGTTCGGAAGCAGATATTCGGGCTGGCTTGTTACAGCTGTGGGACGTGATGCGAGCTTGTGTGGAACGGGGCTGCCGTACCGAAGGCACGCTACCCGGTGGCTTGAAAGTCAAACGTCGAGCAGCGGCGCTCTACCGCTCCCTCGAAAGTCGTCCCCTCTCTTCCCAGAACGATCCGCTGGCGATTTTGGATTGGGTGAATGCTTACGCGATCGCGGTCAACGAAGAAAACGCCGCTGGAGGACGAATGGTGACAGCTCCCACTAATGGTGCAGCAGGTATCATTCCCGCAGTGCTGCACTACTACTGTCAGTTTTGCCCCGGAGCCTGCGAAGACGGCATCGTCCGATTTTTGCTGGTGGCTGGGGCGATCGCCATGCTTTATAAAGAAAACGCCTCGATTTCTGGAGCTGATGTGGGGTGTCAGGGAGAGGTAGGGGTCGCCTGTTCGATGGCAGCCGGTGCCTTGACCGAAGTCCTAGGCGGCACTCCCGAGCAAGTGGAAAACGCAGCCGAGATTGGCATGGAACACAATCTAGGACTGACCTGCGACCCTGTGGGTGGACTAGTTCAAGTGCCTTGCATCGAGCGTAATGCGATGGGAGCGATGCAAGCCATCAATGCAGCCCGGATGGCGTTGCAGGGTGACGGCCAGCACTGCGTTCATTTGGACGACGTAATTAGAACGATGAAAGATACGGGTGCTGACATGCATGAGAAATACAAGGAAACTGCTAGAGGGGGTCTAGCTGTCAATGTGATTGAGTGCTGAACATTCGCATTAGTCAGCATTCACTTGCATCATCGAGGCCTGCGCCGATCCATTCTCTTGGAGATTGCTTCGAGAGCATTTTCCGATTCTGTGAGCTACCGCCTGCTTCTCTAGACTTGAATCGGTCGAGATCAATTTCACAAGGCGTACCTCGATCGCCAGGAAAATGCTCTGAGTTGTTCTAACGCGCTTAACGGTGGAGATTTTGGCCGCGAACGCGACCGACCGCCGCGCCGCGTCCGGCGACGGTCCAGCGACCCACGAGGATACTTTGCCCTGCAACAGTACCAGAACCACGATGGACGCTAAGGTTGCCGTTATCGTCTCGGGTAATTCCCACTCCCCGGCCGCGCGCAACGCCGCGATTGACTTTGACAACGCCTCGCCCTGAAGCAATGCCAGTCCCGCGTGCTGCTTGCATGGGCCGAGCGCCGACTGGAGTGGAACTCATCAACAACAATCCTGCAGTGGCAATTGCAAACCATCGAATCATGTCACCGGTCTCCAAACGAATACATTTACTTACTCAGACCGTTTGAGTACGATTAGCGTTCAATGAATAGCAGCTAGTGCAAAGCCAGACTGGTCGATCCCAGTCTGGCTTTGCGTTTGAAGCGTTCGCGATTGCGTCTAAGCGTTCTGGCGCTCTTTCGCTTCTGCAATCACAACTTCGGCTACGTTTTTGGGACAGGGAGAGTAGTGGGAGAACTCCATTGAGAACTGACCGCGACCGGAACTCATCGTCCGCAGGTCGCCAATGTAGCCGAACATTTCGCTGAGGGGCACGTCTGCTTTAATGCGCGCACCCGTTGTGGAAGCATCCTGCGACTTAATCATGCCGCGCCGCCGGTTGAGATCGCCAATCACGTCACCGACGTAATCGTCGGGGGTGAACACGTCCACTTTCATCACCGGTTCCAGCAATTGGGGACTGGCCTTGGGAAGGGACTGACGGTAGGCTGCTCTTGCTGCAATTTCAAAAGCGATCGCCGAGGAATCCACCGGATGAAAGCCACCGTCTGCCAACGTAACCTTCAAGTCGACGAGCGGATAGCCAGCTAGCACGCCGCGCTCAATGCTATTTTTGAAGCCTTTCTCCACAGCAGGCCAGTATTCGCGGGGGACGTTACCGCCCGTAACCTTGGACTCGAACTCGAAGTTCGCACCTTGCTCGGCAGGTTCGAGAACGTAGTCGATCTTGGCGTACTGACCGGAACCGCCGGACTGTTTCTTATGGGTGTAGCTGTCTTCGATGCGCTTGGTGATGGCCTCGCGATAAGCCACCTGCGGTTTACCCACTTCCACTTCCACGCCATGGGTACGCTTGAGGATATCGACTTTAATATCCAAGTGCAGTTCGCCCATCCCCTTGATGATGGTTTCGCCACTCTCCTGGTCTGTTTCCACCTGGAAGGAAGGGTCCTCCTGCACCATCTTGCCGAGGGCAAGGCCCATCTTCTCGGAATCCCCTTTCTTCTTAGGGGCGACAGCTACTGAAATCACCGGATCGGGGAAGACCATTGGTTCCAACGTGCCAGGACTCTTCGGGTCGCAGAGAGTGTGGCCGGTTTGGACGTTTTTCATACCCACGATCGCGACGATATCGCCTGCCTGAGCCATGTCGATCTCTTCGCGCGAGTCGGCGTGCATCTCCACCAAGCGACCGATACGCTCGGTCTTGCCAGTGGCAGTGTTCAGCACCGTATCGCCCTTCGAGATCGCACCAGAGTAGATGCGAGTAAAGGTGAGCGCGCCAAAGCGATCGTCCATAATCTTGAACGCCAAGGCTCGCAGCGGCTTTTCAGGATCGACGATCGCGAAGTCTCCCGTCTCGTGACCTTCCAAGTCCACAATCGGCTGCGGGTTAACTTCTTTCGGGTTGGGTAGATAGTCTACGACAGCATCCAACACGAGCTGCACGCCCTTGTTTTTGAATGATGAACCACAGTAAGTAGGGAAGAAGGCTAGCTTGCGGGTGCCCTTGCGGATGCAGTCTTTGAGCGCATCAATGTCGATCTCCTCGCCCTCGAGGTATTTCTCCATCAGCTCGTCGTCTTGTTCCAGAACTGTTTCGACGAGTTGCTCGCGATACTCTTCAACCTTGTCTTTCATGTCGGCTGGGATCTCTTGAATCTCGTAGTTCATCGGATCGCCAGAATCGTCCCACACCCAAGCCTTACGAGTGAGCAAGTCCACCATGCCCACAAAATCGTTCTCAATGCCGATGGGCAACACCATGGGTAGCGGCTTTGCCCCCAACACGTTCTGCACTTGATCGATGACGCGGTAGAAGTCAGCGCCAGTGCGATCGAGCTTATTGACATAGATAATGCGCGCCACCTTGGAGTCGTTAGCGTAGCGCCAGTTAGTTTCAGATTGAGGTTCCACCCCTCCCGAACCGCAGAACACGCCGATACCGCCATCCAGCACTTTTAGCGAGCGGTACACTTCAATGGTGAAATCGACGTGGCCGGGAGTATCGATGATGTTGAGCTGGTGCTCTTTCCAGGAACAGCTAGTGGCCGCAGACTGAATCGTGATCCCCCGCTCTTGCTCCTGCTCCATAAAATCGGTGGTGGCAGCGCCATCGTGCACCTCACCGATTTTGTGAATTTTACCGGTGAGCTTGAGGATGCGCTCGGTCGTGGTGGTCTTCCCCGCATCCACGTGCGCGAAGATGCCGATGTTGCGATACCGAGTGAGATCTTTTTTCATGTCTGCTCTCTAGGAATCTAGGAGGTAAAGGGACAGGACCGGCGTAGCCACGGGCTAGAGCTATCATCAAGGGGCTAGACGGGTCACTAACTCCGGTGCGTACTGGACTTCCATAATGTAAATCATTAAGAAATCCTTTTCTATGCTCGTTGGAACGTTGCCAAATGTAAAGCCCTGGCAGCCGAACCACCCTGGTATCGGCAAGACGGTTGCGCGCACTTGACAACGAGCAAATAAGACTGCTAGGTATGGCTGCCTCGGGCTGCTTTATCGCGACACCAATGCTTGTGGAAACTCGCTCGCGGTAACGCGCACGTTGCGACTGCTGCCGTTGCGGCTGACTCTGAGCGTGACGACTTCCCCCGCTGACATACCTTCTAGCACGCTTTGAAAATCAGCCGTGTCCTGTACGGTCTGCCCTTCAATTGCAACAATGGCATCTCCTGCCCGCAGTCCAGCGCGAGCTGCTGGACCATTTTGTTCGACCGCCTGGACGAGAACGCCCGCGCTCTCGCTCACCCGAAAAGGAATGTCGCTGTCACTGTTGATGCGATCGCGCAGGGCAGGAGTTAGGGTTGTCATCTGAATGCCGAGGTAGGCGCGTAAAACGCGACCGTGTTCGACCAACTGTTCCGCAATTCGTTGAGCTGTGGCAATGGGAACAGCAAAACCAATGCCGTTTGCACCCCGCACGATCGCCGTATTGATACCAATCACTTGCCCCCACTGATTGAGTAACGGTCCTCCTGAATTGCCGGGATTAATGGCGGCATCGGTCTGAATGAATTCGGCGCGCTGGATGGGAATGCCGACATCGCTGGCCGATCGACCGACGGCACTGACGATGCCCACCGTAACCGTGTTGCTGAGTCCGAGTGGATTGCCAATCGCGATCGCCCATTCTCCTGGCGTTAATTGAGTAGAGTCGCCCAAGGTCACTGTAGGCAGATTATCGGCATCGATCTTGACTACGGCCACGTCCGTGAGTGGATCGGCTCCTAACACCGTGCCAGAGAGGCTGCGGCCGTCTTTGAGCTCGACCTCAACGCGATCGGCTTCGCTAACGACATGAGCGTTGGTAAACACCAATCCGTCGCGAGTAACGATAAAGCCCGAGCCCTCACCTTGCTGCTGAAAGTTGCGATCGGGCCGGTTGGGAAACAGAGGCGATCGCCGCCGCACCGTGCGCGAGGCGTTAATCCGCACTACGGCTGGTCCCATGCGCGCTACGGCGTCGGCAATGAAATTAGGATTTGTTTGATTGGGAACTTGGGCGAGGAGTGTAGATTTGGGCGCAGATATTGGCATGACAATCCCGCGACGCGGTACGGCGACCGCACCGGACGGTGCCAGCCAAACTGCGATCGCGGCCAAAAGTGCGGCCAAACGAGTAGAGCGACCTAAAAATAACAGGGCTGTCAAAATCGTAGCGTTCGTCATGTCAAAATTGCGCATCAACTGCTCGAACAGTCCGAACGCACCTCGTGCTCCGTCTCCATCAAAACTCTGGAGATATGCAGACTGCAACTCTTCTATTATGAATAGCTCTATGGGGGAACACTAGGGCCTAAAGCGCAACTACTGGCCGAGCAGACGTATTTCGTGCAGTTTCACAAGCATGACTGCGTGAATCCAACTGACAGAGCTGGCTAAGCTTCAAACAAAGTGATTCAGGTCATACCGAACTGAAGTACGTGGACAGGCCTGGATGTGGAAATTTGTGACTACGGACAGAGCAAACCCAGTATTTATCGGGCCGCAGATAACGCTCGGCGCAACGGGAGTTGCAGCTTAAGCATACCTGCTCGAACGGGGTCAAATCCGTCCGGGAAACGCGTGCTGGAAGTGTATCGCGTTCTGCTTAAATTACACCCGTGCAGACATGCATTTCGTAAATTGGCACCGTTGAGTACGGCATCCTGAAGGTCGGCTCTGCTCAAATTTGCGCCGTACAAGTTTGCTTCAGTAAATGTCGCGCGCCTCAACATCGTGCCCACCAGACTGGCATCTTGTAAATCTGCTCCGCTGAGATTAGCACTACATAAATCTCCATCATTAAAGTCAATGCCCCCACTCAGATCGGCACTGCTCAAATTAATACCGCGCAAACACACGTGTTTTAGATTGGCACCGCGTAAAGAAGATTGACGAAAATTGCGATCGCCCAATGCGTACAGTTTGAGCAGCTGAGCAACAGTGGTAACGCGAGCCATGTTTATGAATACCTCAGCGACAGATGAAATGTGAGAAATGAAAACCTCAAATTACGTTCTAAAATGCGCTCGGAAAACAGATATGCTTCCGAGCGCGAGATACTAAACCAGCCCTAATATAAAAACTCAATTGCGGCCGGTGAGATTAAAGAGGCATCAGGTGTTTATGCACCAAAAGCAGCTTACGGTTAATCCAGGGACAGTTCGCAGAAAAAGACATAATCCTTTACAAGAGCTAAATACTCGCAAACAGAATGCCAGCATGGTGCCCCGAATTAACCGTGGAGCAGTTGAGGGATCACCTGTCAGCAAGTAGCCTGAAATACATTGAATCCATGAAGAAGCGTGAATTTTTGTTTCGCAGAGAGATCCGCTTGGATAGCGGGATCGTTTCAGGTTTAGTCTAAGGTCGTCTTGGCAGGCATCCGGGTGCAATCTAAGATTGGCTCCGAAAAGCGCGTCCATTACCCGATTTGGCGTGGGCTTTAGGGGTACTATTGCATCGATCGCTGCATTGAGTGGATGACGTAGGAGATCAAAAACGTGGCTTTACCTCTCTTGGCATATGCTCCTGTAACCCAGAATCAACGGGTGAATGGATATGAGGTTTTGGGTGAAGAAAGTCCGAGGGTATATGCAACCTCACTCGTTCTAAATGATGCCGATATGGACGAGTTGATTACAGCTGCATATCGACAGCTTTATCACGAACAACAGATGTTAAAGAGCCATCGCCAGACTTTTTTAGAATCGCAGTTGCGGTTTGGACAAATATCAGTACGAGATTTTATTCGAGGATTGGCGCTTTCCGATTCTTTTCGCAGAATGAACTATGAAACC
>JBCBVC010000100.1:0-16150 GCA_039817845.1 Cyanobacteria bacterium J06642_2
CAGCATCTCATTTTTTTGAGAGCTGAATATGTGGTGTAAAGAATATGATGACAGTGCAATTGGCGGTTTTCTTGCTCATGACTCTCGACTTTCGCTTCGCGATCGCTAGCGATCTCCATATCGCTCTACCCCACACCATTCGCGATCGCTCTGGCAGCTTTCACATGGTTCGATTAGGCATTGCGGCTCTCGAAACCGTCCTGCACCATTGGGAAACTCTCGATCTCGACTTCGCTCTTTTCCCCGGCGACCTCACTCAAGACGGCGAATTTGATAACCACGCGTGGCTTGCCGACCGTCTCAGCCGCCTCCCCTTCCCGGTCTACGTTATTCCCGGCAACCACGACGTTAGATACCGCCATAGCATCGACACAGTCATGGGTCTGAGCGATTTCGCCAGCCACTACCGTGCTTTTGGCCCAAGCGATCGCCCTTATTACACGCGCACCATCCTTCCTGGTGTCCGTCTTATTGCCCTCAACTCCAACGACTTCGACGACAGCGATCGCCAATACGGACGACTCGACGACACTCAACTAGATTGGCTGCGAGGTGTCTTAGCCGAAACTCGGGATGAATTTGTCATGGTGATGGTGCATCACAACGCGATCGAACACCTTCCCGACCAATCGCATCATCCCCTCGGTCGTCGCTACATGCTCGACAATGCTCCTGCCTTGCTCGACTTGCTCGAAGCTGCAGGGGTGAGCCTCATCCTTACCGGCCACCTGCACGTTCAAGACATCGCTCGCACTCGAAATATTTACGAAATCACCACCGGCTCTCTTGTCAGCTACCCTCATCCTTATCGCATCGTGCACGTATCCGGCCGCGCCGATCGCCTCACCATCCGGGTCGACTCCCACTGCATCGAAGCTTTGCCGGACTGGCCCAACTTGCAGCAATATTCGCGGAGCTTCATGGGCGATCGCAGCACTCCCTTCATGCTCAAGCTCTTGACCGAAGCTCCCCTGAACCTGGATGAACCAAAAGCGCTCGCACTTGCCGCTCACCTGCGCCATTTTTGGGCCGACATTGCTAGAGGCGACGCGCGTTTCGACTTTCCTCAATTCCCTGCTGCGGCTCAACGCTATTTCCAAGCCTTTAGCGATCCTCCCTTCCCCGCCGATAATCGCGAGACCTTGGCGATCGCGCGGGGAAATCGCAGACACTAGACATGGGTCGCAGGAGTAGCTTGACATGGGAGCATTGAGCGCGAGTTTACAGGCAGTCAATCACCGCTGGCAGTGGATTCGAACCGTAATGAAAGTGGTGTTTCGCCATCCCATTGTCGGTACCACTATCATTCCCATCCTTCCGGATGGTCGCATCGTGCTCGTACGGAGACGCGATCGCGACTTTTGGGCTATTCCCGGCGGTCTCGTCGATTGGGGTGAAGATATGCCCACCACCGTGCGACGGGAACTGACCGAAGAAACTGGATTGGACTTGGTGAAGGTCGAACGCTTGATTGGCGTGTACTCCGATCCAGAGCGAGCCCGACGCATTCATGCCATCAGTATTTTGGTGGTTGCCTCGGTGCGAGGAGAAATCGCCGTACAGGATACTCGCGAGATTGGAGAGGCCCGCGCTTTTGCCCTCGACGAAATTCCTCGCGACAATCTGGCTTGCGACCACGGACGTCAACTACAAGATTTTCTGGACGGCGCGACCTTCGTTCGTTGACACTAAAGATATTCGTCACGCCGTTCCAGCAATTTTCATGAGTAGCGATCGCGCGCCCCACCGAGCTCGTATCCATTCTGAGTGCCATGCCAGCAGCAAGAATGCCAGCAGAGAGAATATCAGCAGCGAGTATGAAGATAATCTGCTCGATCGTCTGTTCATCTCTCTGTTTTGTCGCAAGATGGCACGGGCCACAGGAACGCGAACGCCTTTGACTGGATATGACGGCTTTGTGGATTTATCGCAACGCATTGCCCAACATCGCAGCCCGCAAGAACAGCAGGCAGCTATTGCCCAAGTCCTGCGCTCTCTCGTACCTGCCCCAGTCCTTTGGACGATCAGGACTGTGTTTTCACCGACACAACGCATCTGCGAATGGAATGCTTGGTTCGCCACCCAATTATTTGAATGGTTGGTCGGGCCGTGCGAAGTCGCTGAAGCAATCGTCACCGGCGCAGACGGCCAAACCCGATCGCAGACGAGTGGCGTGCACATCAGCAAATGTCGCTATCTGGAACGCAGCGGCTGTGTCGGGGCCTGTGTCAACTTGTGCAAAGTTCCCACGCAAACCTTTTTCACGCAAGAATTCGGCATCCCTGTCACCATGACTCCTAACTTCGAAGACTTCAGTTGTGATATGGTATTTGGCCAAGTCCCGCTCCAACCGACAGAAGATCCTGTCTATCAACAGCCTTGTACCGCTGGTCGCTGTCCTACCGCCCGCCCGGCAGCAGCGACTTGCCCCAGCGTACGCTAATCGACCGACCGTGACTGACCCCCGCCAGTATGCTCCTGCAACCCACCGCAATCGCGACCCAATTTTGGCCGTGTTGCAAGAGGTATTGCCAGCCACCGGTACGGTGCTAGAAATCTCCAGCGGTACGGGCGAACACGCCGCTTACTTCGCGCCCCGCTTGCAGCCCAGACAGTGGTTGCCTTCGGATCTGAATCCGCTAGCACTTGCCAGCATTGCAGCGTGGCGCGATCGCTATCCTGCTGACAATCTGCACGCGCCCATTGCTCTCGATACTTGCGATACCCAATGGAGTGTTGAAACGTCGAGTGCATTCGATACTCTCAATCTCAAAACCCATCCTCTACGCGCGATGGTCAATATCAATATGATTCACATTGCTCCTTGGTCGGCGTGCCTGGGATTGATGGCAGGAGCAGAGCGCGTGTTGCCCCCTGAAGGCATTCTGTATCTTTACGGTCCGTTCCGGCAGAGCGATCGCTCTACAGCTCCTAGCAATGAGGCCTTTGATGCGAGCCTGAGAGCTCAGAATCCTGCCTGGGGCTTGCGAAATTTGGATGAAGTACGTTCCGTTGCTCTTCAGCATCACCTCACTTTCATTGCTCTTCGGGCCATGCCAGCCAACAACCTCTCGGTGATTTTCCAAAAGCAACGCGTTTGACGTAGGGTAAGATTTCATCCGTAAAATTACCGTGCTGAAACCGGCTCAATGCCGCCGTAGTAGTCCTTTGAGCGATATCTAGTCTGGAGATGTGGGTAGCTTAGAAACGAGGGCAATTGAAAACTTAGTATCTCGCTCTGCAGGGGCAATCAAGCTCATCTCGCATCTATTCACCTACAGGATCTCTCATGCCGCCTAGTTCTGCGCAATTTCCCCATACTCCAACGCCCGATCGCGACGCTTCCGATGAGATGTTGGAAGACCTCTTGTTGTCAGATGCAGAATTAGATGCGGATGGGCTGTTAGCTTCCTCTACACAACTCGTTCCCCCCGAGGAAACGTTTTCCCATACGCAATTGCACGATGTCAGCGATCGCCCTAGTGCGTTGTCTAACAGACTGGCTACGGCGACGGACATAACCCAAGCGCCTGACAGCCAGATTCTGGGAGCGGCAATCGTCCAATCTGCCCTCGATCCCATGTTTGCGATTGATGCCAAGGGGATCGCGATTGTCATTAACCCTTCTGCCGAACGCATCTTTGGCTACGCTCGTCGCGAAGTTCTAGGGAAAGACATCATCGAAAGCGTGTTCGTCCATCCGTGGCAGCGCCTCTTACGCGCCCATATGGCTCGACACACCGGTACAGAAGCTGGATTTCAAGTAGGTAAGCGCTTCGAGGCGCAAGCTCGCCGCGCTGACGGTTCTCTCTTTCCTGTAGAACTATCAATCAGTCGAATTCCTATTCAAGAAGGACCCTATTTTAGTGTCATTGCTCGTGACATTACGTCTCGCAAGACCGCAGAGGAAGCATTACGTGAGAGTGAAGAACGTTATGCTCTGGCCGTTCGCGGCGCGAACGATGCCCTTTGGGATTGGTCGTTAAAAACAGATGTTATCTACTTTTCACCTCGCTTCCAATCCATGCTCGGCTGCGAAGACATCGAGATTGGCTCCGATCCAAACGCGTGGTTCGATCGCGTTCACCCTGAAGATTTACCCCAGCTCAAAGCTGATTTGAATGCACATTTGCAAGGGGAGACCACTCATCTCAAGAACGAACATCGCTTGTGCCACGATGACAGTAGCTATCGCTGGGTTCTATGCCGAGGAATCGCGGTCAGGGATTCTCGCAATCGCGCGTCGCGGCTGGCTGGTTCGTTCACCGATATCACTGCCCGCAAGCTGATTGACGAGCAGCTTTATCGTGCTGCTTTACACGACGATCTGACCGGTCTACCTAACCGTACGCTGTTTGTCGATCGCCTCGAACGCATGATGCAAATGGCGCGGCGCAATCCCAGCCACGTGTTTGGCGTGCTGTTTCTGGACTTCGACCGTTTCAAAGTCATCAACGACAGCCTGGGGCACGCGATCGGCGATCGGCTATTGGTTGGCGTAGCGCGTCGGATTGAAAACTGCTTGCGTGCCTGCGACTCCGTCGCTCGCTTGGGTGGAGATGAATTTGTCATCCTGCTATCTCAGATTAAGGACATTGAGGAAGCTGCATTGGTGGCTGAGCGCATCCAGTCCGCACTCATGCTGCCGTTTCGCCTCAACGGTCACGAAGTCTTCATTACTGCGAGTATTGGCATTGTCTCAAGTGATGCCGGATACGAGAGTCCTGAAGAAATTTTGCGAGATGCCGACACGGCTATGTATCAGGCCAAGCATCGCGGCAAAGCGCAGTATGTATTTTTCAATCGCGACATGCACGCATCTGCAATGGCGCGCTTGCGCTCCGAGAACGATATGCGCCGAGCGATCAAAAACCAGGAGTTTTATCTGAACTATCAACCCATCGTGTTGCCTTCAGGAGACATTCTGGGCTTCGAGGCCTTGGTGCGTTGGCAACATCCCGAGCGCGGCTTCGTCTCTCCTGGCGAATTCATTCCCATTGCAGAGGAAACCGGCCTCATTTTGCCGTTGGGCGAATGGGTACTGCGTGAGGCTTGCCAGCAAATGCGTCAATGGCAGCAGGAGTTTCCCAGTGCCGAGCCGCTCTATATTAGTGTCAACATCACGAGTAACCAAATCTCTCAAGCTAATTTCATCGAAACGGTCGAACACACGTTACGAGAAACGGGATTAGCTGCTAGCAGCCTGAGGCTCGAAATTACCGAAAGCTTGATCATGGAGAATTTGGAGAGTACGTCTCGAAAATTGCAAATTTTAAGAGAGTTGGGCGTGCAAGTTTATATTGATGATTTCGGTACCGGCTACTCTTCCTTTAGCTATTTGCAAAATCTACCGATTGATGCGCTCAAGATCGACAAAATGTTCATCGATCCGGTTAGTGAAGATCCCAAGAGTCATCAAATCGTGCGTGCCATTATTACGCTGGCAGAAGGTTTGGGCCTGCGTGTGGTGGCAGAGGGTGTTGAAACTGACGAGCAACTTAAAACGTTAGAGGAGATGGGTTGCGATGCCATCCAAGGATACTTAATGTCTCGTCCTCTCCCAACTAGTGATGCGGGTGAATTAATCGAGCGATCGCCTGCATCAACGCGATAAACTCTTACATCTTGTAATTCGAATTAGAGAATGCCTATCTAAATTTGAGTTCGAGACATTCTGCATTCGTTTAGCATTGGTTTGGGCTGTGCATACATACGATGCATCAGGTATGGCGAACAGTGTGGTTCGTGGGTTGGGAGCGCGATCGGTTGTGGGTGGGTCGTCAGGCGATCGCGCTCTCAAAAATGACAACAGCTACTTTGAGGTATTAGTAGCTAGCATTTCTGGTTCAGTACGGCCAGCCTGATTTTCTGCTTTTGATATTGATAGCTCTGTAGGGAACTCATTTACCTACAGCGTTTTTTGATGTCATATATTTTAATGATAAAAAATATACTTCCTGGCTTTGATTAAGCGTTTGGAACAAGTCAATCGACCGATATCCTGTCAACTAACAAAAGCTCTGAACAATGAAACGAAAGATTCTCGTTAAAGGTCAATATTTTTATACCAGAAGATGATGTCTTCACTGTAAAGAATCTGAGGTTAGCTGCATAAAGTTGGCAGGCCAAAAGTAGGGCATGGGTAAGAGGTTTCCGATTTCAGGAGAAAGACTGTGACTTACTATATTGACGCACTACTTTACGACAATGAGGTCCGTTGGGGGGATTCAGGGTCTGTTCAGTACGGCCCAGTATCGCCAAATTCAGCACCCATTACGATTACCTACAGCTTTATGAATGGTCTCCCGAGTGCATATAACACCATTATCGATGACATATTCGGAAGTGATGACTGCGTCAATTTTGGTGGCGGTGTTCATGGAGAAAATTTTGAGGCATTCGATGAGGCTCAAAAGAACGAAATTCGTAAGGCATTTCAGCATCTTGAAGAGCTTATCAATGTTGATTTTGAAGAAGAGCAAGGTGGAGGCACAATCGCTCTTGGATCTATGGATTTGACCGGGGCTGCAGGTCTCGCATCTCATCCTGGGCTTCATGATGACAGTCGTGATGGAAATGTCTTTTTAGATTCTGACCTTGCCAATAATCTCAAGCCAGGTAGTTTGGGATTTTTGGTACTACTCCATGAAATAGGTCACGCTTTGGGCTTACACCATACTCATGAACACGTTACACTTCCCGAAGATGAAGAGAATCGGCAGTACTCAGTAATGTCCTATGAGTCTCACCCAAATGGTGCAGGGGCAGAGCCTGAGACGATGCAACTCTATGATATTGCTGCACTTCAATATCTTTACGGTGCTAATCAAAATGCCAGTTCTGGTGATGACATTCATACCTTTGAAAGTGACTTTAGTGGCATCAAAACTATTTGGGATAGTGGTGGGAATGACACCATTGATGCTTCTGCGATGACTACTGATGTGGACATCGATTTGAGAACGGGTGAATTTAGCAACATTAGTGAACTAGGACCGAGCCAGCAACAAGATAATGTAGCGATCGCCTACGGCACAGTTATCGAAAATGCGACTGGTGGTTCAGGTGATGATGATATCGATGGCAATGAACATGACAATTTATTGAGTGGAGGAAGTGGCAACGATGAACTCTTAGGCTCCTTTGGTGAAGATTTTCTAGTTGGTGGCACAGATAATGACTTGCTAGTTGGTGGTAGCGATAACGATACCTTGGTTGGTGGCAGCGGTGAAGATAGTCTATTTGGAGCCGATCACGATGATGTTCTTTTAGGTGGAGATGATAATGACGAACTCGTCGGTGGTTCTGGGAATGACTCTCTAGAGGGTGGCAGTGATGATGACGTCCTCTTTGGTGGCGATCATAATGACACTTTGGAAGGTGGCAGCGGTTCGGATTCTTTAGATGGCGGTAGTCACAATGATTCACTTTTAGGTGGAGAAAATAACGATACTCTCACCGGAGGCTCTGGCAATGATTTTTTGGCTGGTAACGACGGTAGAGACGACCTCCAAGGTGGGGATGATGACGACACTTTGCAGGGCGGCAGCAGTTTAGACGTTCTAGACGGGGGCGATGGCGATGATTCTCTGTCGGGTGGCAGTGATAGCGATAATCTCATCGGAGGCTCTGGAAATGATTATTTAGAGGGTCAAGATGATGATGATACCCTCCAAGGTGGTTCCGATAATGACACCTTAGAGGGTGGTCACGGAAAGGACTTTCTAGATGGTGGAGAACACGATGATTCTCTTTTGGGTGGAGGGCAAAGAGATTCTCTCTCTGGAGGTCTTGGTAATGACTTTTTGGATGGTGGGACAGGTACTGATATCGTCCATGCAGAAGGCAATGTCGACATAACCCTCAATGGTTCCTCTCTTACAGGGATAGGGACTGATACTTTAGTCAGCATTGAAGAAGCATTTCTTGAGGGGGGAGTTGGAGACAACCGGCTCCGCTCCTTAAACTTCTCCGGAGACGTAACGCTAAAAGGAGAGGAAGGAGAGGACGAACTGTTGGCCCAGTCAGGTAACAATCGCCTCCAGGGTGGTTTAGGCAACGATACCTTAAGCGATGGTGATGGCGACAGCAGACTTGATGGCAATGACGACGATGACACCCTCACGGGTGGTTTGGGAAATGACGAAATCGATGGCGGTGACGGATTCGATCGCCTTGACGAGAGTGGAGACTTCAACTTTACGTTGACTAACTCGTCACTGACCACAACCAGTACCGATCTACTTACCCCATACGCAGATACTCTCACCAGCATCGAAGAAGCCGTCATCCGCGGAGAAGATGGCGATAATTCCTTTGAGGCAGAAGCTTTTAGTGGCGAGGTGACACTCATTGGAGGGAATGGCAACGACGAACTTATCGGCGGTTCGGCCAATGACTACCTCCGAGGTGAGGGCGATGACGACACCTTGACAGGAGGAGAGGGAGACGACCGTTTGTTCGGAGGAACGGGGAACGATCTTCTATTTGAAGAAGGGGATGTTTCCTTCAATCTCACAGATACCTACCTCGATGGCCTTGGCGACGATACCGTATCGAGCATTGAACGGGCTGAGCTCGTTGGCGGCATAAGCAACAATAGCCTCTTGGTTTACAACTTCAGTGGCGATGCGACTCTTCGAGGACAAGAGGGAGACGACTTCTTGTATGTAGAGTCCGGTAACAATCTGCTCGATGGCGGCACCGGCAATGATTCATTAATGTCGTCATCGCAAAGCCAAGACACCCTCTTGGGCGGAGATGATAATGACACATTGATGGGGGGGGCTCTTGACGATGTCATCGATGGCGGGGACGGCATCGATCTCCTGCGTGAAAGTGGCAACTTTGATTTCACTTTGACCGATTCATCGCTGACCACAGACAGTGACGACCTTCCCGCCCCCTATGTCGATCAGCTCATCAGTATCGAAGAGGCAGAACTGATTGGCGGTGATGGCAATAACGTTCTCGACGCATCAGGCTTCAGTGGAAACGTCACGCTTGAGGGCGGTGATGGAGACGACACGTTAAAAGGTGGAACGGGTGACAACGTACTCGATGGAGGTGCGGGGAATAACGACTTTCTATTGATGGAAGGCGGCGAATTCCACCTCTCGGGCACGTCCCTGACGAGCAGCAGCGGCAACCTTACGGTGTCAGGCATCGAACACTTCGAACTGGTGGGCGGTAACCAGGATGATGTCATCCAGGTTGATGCCTTCAGTGGCGATGTCACGCTGCACGGGCACGATGGCGACGATTTGTTGACCGTGGGGTCCGGTAACAACGTGCTCGATGGAGGCAATGGTAACGATCGCGTGTTCGGAGGTTTTGAGGAAGACAGCCTCGTTGGCGGCAACCATGACGATACCCTGCTTGGCGATTATGGGAACGACACGATTGATGGTGGGGAAGGCTCCGATCGGCTGGTGGAATATGGTAGCTATGAGTCTCGTATCCTGACGGACACATCGCTAACGTCCGGCAACAGCACTGACCCGCACTCCGAAGTCGATTCTCTCAACAGCATCGAGGAAGTCGGTCTTTATGCCAACAGTGGCAATAACCTTCTCGACGCAGCGGCCTTCAACGGTAAAGTCACGCTTGAGGGGGGAGGCGGAGATGACGACCTGCGTGGTGGCTTCAACGACGACTCTCTCAGCGGAGGTATTGGCAACGACATGCTCTTTGGTGGCAGCAGCGGTGTCGATCGCGTCATCGAAGAGGGCAACTTTGATTTTACGTTGACCGATGCGTCGCTAACTGCAGACAGTACCGACCTGCTCGCCCCCTATGTTGATTCCCTCAGCCGTATTGACGAGGCTGCTCTTGCTGGCGGCGATGGCAATAACGCTCTTATCGTCACGGATTTCAGCGGTAAGACCACGCTAGAAGGCCATGATGGAAGCGACGACCTGCGGGGCGGCATGAATGACGACGTTCTCGAAGGAGGCAGTGGCAATGACTCTCTGCGAGGGTACTTCGAAGATGACACTCTCCAAGGTGGGATAGGGGATGACTATCTCAACGGCGAAATCGGCAACGACGAGCTGTTGGGCGGAGATGGACGAGATACCCTCATTGGCGGGATTGGTAATGACGTCATGGTCGGTGGCGACGGCAATGATATCCTCACGGGGGTTCAAGTCTTTACCGGGGACCACATCTTTAATGGCATCGACAGCCAAGATGTTATGACGGGCGGAGCGGGTGCAGATCGCTTCGACCTCGGCGGTCCGGTCAATATGACTGGCGATAAAGCGGTCTTCTACGTGGATACCGATGCGACCACATCGGGCGACCATGACTATGCCTTGATTACGGACTTCGATCCGTTAGAAGACACGCTTCGCCTGAGCCAAACACTCTTCAATGGTGACCTTGCCAACTACTTGATAGAAGGTGACGGCCTCTATTTGGATAGCAACGGCAGCGATACATACGACTTGACCGATGACCTAATTGCCACTGGTCTGATGGGGGTAGATCTCAACGCCAGTTATATCGAATACGTATAATGCCCGAACAGGCTGGCTTAACTTTTCAAAGTGGGCCAGCCGATAATTGCCAAAATTGACTTATCTCTCGACGTTCTGACCGACAGTTGCAGGCAAAGTCGTATCCACCAAAACGGGCGGAGGCAGTTCGTTCATATCTTCCAGAACAATCTGTAAGGTATCGGCATCAATCTCGTTTACCGCAGGCAAGTCGCTGTAGTCTGGCAGCTGCACGTCGTAGGGAGACGGTGGACCGTAAGGTTCGTAGTCTGCCGCGTCGGGATTGACGTACGGAATCAGCGCTTGCGCGACTTCATTACCAAAAGCACCGTCAGGGCCGGAACGAAGCGGGCTAGGGTCGCCCTGGCTGCGAGCGATACCTTCTAACGCTAATTGCAGTGCGTAGACGGCTGGGCCGCGATCGCCCAGACGCAACACGCGATCGCCTTGCATCACGGCATCGAGCACTTGTCGAGTGGCCAGCTGCTGTTCTTCCGGCACGCTAGCTACCAGTTGCTGCATAGGCGTGAGGCTAGGTTGGTCTTGAATCTCGTTTAGGTCGTAGATCATGATGGCGTGGGGCACGGGCCGACTCGGCTGTTCGGCCGTAGCGTGTCCGGTGGCTAAAATCTCTTCACCGAAAACGAGCGAACTGCTGAAGCCGGAATCGAGCAAAATGGCTTCCTGCACGTCTAACTTTGTCAACACTTCTGCCAAAATGGCTGAATTAACGTGAGTATGAGTCACACCATAGATGGGTTTGCCCGCGCGATCGAGGCCGAAAAAGACGCGAGGGCGATATTCTGCCGCGCTAGACAAATTGAACGAATTCAACTCAGCGACGGATAGCGGTTTGCCATCTTTGACCAACCAAGCTCCAGCCACAAACAGGTCGGTTACGTCCGGCATAATTTGCTGAATGCTGTAGAGATCGTTCATCGTCTCCGGATGGAACGGCACGAAGCTGATGCGGTCCTGGCCAATCAGCACCATCGGACGACCGCGGACGGAGTCATTATCTTTAGGGCGGCCCGGTACGAAAGTTTGGGTACTAGAACTTAGCACCGGCCCCACCATGATGTTGCTGGCCGAGTTAATCCACGGAATCGAGAAAAAGCTGCCGTTGATGCCTGCTGTTGCCTGGTAACGTTTCACCAAGGTGCCGACGTTGTAACGGCGATCCGCGTGAACGGTGGCAAAACGACCGCCGCGAATGGCCGAGAACTCGACGCGATCGATGGTCAGCGTTTCCACCTCGACGGGCGTGACCGTATTCAAGGCATGAACGGCCCCCTCATCCTGAGGATATACTTTGGCACCGACCAAGGCTTCGGTGAGCTTGTATTGGTTGAACCGCTGAACTTCCAGTAAGTTAGGGGACTGTCCGGCAAAGCCTTTATCCATGGTGAAGGCCAGTTTGTATCCGGCTTTCTGCGCCATTTCCATGACGCGCTCGTCCCGATTTCCCGTCGGGTAGGCAAAATAATTGACCGTTCGACCTAGCTCCTCTTCCATAAGTCGCTTGGACTCGATCAGCTCGCGTTCGAGCTTGGCATCGTCCAGTTCGCGCAAGTCGGTGGGGTGATTGATCGTGTGGGGTTCGATAGTGACCAAGCCTTCCCGTTCGAGCTGCCGCATCTGATCCCAGGTAAAGTGATCTTTGCTGGTGCGCACCCCGACAAATCCGGTTTGAACGAAGAAGACAGCTGGATAGTTGTATTTCTGTAGTAGCGGATAAGCGTTCTCGTACTGGCCCATGTAGCCGTCGTCAAAGGTGAGCAGGATGGGTTTTTCCGGCAGCTCGGCCCCTTCCTGCAGATGGGCGTAAAGCTGCTCCATCGTGATGGGCGTCGCCCCAGCTTCGCGGATGGCTTCGAAATGCTGGGTCAGTTCGGCCACGGTGGTGTCAAACCAAACTTCTTTACGAGCGGCCACCACGTCGTGATACATGATGGAGGGCACGTAAGACTGTCTGGCGAGCGGATAGATTTCGTAGGGATCGTCGCTGACTGGCGGAGCAAACGACAGCGAATCGTCATTGGCAGCAGGAGCGATCGCTGTCTCAGATTTGTCCGCTTCGAGCCCGACAGTTTCGGGGTTTGAGGAACTTGTAGGTGCCTCTACAAATGGCAATCGGGCGAGGAAGTCGCCCGAGATATTTTGACGTAGATGAGCAATGCCCCAGGGAATGGCCGCCCCGGTGACGAAGCCGCCAATTAGCAATACAACTGCCTGACGGACGAGCCGCGATCGCTTTTTCTGCTTGGCATAGCGTGCATTAATCGCATGAGGTGACGGCGCTGGCCCTGGAGAGCGGCGCGGTCGCCCGTTCTGCCGCGGCTGCTGTAGAGTCATATCTTTGTCACCTCATCCCGCCTACCATCGCCAGACTACCACTGCCAACGGTAGTTGCGACTACCATCGCCGTCCTCGATCTGGCGTGTATGATTGGGAGCAATGTGGATACACGGACAGTACGATTGCAACTCTGCACGTACCCGGCTTGGGGAGGGATGGAGCTATGTGTGGCATTGTTGGCTACGTCGGACATCGCAGCGCGACAAGTATTTTGGTGGGGGGACTGCGCCGCCTAGAATATCGCGGTTATGATTCCGCCGGCATTGCAGTCGTGCACGATCGCAATCTCCATCGCGTCCGCGCCAAGGGCAAGCTCAACAATATGGAACGCAAGCTCAGTAGCGCTGACGTTCCCGAGGCGCTTGCGGCTGCCTGTATCGGCATCGGTCACACGCGCTGGGCAACCCACGGCAAACCGGAAGAACGCAACGCTCACCCTCACGTCGGTGGTTTGGGTCGGATTGCGGTCATCCAAAACGGCATTATTGAAAACTATCGCGAATTACGCCGCGACCTAATCGGTTTGGGCCACGAGTTTGACTCCGATACCGATACTGAAGTCGTGCCCCATTTGATAGAAGAATTCCTCACCCAAGGGATGCCGCTCCTCGAGGCCGTGCGTCGAGCTTCAGCTCAGCTGCACGGAGCTTACGCCATCGCGCTCACTAGTGCCGATCATCCCGACGAACTCATCGTCGTGCGCCAGCAGAATCCGTTAGTTTTAGGTTACGGCAACGGAGAGGCTTACTTTGCGTCTGACACTCCAGCGCTGATCGAGCATACCAATCGCGTCCTCGCCTTAGATTCAGGCGAAATGGCACGTCTTACCCCTGACGGTATCGAGATCTTTTCGCTGGCAGGAGAGACCGTCACGCGATCGCCTCAAGTCCTGCATTGGAATCCGGTGATGGTGGAAAAACAGGGCTACCGCCACTTCATGCTCAAAGAAATCTACGAGCAGCCCGCCACCGTCCGCGCAGCTCTAGAGGGACGGTTGACAGATCATCCCGAACAACCTGTCAATCTCAACCTGCCAATGGCATTGGCACGTACGACCCAACAAATTGATATCGTTGCTTGCGGTACGAGTTGGCACGCATCGCTCGTGGGCAAATATTTGATGGAACAAATTGCGGGCGTGCCGACGACCGTACATTACGCCTCGGAATACCGCTACGCGCCCCCTCCTGCTCGCCCTCACACGCTTACGATCGGGGTTACGCAGTCCGGCGAAACTGCCGATGCGCTCTCGGCCCTCTCAGTGGCTGTAGAGCGAGCTCAAACTGACCCAACTCAGAAGCTTTTGGGCATCACCAATCGACCTGACAGCAACCTCGGTCGCCTGATGCCGAATATTTTGGAACTGAAGGCAGGGATTGAAATTGGAGTGGCTGCCACCAAAACGTTTACGGCTCAACTGCTCGCGTTCTATCTGCTGGCTTTGGACTTTGCTACGCAGCGAGGCACGAAGTCCGCTGACGAGATTGCCGCGATTATGGCAGAACTACGCCAAATTCCGACCGAAATGGAAAGCGTCCTGGCTGGACAGGCTGAAGCCATTGAGGCGCTATCTCATCACTTTGCCGAAACGCAAGATTTCATTTACATCGGTCGCGGCATCAACTATCCCATCGCCCTCGAAGGCGCATTGAAGCTGAAAGAAATCAGCTACATCCATGCAGAGGGATATCCAGCTGGCGAAATGAAACACGGACCGATCGCGCTCTTGGATGCCAAAGTCCCTGTCGTGGCGATCGCGACTCCCGGTCAGCTTTACGAAAAAGTCCTCTCCAATGCTCAAGAAGCCAAAGCTCGCGACGCACAGCTTATTGGCGTGGTCAGTATGGCAGACGAGACCGCTGCCGAAACCTTTGATACTCTCCTTCCCGTCCCCGAAGTTTCGGAACTGCTCTCGCCTCTAGTTGCTGTCATTCCGCTGCAACTGCTCTCTTACCATATTGCGGCTCTCCGCGGCCTTGATGTCGATCAGCCTCGTAACCTCGCTAAATCGGTCACGGTAGAGTAGCGAGTGCCCTCAACCTTTGCACGGCAGAGAAAATCATTTCTAACCCCGGAAGTGTTAGGCGCGAATGGAAATCTCGTCGGACTGATGCTCTCCGCGCTTAACTGGAGAAATACTGGTCTTCCTTGAGCCAGAATCGCTTGCGGTTATTCATCACCATCTCATATCCATCTGAATGGTTTTTGCGTGAATTTGCGTCACTCAGACGGCTGTCAGTTTTCGATAAGACTGATTTTAGGAAAGCTGGCCGACACCAGGCTAGGGTTAAGAACGTGTAGAAGGGATTGATCGGTTTCGTCGGAACTAGCCAACGAGTAGCACATCCGATTGACGAAGGCGTCACATTCCGGATGGCATGCCACCACCAGGGGGGATTTACGAGCACGTCACCGGGGTTGAGAATTGTCTTATAAACAGGGATTTGCTCGTACAAGGGGCACGCCTGACGATGTTCCTCCTGTGATTTTCGAAAGTCAACAGCAGAAGAGCCATATACACCACTAACATTCACTACTGGGTACATCCAGGCTGAATGTTTCGGATTGACGAACTGCCATTCTTTGCGACCGTGAATATTGACGAAAAAGTTAACACCATTTGCACAGTGGAAGTCAGTTCCCGTGCCTGGACCGCCCATAAAAAGATGAATGTAAGCCAACTTTTTGTGATCGAGATAATCGTGACGAATAGTCTCGATCGGGAGCTGTGTTTCTAGTTCGGGGTATTGGAGAAATATATCTGAAACATTAGCAACATAATGTCCGCAATCCGATCCGGATTGAATCTCATCAACTACTTCAGATAGAGGGATAGCCCGCTTGGCTTCCTGACGACGGGGATAGTCTACGAGAACCTCAAAGGCACCATAGTTTTCCTTAAAAAAATTAGGCGTCCAGTTGCGAACGGCTTCACTTTCTGATGCTAAGCCTTCCAACACAATTGGTACGGGAAAATTTCTGAGAATGTTGAGAACTTCAAAGGATTTTATTGACTCAGCTGGAATACGAAGAATGTCAATAACTCCATGATGAGACTCGATACTGCCAGCATTCTCTAAACGTGGAAACAGGAATTTCTCTTCAAACTCGACGAGTAAATAAGGATTGCGGGAAAAACTTCTTAGTGCAACGATTAAATTCTCTACCAAATCAGAAAATAAGCCTGCAGAAGGGCCAAGACTTGCATACTTCTCAATAGAACCTAAAGACACCTCACTATCGAAGCCAACACTTACCATGACACTCAAGCCCCTCTAGAGGGGCTTGAGTGT
>JBCBVC010000101.1:0-15997 GCA_039817845.1 Cyanobacteria bacterium J06642_2
TCATCACTTTATGCCTCAGTAAGTGATATCTGATGATCTGGCATCTGGCTTAGATAGTCAATTAATCGAGGTGCCCTATAGTCATTCGCGTTAAGGATGAGATGAGCTTTTATGCGAATAGCTGGCGATAACTTCATCCAGCGTCGTCCCCTCTGGTGCGTAAGCCATCCGCTTCTTGAGCGCCGCGAAATCATGCTCGACCTTATTCAAGTCGGGCGAATAGGGGGGTAAGAACATCACTTGATGTCCATACTCTTGCGCCAGTGACTCAATCACCTCTTTGCGATGAAATGCAGCATTATCCAAAATCAAGGTTGACTCTGGCTGCAACTCTCGAAATAAGTGCTCTTCTAACCACGTTTCCACAACTTCGGCTGTGACACTGCCAGGTAGCAGCATCGGAGCGAAAAACTCTCCTTGGCGACGAGCTGCCAACAGATTCTCTCGCGGACGGCGGTGAGCACTGCGTTCGCCCACCAGGATGCGACCTCGGGGTGACCAGCCATGCAAGCAGGGATAATCTGGCTCAAACCCACTCTCATCGAGCCAGACCAGATGAGCACTCCCCCCACGGGCTTTGATGTGCTCTCGCAGTTGTCGTAGAAATTGACCGCGTTTAACAGGGTCACGCTGTCGGTAGCGAAGCTGTTTTTTTGTGGGTGATTTTGAGACGCTTGAGAGCGCGAGACATTGAACTCGGATGACACTGGAAGTGCATGGCGCGCTCACTCAAACGGGCATCGGGGAACTGAGCTACATGAGCTTTGAGGGCAGCAGCATCGAGTTTACGGTGACGACGGCTGACGACGGTGGCTTTGAGGATGGGCCGCTTGAGCCAGCGATAGAGGGTGGCACGGCTGACCTCGTAGCGTGTCGCCGCCTCTTCAACGGAGGCGCCATCGCGGATACAACGGACGGCACGCTCACGCAAATCGAGGCTGTAAGGCATCACATCCTCCTCTCATTCTTATTGCAATTCACTATAGATTCGGGATAGATATAGCGCCCTAAGCAGCTTAAGACTGCTGTGAGTCTCTGAAAACTGCATAAAAAAGCTCCCCAGCGACTGGAGAGCGAGTAAAACGAGCCCATACCAGACTCGATGAGTTGGTATTTTGAATTAGTAGTCGAAGTCTCCACCCATGCCGCCGCCTGCAGGAGCAGCCTCAGGTTCGGGTTTGTCGACGACGATAGCCTCGGTGGTTAGCACCATGCTGGCGATCGAGGCGGCGTTTTGTAAACCAGAACGGGTAACTTTTGCTGGATCGACAATCCCTGCATCAAACATGTCAACGTAATCGTTGGCCTGGGCATCGTAGCCGATGTTGCCCGCTTTTTCTTTGACACGCTCGAGGATGATAGCACCGTTTTCCCCTGCATTATCGGCAATACGGCGCAAGGGAGCACCTAGGGCGCGGGAAACGAGTTGAGCCGCGTTGAGCTCTTCACCCGTCAAGGTTGCCTTAGCCCATTCGGAGAGAGGAGCAATGAGGTGGGCAAGAGTGGTGCCACCGCCAGGAACGATACCCTCCTCCACTGCTGCTTTGGTGGCGTTGATGGCATCTTCGAGACGTAGCTTGCGATCCTTCATTTCTGTCTCAGTGGCAGCTCCAACTTTGATTACGGCAACACCACCGGCTAGCTTGGCCAAGCGCTCTTGCAGTTTTTCCTTGTCGTAGCTGGACTCGGTTTCGTCAATTTGGCGGCGTAGCTGTTCGCAACGAGCCTGGACCTTAGACTCATTCCCTTCGGCCACAACCGTCGTGGTGTCTTTGGTCACCGTAATGCGGCGGGCCGTACCGAAGTCTTCCAACTTAGCGGTATCGAGCTTCAGGCCGGCATCTTCGGTAATGACAGTACCGCCAGTCAGAATAGCAATGTCTTCCAACATCGCTTTGCGGCGATCGCCAAAACCAGGAGCCTTGACGGCACAGAGATTGACAATGCCGCGCAGGCGGTTCACCACTAGCGTGGCCAGAGCTTCTTTCTCAATATCTTCAGCAACGATCATCAACGGCCGACCGGCACGAGCCACCTGCTCGAGCACGGGAACCAAGTCTTGCACTAACGTAATTTTTTTGTCAGTAATCAAGACATACGGCTCGTCTAGAGCCGCTTCCATGCGATCGCCATCAGTAACGAAATAGGGCGAGACGTAGCCCTTTTCAAAGCGCATCCCCTCGGTTACTTCCAACTCGGTGGTCATGGACTTCCCTTCTTCCAGAGAAATCACGCCTTCACGACCCACCTTGTCCATCGCTTCCGCAATCATGACACCGACTTCGTCGTCATTCCCAGCCGAAATGGCACCGACCTGGGCGATGGCTTTCGAGTCTTCTACCGGGCGTGAGGCTTTAGCAATCTCGTCAACCAAAAAGCGCACGGATTTTTCGATGCCGCGTCGGAGAGCAATGGGGTTAGCTCCTGCAACGACGTTCTTCAAGCCCTCCTTTATGATGGCCTGAGCGAGTACTGCAGCAGTGGTCGTACCGTCCCCTGCAGTGTCATTGGTCTTAGCGGAAGCTTGACGAATCAAAGAAACCCCAGTGTTCTCAATGTGGTCTTCCAGTTCGACCTCTTTGGCAATGGTGATGCCATCATTCACGATCTGGGGCGCACCAAACTTTTTCTCTAACACCACATTGCGGCCCTTCGGCCCCAAGGTAACGGCGACAGATTCTGCCAGGATGTCGATGCCGCGTTCTAGGGCACGACGGGCATCTTCGGTAAAGATAATCGACTTTGCCATGATGTTCCGGATGTCTCAAACTCGGTGAACAGTATGCAAGGAGGCAGGGACAGACTGGCCTGATACCTAATGTGGGCCATCCAACGCCTGCCTGAAATGGATGGGGATAGGTGCAGAAATCTCACGCTCAAACCGTCGAGCCCGTGGCGCAATCGCAAGAGCGAGCGCACGCTAAGCCACGACGGCCAGGATGTCACGCTCAGTCAACAACATATAAGTCTCGTCATCGCCAAGCTTGACCTCGGTACCGGCATACTTTGAATACAGCACGTTGTCGCCAGCGTTGACTTCCATCACTACCAGCTCTCCAGCGTCATTCCGTTTGCCAGGACCAACCGCCACCACTTCACCGACCTGCGGTTTCTCTTGAGCGGTGTCGGGGAGAAAAATTCCGCCTGCGGTTTTTTCATCCTTAGCGGCCACTTTAACCAAAACGCGATCGCCGAGCGGCTTCAGCGTCGAAACATTCAACGTGATTGTTGCCATAGAAAACTCCTTCGCAAGCGTAACCGCGAAGTCCAAAAGAACATTCGATGTCTCAAGAGTTGAGTCTCAAGATTCGGGCGTGGCGAGACACTTGAGTTAGCACTCTCACTTGCCGAGTGCTAGTTTATCAATCTCACCCAAAAAATGACAATCCTAATTAGTGCGCGATCTGTCCGCGAGATTGAACTGACGCGAAGACTGCTTGAGTCAGGGATTGAGATCGCATCTAATCCGGTGGATGGGATGTAGATGCAGACGGCCCGTTCTCATTGGCGATGGGAAATCCTGGCGGAAATTGATTGCTGTCACGGATGCGCTGGACGATATCGGGAGCAATTTCAATCCCGAGTTTGTGACCGACACTCTGGACGATATCGCCTTTATCCACCAACCCAGCGATCGCCCCTGTAGGAGTGAGAATCGGGATCGTATGCCGGCGAGTGCGCTCCATGGATACCGCCACGCGCTCGATAGGAGCGTCTTCGGCCAGCCCGTCCAGCTCGTGCATGGGAGTCACAATATCGATCAGCGTCATGGTATCCCACTGGCTGCGTTCGATCGCGCGTAAGCGTTCTGGCTGCACCAGACCCTTGTAGCGTCCGTCCGCTTCAGCAAAATAAGTTTCGCGCTCGTCCTGGATCACTAAGTAGCGATCGGCAAAGTCTCGAAGGGTCATCTCAGCATCAATGACGCGGAAATTACGCTGCATGGCATCACGAGCTTGCAGATTGGAGATTGCCTGCCTGAGCTGAGCGAATTGACCGTAGCTACGAGCGCTACTGAGAGCAAAAAAACCGATGATACCCAGCCACAGCCCGCCAAATGCACCGCGAAAGACGAGCAAAAGTCCGACTGCCACGCACGACCACCCTATGGCTTGACCGGAGCGGGCCGCCCACACCATGCCGCGATAACGATCGCCCGTAATGGCCCACACCACAGCCTTGAGAGCGTGACCGCCGTCTAACGGCACGCCTGGCAGCAGATTAAATAGGGCAATGACTAAATTCACGGCGGCCATACTGCGAGCGACGTAGGCAGAGACGGAGCCAGCTGGAAAGACCTGGAAGCCCAGCAGTAAGAACAACAGGACGAATAAGGCTAAGTTAGCCAACGGCCCAGCCACTGCAATCCGAAAAGCCGACTTAGGATTGTTCGGCTCCCGGTTCATCGCCGTCCAGGCCCCAAACAGCGAAACATCGATCGACTTCACGTCGATGCCCTCCGCTCGCGCCACCAGACTGTGGGCCAACTCGTGCAGCAGCAGCGAACTGAGCAGCCCCAGCGCAATCGCAACTCCCCCAGCTAAAGCTGGCCCTATAGGACTCGTCGCAGCGCCAAAATCAATAGAACCCAGTACGATCCACACGGCCAAAATCAGCCAGGACACGTCGAGATAGACGGGAATGCCGAAGAGACTACCGAGGCGCAATCCAGCTCGCATGATTAACGTCCTTCTGCGGGCAAAGCTGTACGTACAGCCTGAGCCTTTATCTTAAATCGTCTACCGATGTTGATGTGGGGCAACTTGTGCGATCGCAAGAAAGCTTGCGACAATTTCGAGCGAAGTAAAACTGTCAATTTCGGGGTAGGCCAACTTCCAACTATGAATAAACAATTGCGCGTGTGGCTGCAATCTGGTGCTTTCGTGCACAGCATCGAAGGCGTGGAAACATTTGTCAATCAAGTTCTGGCAGTCGCGCTCGTGATGGTGACGCTGGGAGCAACCTTCAATGTGGGCATCGTGCTCGTCCGCGAATTGCTAGAACCCCCTTTCGGCGCACTCAGCGTCAAGGCTATTGAGGTATTTGGCCTCATTCTGGACGTATTGATTGCCATGGAGTTGCTCAACAACACGGTCGCGCGCTTGAAGACTCGGACGATTCGAGTCGAACTGGTGTTAGCCACGGCAGCGATCGCGGTTTCTCGGAAACTGATTGTCCTGGATTTATCCAAAACCTCTGGCCCCCAATTACTCGGGCTCGCGGCAGCTATTTTCACGCTGTCTCTCAGCTACATTGCCATTCGCTACACTCGTCAAGATTTATCGTCAGGGAATGAAGGCTCTGAAGATGGAGAGTAATGCGAGCGCGCCGCAGGACAACCAACGATCGGATCTACAAATTCAAAACAAGCTGGAGTTGAGGTGACGAAACGCTGTTATGGGGGAGGGGGTCGGGAGCATCTGAAGCTTCATTACAGTAGCGGGCAAAAGAACAGCGATCGCAATGGCCCCCAGGTTCGGCAGGCCAACAATCGTCAGTCCGCAAACGTAGAGCTAGGTCGCCAATGGCAGACTCAACCGCTCGGCGGTGGTCGGACGTCACGTCGTAGGTGAGTTCGCGACCCGATCGCAGGTAAATCAGCGAGAGTTGTTTGAGGCTGCGGCCGTACTTTTGTTCGAGAGCGAGATAATAAAGACCCAACTGCAAATCCAGTTCAGCAGAGGCCGTTGCGGGAACAGACTTGGCAGATTTGTAGTCCACCAGCTTGAGGCCGTCTGGCAGCCAGTCGAGGCGATCGCATCTCCCCGTCAGCACGAACTCGACATTTTGCACCTGCAAGCGCCCCTGAATTTTGCTCTCGATCGCCAGCGGACGGTGCAGCGTATCTTGGGTGCAAATGAAGCACTTGAAATAAAGCTGGAGAGCGTCGCGACCGTCGGCAATTTGTTTGGGAGTTAAGCCATCGGTGCAATCTTGCCAACAGCGATCGAGCCACTCCCACTCGGGCCGCGGAGCGTTGTAGTGCCAGTCACCGTGAATTTTGGCAAGCGCCTTGTGCAGTGCAACGCCTAGCGCAAGCGAGCCGAAGAAACCTGGAGCGGGAACTTTGCGTTCATAGCGGAAATAATACGCCTGCGGACAGCGGTGGTAAGTTTGCAGCTTGGTCGCTGACAGGTGATAGGCCATGGCAGACGGGAAATGAGGCTGCTCAATTCTAACGCTGGAGTTTAGAGGTGATTGAGGCGATCGAGATCGCGAGCAGAGTACATTTCTACCAATACTCAAACCAGAAGATCCGCGATCGTGGACTTTTTACAAAATATCCCTCAGATTCAGGATGAAGTCGGGAAACACGTCTTCCCCAGAAAGCTGCTTGGGCTGTTCTAATTTCTCGATTTCTGCACTGCGACGGTAAATTTCCACTCGTTGTTTTTGTGGATCGATAAGCTATCCTAACCAAGCTCCATTTTTCATGAATTTCCGCATTTTGTCTCGCAACAATTTAACCTATTCTTGCAGAATTGGTGATTTGAAGGCAGGCGCAGAAGCAATGCGATGCACCTCATAAGGAAACTATCATTTTTCAACTCAGCAACGGCACAACTGAATCCGTCAGAATATACGTGCTGTGGAGAATAAGAATTCTGGCAAAACATTTTCACCGGAAATTTGCTCGGGCTCATCCAGTATCTCAACGGTGCCATTTGCCCGATAAATTTCCACCCGCCGAGTCTGTGGCTCGATGAGCCACCCTAGCCGCACACCACAGTCGATGTACTCTCGCATTTTCTCTTGCAAGGGTTGGAGTTCGTCAGAAGGCGATCGCACTTCAATCGCAAAGTAGGGAGCGATCGGCACGAAACCATCCAGTTGTTTCAGCTCTAAAGCCTCCCAGCGCTCTCGACGAATCCAGGCCGCATCCGGCATTCGCTTGGCTCCATTGGATAAACAGAACATGGTCTGCGAACTAAACGCTGCCCCCTTCACTTCATCTCGGTCCCAATCCCACAGTTGACCCGCGACTCGAAATTCATTCCGACCGCTTGAAGCTCCAACTGGGGACACGATGATTAATTCTCCGGTTGCGGTCAGCTCGAAGTTAAACTCGGGATTGGCACGACAGAGTGCGACGAAGGTTTCATCTGTCCATCATCCGAGAGGTTTCAGGTCGAGAGAGATCACCACAATTACCTCCTAGCTCGCGATATCTCTTACCCCCATCTTGACGCAACAAAAGTCCGCGCCGTAGCATGAGGAGCCTTTTCTCAAGCTTGAATGACGAAGGGCTTGAAAACGCTCGCGATCTCCCCCGTCTCCCTATGCCCTCCAACATTGCCGACCTCCGCCGAGACTATAAACGAGAAACGCTGGATATTCCTCAAGTCAGTGCTGACCCGTTCGAGCAGTTCGATCGCTGGTGGCAAGAGGTCATCGCAGCAGATATTCCTGAACCCAACGGCATGACCCTCGCCACTGCCACTCCCGATGGCAAGCCATCCGCCCGTATCGTCTTGCTGAAAGGCTGCGATCGCCGAGGCTTCGTGTTCTATACCAACTACCGCAGCCGTAAAGGTCGCGAACTGTTAGCAAATCCTCACGCAGCATTGGTGTGGTGGTGGGATGCACTCGAACGTCAGGTGCGTGCCGAAGGCTCAGTGCAACAACTCGACTCCACCGAATCCGACGCATATTTCAACAGCCGCCCTAAAGCTAGCCGTTTGGGAGCTTGGGCCTCCGAACAGAGCCAGGTGATTGGCGATCGCCAAGTGCTCGAACGTCGTCAAGCTGAACTCGAAGCTCAATACGCTGACACCGAGGACATACCTCGCCCCGAACATTGGGGAGGCTTCCGACTCGTGCCGGATCGCATTGAATTTTGGCAGGGACGATCCAGTCGCCTCCACGATCGCTTGCTATATGCGCGCCAAGGGGATAAGTGGGAGATCGAGCGACTCTCGCCTTGAGAGCGATCTCGTATTTTTCAGAGCAGTGCATGCTTTGGGAAACAGTTTTGAGGTTCTATTCCCTTAAAGTAATAGCGAGAGAATCTTCCTTAAGTTCCATGCAAGCTAACGCCTCAAGTATTTTGAATTGGCTGCGTATCCGAGCGCCGTTCAGTTGAGTTATGCATAATTTTGTTTGGGCCCGTTTTGAAGTAATTCTACTGAAGTTGGCTTGTCTTCTAACATGAGGCTTTGCTGAGGGAGCCAAACAGAGAACGTAGTGCGATTATTTACGCTCTCTACGACAATTTTGCCGTGAAGCTGCTCTACCATTTCTTTGACGAGAGAAAGTCCTAGACCTGTCCCGCCTTGATTTCTTCGATCCATGCTCGAGACGCGGTAGAACTTTTCAAATAAATGAGGCAATGTTTCGGCAGGAAGTGTTGCTGTATTGATTACGTTGAACTCGAGTCCTGCTTCGGCTACCCTGACTTGAAGATCGATTCTCCCCCCCTCATCCGTATATTTGCTCGCATTAGCCAGTAGTTCTCGGAGTGCGCGCTCTAAGAATTTCGGATCGGTATGGAAATATCCCAAACAATCGGGTATGTCTACCAAAAGGGCTTGGCCAGCATCGTGCGCGCCCATTTCCGCAGTTTGAATTAAGTCGTGTAGGAGTCGATCTAGATCGACCCATTTCCATTGAGCGGAAGTTCGGCCTCTTTCCAACCGCTGTAGATCGAGCAGATTATTAACGAGTTCGATTTCCCGATCGCATTGGTTGAGCGCTAGATTGAAATACTGCTGCTGTTTTGCTTCTGAAGGAGCTTTCTGCATCAAGTGCAGCGCCAGTTTCAGATTAGTGAGTGGCGTGCGCAGCTCGTGGGACACCGTGTTGAGAAAATCATCTTTGAGCTGATTGAGCATTTGAAGCTGTTTTACCTGTGCTTTGGCTGACTGGTGCAGGTTAGCTTGACGAATGGCAATGGCACATTGGTCGGCCACTTGTTCGACTAGATTGAGCTCTGAACGATCGAAGGCTGTTTCAGAATGACGAAATATGCGGATATCGCCCAACACGATTTCTCGGTCATCTCGCACGGGACAGGCAAGAACGGTTCGGCACGAGTGGGACGAGGTCGTTTTTAGTTCGCAAAACTGGACGGAATGATCGTATGGAAGCCTTTGTACAGCTGTTGACGTTGTAACGATATCTTTTCGTTGCCTGGAATCGATCGGCACGCTCGTTTCTGGATATTGATAAACAAGTTCGACTTGAGAATGAGTTTTGTCATAGAGTACGAGGCTACATTTTTCTGCATCGATTACGGCAGCCAGTTCTTTGAGTGACGTCAGGATAATACGTTCTTGATCTAGGCTGTTGCGAACTTTCTCGATAATTGATTTCAGTGTAGATTCGAATTCAAGTGCTTTATGCAGACGACTCGTGCGATCGTCAACTTCACGTTCGAGATTGAGATTGAGATAGCGAAGCACCCGTTCGAGATGTATCATCACGGGAAGCAAGACAGCTAGTAATACCTCGAATCCGAGAATTGCCTCTGGCAGTAAAGAAGCATGCGTGGCGAAAAACTTCATACGCGGCCACACGTTAACCTGCCACGTTACGCCTTCAAACTCTAAAAACTCTTCTGCTACCCAATACTTTGAAACTGATACATCTCCATTGCGATACAGTTCGACATCGCCACGACCGATAGACACGGCAAAGTTTTCGGAAAAGATTTCGAAAGTAGGCCCATCTGCAAACAGGGATTGGATGTCGAGTGCTCCCAAAATATATCCTTGGAGGCGATCGCCCGATGTAATTGGAATAAAAGCCAGCACGTCAGGTTCTACCAGCATGTTTCCAGGCAGAATGACTTGTTGACCCTCAAGCGTGAGTTCCCGAACTTGAGAGCGCCGCACGTCAAAGGTTGCTTGTGTCGCCTGCCAAACTTCATTTGTCGCGTTGGGGGCGACCCAGCGCACGCGTTCGGCTGCATCCACCCACGCGATCGTACGGTAACCACCAAAGTCGTCTATCAACTTTCGCGCGTCCGCTTCCCATTGGGGCAAGAGGCGATCCTGCTGTTGCCAAGGCTGTGCGAGATACTCTAATGCGACGACCCTCTCTTCCAACTGTTCGGCGAGTTCAATCGTGATAGTCGAGAGAATCAGCTCGATCTCTCTCTTCATATCTTTGTTCTTACGACCCCTGAGGAACTGCCACTGTGCTAGAGAAACGACCAAGACGCACAGGCCGACAGCCACTGGGAGCCAAGAACGCTTCTTCATAAAACTGGGCGACGACATAAGAGGATCTACCCATAATATTACTACACGCTCCAGCTCATTCAGTGTTTTTACGTGTATTTCAGGTATGCTGCATTCTACATATAAGTGATGTCGCTGCAGCTAAGTCTCAATAGTCGACATTTATGTAATAGATTTTCCTCGGATTCAGAAAAAGTGTGATTTTTTGTTGTCACGAACTCAATCCTCTGTCTCCGCCGTTTGATAATGGGCGAAGTCGAGAATTCGATCGGAAGCGGGACTCTGAGGCAAGTGCAGCTTCGTGTCATTCGATCGATACATGCAATCTGGGGAAAGCGATTAATCGCAAGTGCTTGCGAACAGATTGGAACTGAGAACGCATTTTGGCGCATTCGATACCGCATATGAAAGCACGACCATCACGAACGCCGATAGGTTTGTGGATAACTCGCGCGCATGAGCAACAGATAGCCGAGAATTCGCAGCGATAGTTAATGTAGCTCTCGCGAAAATACAGGGACTTGACTGGTTGTAACTGCCACTGCTCGCAGTCTGCTTTGAGGGAAGCACGACGGGGCTCTAACCTTTAAATTCATTCCAAACACTAGATTCAGCGGCAATCCATACAGTAAGATTGCCGCTTTTCTCAATATCTAGAGATGGCCTCATTCAGCTTGCGATCGCTTTTTCTTCAATCGTTGACTTCAGGTTTTGCAGTCCAGTTTCGTAGTCCTTGCCAACTGTGGCATCCATCAAAAATCCCATATAAGTGACGAACGGCTGCATGGCTACAGGTACACCCTCACGCATATCGGTATCTAGCATCCAAGTCACTTGAGTTGCATTATCAGCCTCAGTCAATTTGAAAGTGGCATCCGCAGCGCCCTGTTCTTCAAAGATGAGATGCGTTTTCAAATCAGTAGGTGAACTTAAGGCAATAATTTCTTGGCTCCCATGACCTACACGTGCATCTTCGCTCGACCACACCATCTTTTGGCCGACGCCAGAGCCAGACACGGTCATCTCAGCGTTAGGGTCAATCTGGGCCCAAGGCGACCATGCATCCCAAGCGTTCAAATCAGCAATTTCAGCAAACACGGTATCTGCCGGAGCGGCGATCGCGATAGAACGCTCGACGTGAACGTTATCGGGCAGCAGGAATCCGAGGCCGAAAGCAAGAGCGATCGCAACGACCAGAGTCACAACCGCATTTCTGAGTAGCGTCATAAAGTTTCTCCTGAGCTAGTCATGCAAATATCCCACCTGCAATCGTAATTGGCGTTTTAAAAAAGTCCAGAGTCAAACGTAGAGAATTAAGCTTTCTCACGAACTCTTCTCCACACATTATTTCATCGCGAGATTAGCGATTGAGCCAGTCAAGCAATACGCCCAACAGCTCGATGCCACTACTGATGCGTCAGCAAAAACGAGGCGCATTTATCTACAGGCACTTGCGCTTGCACCTCCCTTGAGAAGCACGAGTCATAACAGGGAGATAGTTGCAGGTTTGCACGCACCCGTGATGAATGCTTTATGCCTATGTGGTATTCCAGACAACACTACAGCCTTTTTAGGTCTAGTGTGGTATACACTTGACTGGTTTATTGGCTATTTGGCATTTGTCGTTGTACTTCAGCAGGCTAGAAAACGCTATAATGCAGCTATTTCCTTTATGCAGGCCAACTGTTTTTGTCCTCGACTGGGATTGATAAACTTTAATGATTTCGGGATGGCAACCCATGTCCTCTGGGTTCAAGCTGTATGGCCAAGCTAGATTCGACATCTTACTTTCGTTGACTTTTGCAAGCCAACGGTCTAAATGTGACGAGTCGATTCTGGCCAACACTTCAATTCGATAATCTGACGGCCCTGGAATCATTCCGCCACTATTGTCAACATACCAAACCCTAAATTCGATATCCTCAAACTCGAGTTCCGAACTAATGTATCGATAAATAAATTCTTTTTTGGCAGCTAGCGTTGCAAATGAACTGCTATCCGTCTCGGTAGATAATGATGCTTTGCGGGTGAATTGCTGACAAGATGTCAACATTACGGCTGCACTCAAAAATATTGCCGTGACGTGCCTCGGACTTGCGAGAGATATGCGTGGCATGATGTCCTGGCGTGCTGAGAACCATATAAGTATCGAGTGAATAAATAGTAGACGATCGTTACCACGGCAACGCCGATCGCGATCGCAACTGCCGAGCAACCCCAGAGCAATCGCTCAGCTCCAGCTTCTAGATTCGGATTGTCTGCGAAATCTTGACGTAGCCGTCCACTTCATCCGGTGGATATGAGACAGGTTGACTGTTGCAGATGCGCTCGGCAATGCTCGTTAAATCCACGGGGACAGGTAACGATCGCGAGCGCGGATAGATTGGGATTTGGCTTTGCGCTCCGTCGGCTCGCAGTGGCACTGCAAACAACAAGTTAAAGCGCCGTGCATAATCGCACTACATTGAATGCAAATGGCTACAGTCACGGCAGTCTCCGGAGTGAGGTCTGTTGGACTCAGATACCGTTGGCGCGTCTGCTGGTCGTTGCTCGCACAACTCACACGCTCTAATCTTGGCAAGATACACGACCATACAGCCCTCGACGGAAAAATCGAGCGGTTTTACTATTGTTTGAGCATGTCTGAGCAGCAAAATCTGATGTCGTCTGCAAGCGGAGCGTCTGAGTGCGCTGCATACTGGGGTGTGAGTGAGAGGAGAGGCGGAGATGGATTTCAGGAGTTATGCAGTAGAGACCAACGGCGCGATCGCACTGGAAACGCCTGCTTCTGTCTCTTCCGCTCACAAGGCTTCGTCCAGATCCACGACACCAATCCGAGAACTGGGCATTAATTTCAATCATTGGTATGCTGTCGCTCGCAGCAGCGAAGTGGCCGACCAGCCCGTTAGCGTCGAGCTGTGGCAGCAGGCGATCGTGCTGTATCGCGACAGTCAACAACAGGTGCGCGCGCTCGAAGATCGGTGCCCCCACCGTCACGTCAAACTGCATCACGGCAGCATCGCCGGAGATAACTTACAGTGCGCATATCACGGCTGGTGTTTTGATGCTGAAGGACAGTGCAGCCACGTCCCTTACTTAGAAGAGAAGCAAAAATTACCTAGCTGCACCATTCGCAGCTATCCCGTGCGAGAGCGCGATGGCTTCGTTTGGGTATTTCCTGGCGATCGCGAGCTGAGCGATCGTGTCGAACCCATGCCTTTACCAGAATGGGATCATCTCAATTACATCGGCTCGGTGGCTCTGATCGATTGTGAAGCCCATTTCTCATTTCTGATTGAGAACTTGATGGACATGTACCACGGCCACCTACACGACGACTATCAAGCCTGGGCCGATCCGGTGCTGGATACATTGGTGACAGACGGCGATCGCGTGGACGCACGATACCAGGCCCAAAGTTACTACCGCATCGATAAAATTTGGTCGGTATCGCAGCTCTTTTTTCCCCGCCTGCGCAAGCTCCATCCTGAAATTCTCAACGTCAGCTACGTTTATCCCAATTGGACTTCAACACTGGGCCGAGATTTCAAAATCTACTGTCTATTCAGTCCCGTCAGCCCCACGCATACTCGCGCCTTTCTCATTCACTTCACGTCGCTACATGCGTTTCATCGTCTGCACAAGCTACCCGTGGCCTTTCGCCGCTGGGTGAAAAATAGCCTGTTTGGTTCTGCCCGAGGGCTATTAGATGGCTTAGTAGAACAAGATGTGGTGATGGTGGAAGAGGAGCAGCAAGCCTATCTTGCCAATCCTACGCGCCGACCTCACGAACTAAATCGAGCCCTCGCCAGCGTACAGCGTCTCATTCGCCAACAGGCAGAGAGTGAAGACGATTGCTAAAAGCGATTCGGTTTGGTTTCTGCTATTACCAAGCCTCAATCTCGCTGCGGCTTGGTTGATTGACATCATGGAACTCTCCCCGAGCGAGACTCTTGGCAAACAGCCTTTGGGGAGTATCCAAAAGCAGTAATCGCAGAACTTGAAATATGCTCTCGTCTAAGTCGGCATCATATTGCGGGCAATAAAGTCCGTATACACGTCCCCAGCTAAAAATGCCGGATGTTCGAGCACGCGGCGATGGAAGCCAATGGTAGTGGGAATGCCCGTGATAGCAAATTCCCCCAACGCTCTGTGCATGCGCGCGATCGCGGTCTCGCGATCCGGCCCCCAGACGATCAGTTTGCCAATTAACGAGTCGTAGTGCGGCGGAATGGCGTAGTCGGTGTAGACGTGGGAATCGACGCGGACGCCAGGGCCACCAGGGGGTAAGTAAGCATCAATCTTGCCGGGATGTGGGCGAAAATCGCGATCGGGATCTTCTGCATTAATGCGACATTCAATCGCGTGACCGTACAAAGGTACATCTGTTTGAGTAAAGCTCAACGGCTCGCCCTGAGCGACGCGAAGTTGTTCGGCAATCAAGTCAATGCCAGTAATGGCTTCGGTGACCGGATGTTCTACCTGAATTCGGGTGTTCATCTCCATGAAATAAAACTGGCCGTGTTTGTCGACCAGAAACTCTACTGTCCCTGCGCCGACATAACCAATTGCTTGAGCGAGGCGTACGGCTGCACCACCCATCTGCGATCGCCGTTCGGGCGTGATGACCGGACTAGGTGCTTCTTCCAGTAACTTTTGGTTGCGGCGTTGAATCGAACAGTCTCGCTCGTTCAAATGAACGACATTGCCGTGACTGTCCGCCAGCAGCTGAATCTCGATGTGGCGTGGCTTCTCGATGAATTTTTCGACATAAACTCCGCCATTCCCAAACGCAGCTTCAGCTTCGCCCTGAGCTGCCTTGAGCATTTTGGGTAACTCGTCAGCCGATTGAACCAGGCGCATCCCGCGACCGCCACCGCCAGCTGTCGCTTTCACCATGACGGGGTAGCCGATTTTCGCCGCAGTGGCGAGGGCCATGTCTTCAGATTCAATCAACCCCCTGTTGCCCGGGACAGTGGGAACTTCGGCCGTACTCGCTGTGGCCCGAGCCGTTGCTTTATCCCCCATTTTCACGATCGATTCGGGAGTAGGGCCGACAAAAACGATCTGGTGATCGCGGCAAATATCGGCAAATTTGGCGTTTTCTGCCAGAAATCCATAGCCGGGGTGAATTGCTGTCGCTCCCGTAGTTAAGGCGGCCGAGATAATGTTGGGAATGTTGAGATAGCTGCGCGCGCTAGGTGACTCGCCAATGCAGACGGCCTCATCTGCTAACTTGACGTGCAGCGAATCGCGATCCGCTGTGGAGTAAACGGCAACCGTCGCAATATCCAATTCCGCACAGGTGCGGATAACCCGCAGCGCGATCTCGCCGCGATTGGCAATCAGAAGCTTAGAGATCGATGGCATGCAAAAACTTGCTCCCAGCAGAAGGAACGATATCGCGATTCAAACCAGCTGCGCGCAACCGAGATCGCTACGGAACCTGCTAACGACGCCATTTTACCTGAGGCAGAATCTGCTTCTGATCGACGCGATCGCGGTATTTAATGGCGTAATTCAGCAACGAATCCAACAGCGAATCTGAGAGGTAGTGAGGTTGCAAACCTAAGTCGAGCAGCTTCGTATTTTTGGCGTTGAAGTAATGTTCTTCAGCTTCCACCCGCGGATTTTCGAGGTGGTCGATTTCCACTTTCAATCCCATGTCTGTGCCTGCCTTCTGCACCATATCGGCCAGCTGGGAAATAGAGAACATTTCAGTGAACTGATTGAAGACGCGAAATTCACCCGGCTCGGCGGGAGTGGCGATCGCCAACTCAACACAACGTACCGTATCGCGAATATCTAACAATGCC
>JBCBVC010000102.1:0-15611 GCA_039817845.1 Cyanobacteria bacterium J06642_2
GGTTTCAGTCAACGAATCCTTCGAACGTTTTCAGGCTGACGTGACTCGATATATCGAAACCCACGGTTCGTGGGAGGTCGCACGAGAAGTCGAGTCATTTAGTCAATTTCACGAGCGCACTCGGTGGCGCAACCCTCCGCCTCGACACGTTCCGGCGTTTAGAGCGCCACGGGATCTGGCGGTGCCGCCATCACCCGGACCACTGCAAGATGCGATCGCTAAGCCGCCATTTCAATTTTTGTTACTCGATCCAGTTGGCAATGTATTGATGGGACCAAAGCCGTATCGAGTAGGGACGCAGGTGACGCGCTCTGTTCGACGACGAGGTATGCCGATCGCGATCGACGGGGAAGTGGCTGCTTTAGCTGTACCAATCTCGCGTCCGAATTTAAACGGTTTCGATCGCGCTTATCTCGCGTCAGTACGCGATTCTCTGCTGTATGGCGGACTAGTCGCAGCCCTGATTGCGGCCATCTGGGGAATTTGGGTTGGGCGACGGCTGACCCAACCCCTGGCCGAAATGACGAGGGCTATTCAGGCGATGAGCGAGGGAAATCTGAGACAGCAAGTTGTCGTGCGCACCCGAGACGAACTGGGCATACTGGCCGAGTCTTTTAATCGCATGAGTGTCGAGCTGGCCAACACCTACGAGGAACTCAAAACTTCCCACCAAACGATTAGCGAGCAGGCCGCGCAACTGCACGAACTGAGCGTGCGCGACGAACTGACACAGCTCTATAATCGTCGCTATTTCAATATCCAAGCGGCAGCATTGTATGCCAGCGCCCAGCGTTACGAGCGCCCGTTATGCTTCGCGATCGCCGACATCGACCATTTCAAGCGCATCAACGACACGTTTTCCCATGCGGTGGGCGATCGCGTGCTTCAACAGGTCGCGCAAATCCTCAAGGCCAACGCTCGCGACAGCGATATTACGGCCCGCTATGGCGGCGAAGAATTTGTCACGGTCTTTCCCGAAACAACTCTAGAAGGAGCGACGGCTTACTGCGAACGCTTGCGAGCGACCATTGCCCATTACCCCTGGTACGACATTCATCCGGACTTATACGTGACCACCAGCATCGGCTTGAATGCCGAAGTCGAGCTGGGTGGTTACGAGCAGATGCTAGCCGCCGCCGATTGCAAACTCTACGAAGCTAAGCACAGCGGTCGCAATCGCGTTTGCGTTTGAGGACCGAGCGCACATTGTGACAGCCGTACGCGAACTATTCACCGCGATGAAGCGGCGGTCCAGGAGGACGGCCTGGAGGAGAGAACGGACCTCTCTCTCCATGGGGAGGCGTTTCCATACGAGGAGGGTGCTGTGGAGGTGGTTGCGGGCCACGGCGTTGCCCTGCTTCGGGTCTATTCGCTAAAGGACGATGACGAAAACTCCGATCGGGCACGCCACGCCAACACCGAGGCACGAAAGGAAACGCGGTCGTGACGTAATAGTGATAAGTCGGTCTAGCGGAGTCGGGCGTCACCCCGATTCGACCATTGCATTCGTCTAAGTCTCCAGCACCTGTTCGATACTCGTAATCCTGTACGAAAGTACCGTTGTGGGTTCCGCCAGGGCCGCTGATTCTTTGACCGCTTTTAAGGACGTAGCTAGATTTCAGTTCGCCCACGGGACTCGTCAAGTCATTGGGATTTTCGTGCCCGTAGGAACTGTAGATAGGGAAACCGTCTGCGGCATATCCAATCAACTGCATTTGCTGCGGTGCACCGAGTTGTTCCACCAGTCCGGTCGGGAGGCCGTGATAGTGATAAGCACCTTGGGGCTGGACGTGCGCGTGATTCTCATCTAAGCCCAAATTCATTGCCCCCGTTAGTGCTTCGTAGCGCCAACCCGAATAGCGATCGCCATTCCAATACTCTGCTGTGCCCGGATCGAAGGGAACGCCATCGAGAGCGACTCCAAATAGGGAAAACTCGACCGGGGTTATTTCGGAAGCCAGGGTGGGATTGAGGGGGACGCGAAATTCGTGAAGTTGTGGCGAGATCGAGTGGGGATTGTGAGGGTTAGGAAACGTACCGTGATTTGAGGCTGGAATGCCGTTTGATGTAATGACGCGATCGCTACCTGCAATGCTGATTTCAACCTCAGGAATAAATGTCGTGGCGACCCGACTGGTTGGTTGGTGGTAGCGTTCTTCAGCATTTAGGGGAGAAGTAGTACTCAATCCCAGCAAAACAGCCTGAAAACAGAGCAGTATCACTCCGCTTGCCGATTTCCAGTTTGAGGAAGCATGATGCTTTCGCTTGCAAATGATGAGAGCTCTCATTTCAATATCGACAGGACAGTGTAGTTTGCTAGTTGTGACTCCAGTCTTTCAGAACTGGTTCAAGTGCCGGTTATTCAAGCAAAGACAATCTGAGAATAGGTTTCCCAAAGGCAGCCTGACGATTGCCGTCACATAAAAAATTTGTAGTGTTGCAAACGCGATTTAGCTCGAGCCACAATCCGTGCTATCCTACGCCTCTAGACATGATTCGGTTGCAGTGTTTGTTGACGGTCCCTTCGGTCGACGTTCCGCAAACCTCTCCCCGACTTTCACGGTCTGTTACAGCGCATCATGGAGTTTGCGGATGACTATTTACGTTGGCAATTTGTCTTTCAAGGCAACTGAAGCTGACATCACGGACGTATTCGCTGAATACGGTTCTGTCAAACAGGTAAAATTACCTGTGGACCGGGAAACTGGCCGCATGCGTGGGTTTGCCTTTGTCGAGATGTCCTCCGATGCTGAAGAACAAGCAGCGATCGGCGATTTAGATGGAGCGGAATGGATGGGTCGCACCCTTAAAGTAAACAAAGCGCGTCCTCGGACTTAGGGTAATGAGGGGGCAGCATCATTCGGCATGCTGTCTCTAGTATTCTTTAATACCAGAGATACCTCACTACAACGCTCATCTCCTTTTCAGGGGGTGAGCCCTATTCATATAGGCGCTCGAACATACGCCAAATGTTTGAGCAATGGCTAGAAACCTGTCTAATTCCCTTGCTCAAACCAGAACAGATTCTGGTGCTCGACAATGCCACGTTTCATCAGGGAGGTCGGATTACCGAGTTGGTGGCAGCAGCCGGATGTCAGATTTGGTATCTACCACCGTATTCCCCTGACCTGAATCGCATTGAGCATTGCTGGTCGTGGCTGAAAAGTCGGATTCGTCACCAGCTAGATGCATTGGACTCGTTGCGGGAAGCGATGGAGCATGTACTTGAATCTGCGTCCTAAATGAATAGGCGAGTACCATAGATCTACTCTGCGCAATGATTAATTGCACTCTTAACTACTTTGCATCATGTTGGGGCGATATAGCTCGAGTGGTCAGGTCCACTCGAAATTATTGGCTGTCAGTTCGGAGTTAACGATCCCACGATCGCCGGCTTTACACTCCTTGACCGCCGTGACCCTGGATACCGTGATACATCTGGAGTTGTTAGCGTCGGTAACGTAAGGAGGCGCTATGTTCCTTCAGCACCAACCCAGCAGCTCGTTAGTGGAAGTGCTGTCGATGGACGATTTAATCAATCCTTCCCGAGACAGCATTGCAGCTCGATTCCACGCCGGGGAAGAAGTTCAAGATCGCGAAATGTTTGTCAAATCGCATCTCGCTTTTCCGTCGGGCGAGCCATTGCCACAATGCTGGATAGATTCCCACTACCGGGAACACGGTTAGAAAGCTCATTCAGCGATCGCTACTAGCCAGAGCGCTCGTGCTACCCTACGCCGGAACTTTGAACGTTTCGGCAATGCGCTGCATGGCTTCATTCACGTTTTCACGGCTGTTGAATGCCGAGATGCGGAAATAGCCTTCGCCTGCAGCACCGAACCCAGCTCCGGGGGTGCCGACAACGTGAGCTTCTTTCAGTAACTTGTCGAAGAAGTCCCAACTCGATAGACCATCCGGCGTTTTCACCCAGACGTAGGGAGCATTGACGCCGCCGTAGACTTGCATACCTACGGCAGTAAGCTTGTCGCGCACGATCGCGGCATTCTCTAAATAGAACGCCACAAGGTCTTTAATTTGGGCTTGGCCGACCTCGGAGTAAACGGCCTCGGCTCCGCGCTGGACAATATAAGAAACGCCGTTGAACTTAGTCGATTGGCGACGGTTCCATAGCTGGTGTAGCGCTACTTTAGAGCCGTCGCCAGCAATGCCCATCAAGGACTTAGGCACGACAGTAAAGGCGCAACGAGTGCCCGTGAATCCGGCATTTTTTGAAAACGAACGAAACTCGATCGCGCAGTCTCGGGCTCCTTCAATCTCGAAAATCGATCGCGGTAACTCCGGGTCGGTAATAAAGGCTTCGTAGGCTGCGTCGAACAAAATAATCGAGCCGTGCGACTTGGCATATTCGACCCATTCTTTCAGGTGAGCTTTGCTGGCCGTTGCCCCAGTCGGATTATTTGGAAAACAGAGGTAGATCAGATCGACTTTCTGGCTGGGAATTTCGGCCGTGAAGTTATTGTCAGCCGATATCGGCATGTAGACTAGGCCGCCGTACTTGCCGGATTCATCGGCCTCGCCCGTATGTCCGGCCATCACGTTGGTATCTACGTAGACGGGATAGACCGGATCGGTGACAGCGATGGTGTTGTCGCTACCGACGATATCAAGAATGTTGCCGCAGTCGCATTTAGCGCCGTCGGAGACAAAGATCTCAGAAGCGTCTACGTCGCAGCCGCGCGCCTGGAAATCCTGGGCAGCGATCTTTTCTCGCAGCCAGCCATAGCCCTGCTCGGGACCGTAGCCTTTGAACGTGGCGCGATCGCCCATGTCTGCGATCGCTTTCGTCATCGCTTCGCAGCAGGCGGGTGGCAGCGGTTCGGTCACGTCACCGATACCCATTTTGATCAGCTTGGCGTCGGGGGCATCTGCGGCAAAGGCCTTAACGCGCCGGGCAATTTCGGGAAATAAGTAGCCTGCCTTGAGCTTGAGAAAGTTGTCGTTGATCGTCGCCATGGTGTTGTTCGTTTGCAAACGCTGCCACCTAGCTTAACGGCGATTGGCTTTGCGGATGCGCGAACGGCAGAAGCAGGTGCTGGCTGCAAGGCATCCAAACACTAGAGATGGTTCGGGTACCGGGGTTGACGAGTACGCGATACCAATAGGACGCAGCAAGTTGTCATTACTGGGGACGAAGACGGAGCCGGGTTGGCCGGCGGCAGGTAAAGGTTCGCCCGTCAGCGCGTCGTAACGGAGGATAGAGCCGCGATCGCTGTCGGTAAAGTCAAACCCGACAGTAAACAGTTCATCATCCGGCGTAAAGGCCAAACTGCCAATGAAATTTCCGCTACGTAGCGTTCCGGCATCGTCAAAGAACGTATAGGCTGTCTCAAGGTCTGCGAGAGGAGTGCCCGTGGCGAAATCGTAACTGCGAATGCCGTTAGCAAAGTCGCTCGTGTAGAGGTTCCCATCCGGACCGACAGCTAGGCCTAAAAAGCTGACGAAACTGAAACTCGTATCAAAAGGATCGGGCTGTTCGATGAAGACGGAACCGACACCAGTCGAGATGTCGTAGCGCAACACCTGGCTGTCGAATGCGAAGGTGATGTCTCCTGTACCATCTGCGACACTCCCTTGGGTAGTCACGTACAGAGCGCCGTCAGAGCCGAAGAGGAGGTCGTTGGGACCATTGAGGCCGTTTGCCGTCCCCGTCCCGGCAGCAAACACGTCTACGAACTCTCCCGTCACCCCGTCAAAGCGAACGATTTCATCCGTGCGGAAGCTAGAAACATATAAGTTGCCATCCGGTCCAAACGCATTGCCGTAAGGCCGAAACAGCGTGCCACCCTGGGTGAATGTATCGATAAATGCACCCGTTTTGCCGTCATAGCGCAGCACGTGTCCGGAGGTGTTAGTGCCGCTACTGACGTAGAGATTGCCATCTGGCCCGAAGGTAAGGTCGTCGGGGCTGACGAGACCGCCACTTCCGGGCGCGATGAAGTTACCGATAAATCGCCCGGAGCGCTCGTCAAACGCCACGACGTTATCGGCTGCAGTATTGCCAATCAGGAGTGCAGCCTCGGCGTTGCCTCCCCATAAGACCAACATGCTCGTCGTTCCGCCCAATCCCCATCGAACAAACGCGGTTTGACGCACATCAGCACCCTCACCAGAGTCGAGTTCTGCGTCACTGTATCGAAGCTGAGGGAAAGGTTCTGTATCTTTGGCGATCGCCTCAACCCGCAGTTGCGCCCATGCGAGCGATGGCCCGGACGATCCAAGGCACGATCGCGATCACCGAAATCAAACGAGTCAGATGCATGATTAACACCGTGCTGCCTTGAGCGCCCATATCCAAGGCGATCAAACTGATATCGCTCAAACCGCCTGGAGCCGTACCGAGCAAAGCGGTCAGCGGTTCCATCCCTAGCAATCGCGATATGGCTAAGCCCGAAAATACCCCGGTACTGATGGCGATCGCCGCACACATCAAGGCTGGCCGCCACAGCTCGCGCATGGCTACTACGGTTTCGCGATCCAGGGTTGCTCCCAACAAAATTCCTAACCCCACCTGCAGCACGAAACGCGTTTGACTGGGAATGGGAGGTAGGTCAAACGCACCCAAGACGTTAGCACTACCCACTGCGAAAGCCGCTCCTACCAGTGCACCTGCCGGAATCCGCAGTTTCATGCCAATGAATCCGCCTAGCAAGGCGATCGCCAACGTCCACAGGTAGTTCATGGCTCCTTACTCTGGCTGCAAGTTAAATGGAAACAAAAGGGAACCTCTGTCACGCCAACAGAAGCACCTCCAAACGATAGTCTATTGAGCCCGGATAGTCGGAATTGCTACCGAAACCTAGACATGAAAAGGAATGGCAAGAAGCGGTAAAGCAATCGTAAGCAACCAACTCCAGTGCAGAGAAGGCCACTTAGCCTCTGATGCCGAATCGCTCAATAACGCATCGACTCTTTCCTCCAAACGCTCGACCGCCTCTGCACCAAAGGCAACGCGAGGCTGAAATGCGATCGGAGTACTCGCTACCTGAAATAAAGCTTCTGCCAACACGAGGCGATCCACAGTTTTGGCGGCCCTGGCATCCGCTCGCAACTCGCGTAACGTGAGGAGTTCTTGCCACAACGCTTTTGTATGAGGCAGCCACGCGCCCAAGTGCTGCAGCCAACCTAACCAGAAAAACCAGAACGTGTCTCGGTAATGAACGTGAGCCTGTTCGTGCACGAGGACAGCCTCGAGACGCTCCTCCTCCAATTCATCCAGCAATCCTTGACTGAGCACTAATTCCGGCGACCAGACACCGACTTGAGCGGCAAACGGAACGGCACTGGCAACGATGCGACTGTGGTACCCCCTTACGGCCCGCTCGGGTAAGGTACGTATCTGCTGGCGCGATCTCCACGCCTGCCAGCCCAATCGCAATAACCAGAACGCCGCATAGGCCACAAACGACATCGCCAGCCCGAAACAAAGCCACCCTTGCCAAATTCCGGCCATCTGCCCGCGCGGCCCCATCCACGCCAGCGAAATCGCCGTGCTCAAAACCAGTGCCGGAGGCAGTACGAGCCCGAGGATAGCTCGCTGCCAGCGCGTCAGTCCGACCGCGCGATCTCGAGTCAGATACCATCGCGCCCCACATGCGAAAAGCAAAGCCGCTGCCAACATCTCCAGATGCATTAGCTCTCCTCCCGTGCTTTGCGTGCTGCTTTCAAGCGACTGGCGATCGCGTCGAGACGTTCGATACTGTCTGCATCAATGCGATCGGCAAAGGCCGCCACCACATCAGGATTGCCCACGGCCAAAAAGGCTTCCAGTTGCTCCTGTGCCCAAATGGATTGCGCCTCAGCACGAGAGACGCGGGCATACCAACAAAACGTCCGTTCTTGCTTGTCGCATCTTAACCAGCCTTTATCGGTCAGCCGTCGCAGCACCGTCGTTACCGACGAATACGTCAGCTCCCGATCCGGGTCGGCCAAAATGCGATCGTGAACGTCCCGGACCGTAGCTCCATTAAGCTGCCAAATCAAATCGAGAATCTCTCGTTCCAGCGGCCCGAGGGACAGCTGGCGAGGTCGATAGTGCGAGGGTTGAGTCATGAGTGCAAATCAGCCGCGAACGGTGAACTACATCTAGGGTATCGCGCCTGCAAATTTAGGAGATGGCATTTGTCCCAGTACGAAATTCGATCGGCTTCTCCAATCCCTTATTAAGCAGCTTTACGAGCAATAACGGCGAAGAAGGGATCGTTAGGAGGGCGCAAGAAGGACAGGAATCCGGTGCTGCCTTGCGGCGATCGCCCCGTTCGTTTGGCCACTTCAATTGAGTCAAAACCGGGAACTGATTCGAAGTATTTGCACACCAGCTGGACGTGGCTGGCATCTGAGCCATCGCGCCACACCTGAATCGCTTTTTGATAGAACATGCGATTAGAGAAACTAACAATCGCGACGCCACCCGGCTTGAGTACCCGCCAAATTTCGGCAAATATGGCTTCGGGGTATTGCAAGTACTGCACCGAAACGGCGTTGAGCACGGCGTCAAAACCGCTGTCTTCCAGAGGGAAGAGCTGCTTCTGATTCAGATTTTGCATGAAATAGCGATCGAGGCGTGGATTTCGGGCCAGCTCTTCTTCATTCATGCCGTGGCCGACAACCTCTGAAAATTCCATCTCTGCAGGTAGGTGAGAGACCCAGCTACTCATCATGTCGAAGACACGCCCGTGGGTCGGGAGTATCTGACGATATAGTTCCGTGAGCTGCATGATGAAGGCATTATCGACGTGAGTCACAAAGCGGGGCACGTCGTAAAAATAGGTGTCGTCGCTTTCGTCGAGCTTGGAGCGCTTTTCTACGGACAGCATCATGGCAAAGAGAAGCAGAAATATTTCTTTACATTCCCAGCTTACTGAAATTTTCCGGCGCTGAGACCGAGCATAGACATAAGGTTCGGTCCCTCCTGGTTGGACCGTCTGTGGTGAATAGGTCGCCCCGATGCAAGCAAACGAAGTCGCTCGGTGTCTCGAAGCTCTCGGAAATTCGACACGTCTGGAAATTTATCGGTTGCTGGTACGGGCTGGGTTTGAGCTTACAACCATATTCTTAGAAATATGGAATTTTAAACATGAATTGGACCTGCAAGCCTATTAGCTCGACGAGTTCAATCTTCTGGGGAAGCGTCCATGACGGCACGAGTTCAGAGCTATATCAGTCGCACTATTGCTCGCTGGAATGGAGTGGTGTTGGCGATCGCTGCCTTGGTGGTGGTGCGTTGCCAGCTCAGGCGACAAAGAGTGTCTGGTTTACCCTCCAGAACTACGTGCAGGTTCTGCCTTTCCTGCTGCTCTCTGTTGCGGCAGCAGCCTACGCCCAGGCGAGTGGAGCCGATAACTTAATTGCGCGAACTTTTCAGGGCAAAATCTGGCGCACCATTATCATGGGCGCGTTCGTCGGAGCCTTTTCGCCGTTTTGTTCCTGTGAGGTTATCCCTGTCATCGCGGCACTGTTGTCAATTGGAGTTCCGCTTCCAGCCGTGATGGCGTTTTGGGTGTTCTCTCCACTGATGGAGCCGTCAATGTTTGCACTGACGATGGGGGCATTGGGACCTCACTTCGCTGCCGGGAAAACGATCGCGACAGTTGGAATAGGCCTGCTGGGCGGTTTCGGTACGCTGCCCCTGATGCAACAGTTCCCGTTTGCAAACCCGCTACAGGAAGGCGCTGGGAATGGAGAGCGTAACCGAGCTCTGACAAGTTTAGGGCTCAGCATCCCTCGACGTCGGCTTTCAGGGGAATGTCAAGAAATGTTTTGATAGAAGTGTCGCTCTGCTTCGCATGCGAGATTTTGAACGCTTCTTCTCCACTCGCGACGTCTTCTCCACTTGAGATCGGGCCGGATATTCGGGCTGAAACGTTACAGTTGCTGGAATGGCCGCGTCTGTGCGAGCATCTTGCTTCCTTTTCGTCTACCGAAATCGGCGCTGCTGTCGCTCGGACTCTGTTGCCGTGGCGATCGCGCTCTGAAAGCGAGCGGTTGCTGGCCGAAACGGGCGAAGCGATCGCTCTAGAACTGCTGCTGCCAGGCGGGGTGCCGATGCAGGGCATTCGCAACCTGGAGCCATACGTGCAGCGAGCCGAGTTAGGTGGAATGCTGCGCGGTCGAGAACTGAACGACATTGCGTTCTCGCTGGCAGCGGCCCGGAAGGCGCGGCGGACGATTGATGCCCGCGAGTCCATTCCTCTTTTGCAAGACATGGTGTCCGTCATGCGGACGTATCCCGAGCTGGAGCGCGAGATCGTTCATTGCGTCGACGAACGCGGTGAGATCGACGATCGCGCGAGCGAGACTCTGACATCCTTGCGATTGGAGATGCGAGGGATTCGCGAGCGCGTGCGAGAGAAGCTGCAGCGACTGATCTCAATGCACGGGACGGCATTGCAGGAAGCAGTGCTGACAGTGCGGGACGGTCGTTACGTGCTGCCGATGAAGGCGACTCATCGGGACGCGATCTCGGGAACGGTGCGAGATAGCTCGGGCAGTGGTGCCACGTTATATGTCGAGCCTAATAGCGTTGCGAGGGACAACGATCGCCTACGGCAGTTAGAAGGCAAAGAGCGACGCGAAGAAGAGCGGATTTTAAGCCAGCTCAGTGCCTCGGTCGGAGAAGTAGCTGACGGATTGCGGCAGCTACAGGCGGCGATCTCGCAGCTCGACCTGACGCTGGCGCGGGGACGCTACAGTACGTGGAATCAGGGCGAACCGCCCATCTTCTCGGACGCCAATGCCCTAAGACTGTTTCAGGTTCGGCATCCGTTGTTGGTGTGGCAAGCAGAGCGCAGTGCCGAGATCGATCCGGACACGGCACCTGCGGTCGTGCCGATTAACTTGGCAGTGGCCGAAACCTATCGAGTCGTCGTCATCACCGGGCCGAATACGGGAGGCAAAACCGTCGCCCTAAAAACGTTAGGGTTGATGGCGTTGATGGCCAAGGCTGGCTTGTATTTACCTGCGGAAGAGTCCGCCGAGCTGCCGTGGTTTGAAGGTGTCTATGCCGACATTGGCGACGAACAATCGCTGGAACAGAACCTATCGACATTTTCGGGGCACATTCGCCGCATTGGTCGCGTTCTAGATGCCGTCAGCGATCGCGCCTTGGTACTCTTAGATGAAGTTGGGGCTGGAACCGACCCGACGGAGGGAACGGCACTCGCAACGTCGTTGCTGGAACATCTCGGCCAAGCGGCACTATTAACTGTAGCGAGTACCCACTACAGCGCGCTCAAAGCATTGAAATATCAGCACTCGCATTTTGAAAATGCTTCGGTCGAGTTCGATATCGATACCTTGGCTCCCACATATCGCTTGCTGTGGGGCATTCCAGGCCGATCGCAGGCACTCGCGATCGCGGGGCGCTTGGGTTTGGAGGCATCTTTAATCGAGCGCGCGCGCGCACTGCTGCACGGCGACGAGCATCGAGTGGAAGATGCGATTGTCGGGCTGGAGCTCCAGCGGGCCGAACACGAAGACAAGCTGCGTTCGCTCGAAAGCATGCAGCGCCAGCTTGAAGGGTTGCAGCGTCAAATGGAGGCAAAATCCGAGCATTTGCGCGAGCTGGAAGCAACCCTCAACGCTCGCCAGGCTCGCGCAGTGGATGAAGAAATTCAGTCGGCTCGCAAAGAAGTCGCAGCAGTGATTCGCCAGCTGAAGAAAGGCAAGGCGACGGGGCAAAAAGCTCAGACGACGGCAGCCCAGCTCGATCGCCTGCAAACGCAGTGGATACCGTCCGCACCCAAAGTTGAGACTGAGTTTTATCCGGAAGTGGGCGATCGCGTGCGCTTGCGCGGGCTGGGTCAGAAGGGCGAAGTGATTGCCATTGACGATGCGGACGTGACCGTGCGCAGCGGCCTGCTTAAATTCAGCGTGTCCCTCAACCAAATCGAGCCGTTGGACGAAGTGCAAGCCAAGCAGCGTCAACGAGCGAAGCCTGCCCCACCCCAACCGGCCGAACCAGCACCGCAAGTCCGAACCAGCCAAAACACCCTCGATTTGCGCGGCATGCGCATTGCCGAGGCCGAACGCGAGATTGAAGACGCGATCGCGATCGCCCCGCCCGGACCGTTTTGGTTGATCCACGGTCGCGGGACGGGCAAGCTCAAAGCTGGAGTCCGGGAATATCTAAAGTCTCATCCGCGCATCAACGGATTTGCTGATGCGGCAGCAAATGAAGGTGGTTCGGGCGTCACGGTGGCGCAATTGGGCCAGTAGTGTTGCGTTAGGAACGCATTAGCTGGCTGAGGTTGCCGGGGCGTCGTCAACTGATTGGGGGTCGGCATCGAGTTTTTGACCGATGCGAGGTTCGCGACCGGCCAACAGTCGCTGAATATTGCTGCGATGGCGTAAGACGACATAAGCTCCACCCGCAATCGCGAAAGCCACGAACGGCCAAGATTGTCCGAAAACCCACATGAAAACGGGTGCTGCGATCGCAGCCAAAATTGAGCTGAGGGAGACGATGCGCGATAGAGCCAATACGGACAGCCACGTCACCAAAGTGGCTAAGCCCACCGGCCACGCGATCGCCAATAAAATGCCCAAACTGGTTGCCGCCGATTTACCACCGCGCCAGCCCAACCATACGGGTTTGCTATGGCCCACGATTGCAGCAAGAGCCGCCACAATAACGAAGACAGCCACGAGTTCAGGACTATCTGCCTCAAAACCATTAGCAACTGCGCGAGCTGTGGCGACAGCGGCACTTCCTTTGGCTAGGTCGACAAGCAGGACTCCCAGCGCCGGACCTTTCCCTAAGGTTCGCAACACGTTGGTCGTGCCAGTCGAGCCGGAGCCGTGTTCGCGAATGTCAAGACCGCCCAGCCAACGTCCTATTAAGTAGCCCGTGGGAATTGAACCCCACAGGTAACCTGCCAGACTGCAAACGACCAGTGCGATCGCCAGCGCTCCCACACTATTCATCGCGTGCCTCCTCCGCCCTACTTCTTTACTCTAGAGGAGGAGCTGTTCTCAGTTCGAACGCTCTTGGCGATGACGGCGACGCCACCGCTTAGCACCGAAGGCTCCCAAAGCCAGAAGACCAATTGTGGTAGCCGGCTCGGGCACGTGGGTGGGATGCAGTTCGGAGAGAGCGTAAGCTGCTATCGCTTGATGCGATACCGCACTCGGATGCGTGAAATCCCAGAACAGATATTCGTCCGGATTCGTACAAGTCGTCAGGGTAGCCAGATTGAAGCAAGCATCCGTAACGTTAGTCAATCCAAATGCGGCTGGATCGGCGATCGCCTGTCCCAAGGGCACGTCTAAGTCGAGTAGCGTGATATCCAGAGCCAGAGATGCGCTTAAGGCATCAATCGAGCTTTGCAAAGCTGCATTGTGCGCCTGCGAGATACCCGAGAGTAATCCCGGCACCACCGAGCCAGACGGAGTTGTGCCCAAATCGGGCACCGTTAAGACGGCAAAAGACACTGCTCCAGCAGCAGCCAATTCGACAATCGAGGTCGAAATATGGTTAACCGTTGTATCGATCTGAGCGGCGATTGTCGCTGGAGTCGCCGTGAATAAATTTAGCTCAAAAGGTGAGTAGTCATTTGCACCAGACGCAATCACGTACAGGGCATCAGGATCGGTCACTGGAACCGCCGAGGTAAAAGCTTCAACCTGGCCGCGCAAACCAGGAATACCGTCAAACTGGACGTGATCGAAACCAGAGGTGGCACCTCCGAAAGCAAAATTTGTATCGGGATTGGGGGTCAGTCCGAGGCCTGGCGCCAGATATTCAATCCAAACAGGTCCGTTGGAAAACCGACCCTCGAAATATGGGGTATTCGGGTAAGGAGGACCGGGAAAGGGAACTTGAGATGGAGGGGGAGCACCCGGAGGCAGTGGTCCCGAAGTTGCTTCGAATAAATTGCCAGTATCGAGCAGGCTGTCGCCAAACGCATAAATCTCGGTAAATGATGCTGCCGTCACTGCCGTGGGCAAAAGCCCTGCACATCCTACTAAGCCAAAAAGTAAAAAGTTAACCTTCATGTTGAGGCACATCCATCACGAAGCTGAAAGTTCATGCAAAAGCATGAACCTACGTAGGTAGGCTAGTACATAATTGTGAAAAAGTTGTGAAAAAGACTTGATTGCTCATCGAAAAGCCTTGATTCCACGTACGCGCTTGCGGCGATCGCAAAACTATCAACGGATGACACCAGCTTCAGCAGCCTATTTTGATGCTGCGATCCCGCACACTACTTGATAGTCGATCGTTATGAAACCATCGATTGATATGAGTACCAAAACACGCAAGCATATCTAGCTACCTGACTGAGCCATATCGCGTACTAAAGCTGTGAGTTCGGATTCGCTGACGCGGTACACTTCGCTGCAAAAGTGGCAAGTTGCTTCAGCACCTTTGTCGGTGCGAATCATATCCGTAAGTTCATGGGTGCCCAACATACGAAGGGCACCTAAGACGCGTTGGGAATTACACTTACACTGAAATCGAACGAGATGAGTGTCAGCCGCAATATCTAAATCCCAGTCGCCAAGAATATCTTGCAAAATATCGCTTAGGCTTTGGCCCGATCGCAGCAGAGGTGTAAATCCACTGGCCGCATTCAGTTTGGCTTCCAACTCATCAATGAGTGCGTCTGGTGCACCTGGCATCATCTGCAACAACAAGCCACCAGCAGCCTGGACGCCCTCGCGATCAACGTAGACTCCCAGCAGGAGAGCCGAAGGCGTCTGCTCGGAAGTAGCTAAATATCGGGTAACGTCATCGCCAATTTCACCCGACACTAGTTCTACCGAGCCGCTGTAGGGATAACCATACCCCAAATCGCGCATGACATTGAGCAAGCCGTTGCGACCGACAGCGCGTCCGACATCGAGCTTACCGAGTTTATTTGGCGATAATTCGATACCAGGATGTTGAACGTATCCACGCACCGTACCGTCGACTCCAGCATCAACCCACACTTTCCCAAGTGGGCCATCTCCTTTGAATTGAAGGTCGACGCGAGCTTCAGTACGTTTCATGCCCGCGGCTAACAATAAACCGGCTGCCATTGCTCGGCCCAGAGCTGCCGTGGCGACATAGGACAGCCGGTGTCGTCGTTTGGCTTCTTCAGCGAGCTGCGTGGAATTGATAATGACAGCCCGGACGGTACCCGCTGCTGCCGTTGCTCGCATTAGATGATCGACCACAACTCGCTCCCCTTGCCACAGCAGATGGAATGGAATGGCAGGCACCTCAGCGATCGCTTTCCCCCTACAGCAAGCGCTGAGAACTTTGCCTAATCATGATTTTAACCTTTCGTTACATCAGTCTTCATGTTCTGGCGCGGCATAGAATATATGGCTCTTGAGGTATTTTTTTGACGAAAGTAATGAATGCGACTGATTTTGGACGCTTAGAACGTCCCAAGCAGCTTGGCAGCTATTAAATACACGATAAATAGTCGCTGATGGGGCCTGATCGTGCAGATCGACGTACCTCACCAACGACTCTTCTCCATTTCCCCACGCGACTTCCTAAATGCTCGGTAAACCCATTTAGACGAACTGGACGTAGTCAGCCGTCAAATTCAAACTATTTACCCCTTCCACGACCGCAATCAACTCGTTCACCCCAGGCT
>JBCBVC010000103.1:0-15282 GCA_039817845.1 Cyanobacteria bacterium J06642_2
TGCCAAACTACGTCTTTAGTTTGACATTATATTGTCGGATTCATTAATTGCGGCAGGATTGCTTTTCATATGGTTTGTTCTCCTCAAATAACTGGGTCTACATTGTTGAACCGAGTCAGAAGATTATTGATGCCAGAAACTGATTTTTAAATGCAAATAAAATAATGAAAGCATGCTACCGGATTTAATCACACGCCTTCAAAATTTGAAAACTATTATAATGCAAGCAAAGCGTGTCAGCGGGTATTGTCACGTAAAGCAATAACGCTCTGCTGCTGGAGAAATAATGGAATGAGCAATCCTTCCATTTCTTTCTTCAGCCATTGCTTCCCTAGCGAGTCAAGTTTTTTCGCGAGCTACTGCGTTCTAGTTGTTCAATTCATTCCACAATGCTCGATGTCCCTAAGCAGGTGACTTCGGCTTCGATGAGAGCGATCGCTTTTATATACAGGGATTGCAGCTCCTCTTATAGCTCCACAACGCTAGAACGCAAGTGGGGATTGCGACGATAAGTACGAGCTACTTGAGTTGTCAAAAACTTGTTGGACCTGGGCGATCGCGCCTGCACAGAGCATCCTGTGGTGCTGCTACCTTCCAGTCCTGACACGGTTTAGGCGTCTAAGCCGCGCGGACCCAGGCCCATATAGCCTAGCACTTTTTCAGCCCAGACTAGTTCGATGCCACCTCGACCGGAACTTGGTAATTCACGATGCGCCCGAAGCCGTCAGCATCAAGACTTGCTCCACCGACCAACACGCCATCAATCTCCGCCTGAGCCATAATTTCATCGATATTGGCAGGCTTGACCGAACCGCCATACTGAATCGAAACATCCGGCGTGCTGAGGTGATTGCGAATAATCCCAATAATCCGGTTGGCCTCACAAGCCTCGCAAGTGTCTCCCGTCCCAATCGCCCAAATCGGCTCGTAGGCAATAATAAGTTCGCTCAAATCGACACCAACCAAATCTTCGTCGAGCTGACGCAAAATCCAAGCTTCCGCCTGAGCCGCATCGCGAGTTGCCTTGCTCTCGCCCACGCACAGAATCGGCTTTAAGCCGTGCTTTTGAGCGGCCAATAACCGCTGATTGACCGTCGCATCCGTCTCGCCAAAATACTCGCGTCGCTCGCTGTGACCGATTACTACATACTCGACCCCCAGCTCCTTCAGCATGGGAGCCGAAATTTCCCCCGTGAACGCCCCAGTATCTTTCCAGTGCACATTTTGAGCTGCGATCGCCACTCGCGTACCTTTTACCTCTGCCACCGCAGCGGCCAAATCGGTAAAAGGCACCGCCAGAATCACGTAGCGATCTCCCTCAGTCTTGGCCGTATGGGGCAAGAATTGCTGGAGAAACTCCCGCGTTTCCGCTTGAGTTTTGTGCATTTTCCAGTTTCCGGCGATCGCGATGTGGCGCAAATTCTTTCTCCCGATAGCGAGCGACAGTGCAAACGAACAACGTGAGACACAATAACCCTGGCTCAAAGTCTCCCGTACGAAAACGGTTCAGGAATCAATTGAGCTAGGGAGGAAATTTTTGTTGCAACCAGTTTACCAGGATTCCCACCGCCCCCTCGTCAATGCGCCAGTGAGGTTGGAGGCTAGCTTGCGGAGATCGCCAGCTATCAGTCCGAATCAACCAGCCGTCCAGTCCGAGCAGCTCGTGATAGATCAAATCTTGCGGACCGCGATCGCGCTTTTGCACTTCGGCCACCAGCTGCCGCGAACACGATACCGGATAGATCCAGTCCATCTCACCATGAAGCACCAGTACCGGACAAGTCACGTCAAAAATAGGCGGAAATAGGAATAACGGCGATTTAGCATCATACTCGGCTTGCAGCTGGTGCAGAATCTTGCGATGACGGTCTGAAGGCGTAGCGGCAAGGACGGCCTCGGCTTGTTGGCGATAGGCAAATACGTCGGCGATCGCCCCTGTCGGCGGAGAAATCAATACGGCCCCGGCAAACTGCGGAGCCTCCCGCTCTTTACCGCTGCGAGCACACAACGACGCCGCCCACGCTGCCGCTTCTCCCAGACCAAACGCAATCCAAGGCTGGGGCAGCTCAGGCATCGCGCGCGCTGCGGCTAAAACGCAATCAACGTCGCCAAGTGCAGCTTCTGGCCCGACATAATCTCCTCCCGTCGCCCCCGTGCCGCGTCGGTCAAACCGGAGCGAGTTATAACCTGCATCGGCCAACGCCTCAGCCCACTGTGCGAGAGGACTGAACCCAAGATCGGTATCATTCCCATCACCATCGCTCAAACCACCGCCGGGAAGCAGCATCACAGAAGCAAGAGGAGAAGCCTCAGCCACAGTCAGCCGTCCCTTCAATACAGTCTCAGACTCGTTCAGGAGAATATCGATTGTAAATGTGGAGTTCATCTCCTCCTCGTTCCATCGCGCGCGACATCTCGACGTTTTTCATTCTGCGCGGCAATTGAATGAAGTTGACCGCACGCGCCAGAATCTTTATTTCAAATCTCGCCAATGCCAGCTAGCTCAAAGGTGCGCAATGTTTCCGCAACAGGTCCATAACCAGCACAATCGCATTCGGCTGAGCTGGCACCGTGTACGCCTCAGCCTCCAACTGGCGGCGCAGATTGTGATATCGCAGAAAAAAACGGCGGGTCATCGTGGGGGGAGGTATCTCCAGGCCCAACGGACTCAGCTTCCCTCGTCCGGCGCAAGCTTGCGCAGCATGCACGGCTTCATGAATCAGGGTTACTTCAGCATTGCCGAGCTCGAAGACGACAGGATTTATCCAAATCGTTTTGGAACTCGCCTCTAGCAGGCCGAAGGCTCCGCGCAGAGGCGGCGCTTCCACGCGAACGGCAAACCCATAGCTTTCCAAAGATTGCCGCAAACGCTCGAAGTCAGCGGGCACGACTTCCGCCCGTACGCCCCGCGAAGCGATCGAAAGCGCGATCGCTCCCAGCACGCTGGCAAGTAAGTTTACACTCATGATTTTCATCTATCTGGTTTTAATCTGTCACGAAACGGCAACACTATTGCTCGCGTATGCAGTCAAGCCTGAGATTAACGAGATTCAATTCAACCACCTCCAAGCGGGTGCTAGCGTAAGAGGGCATTGATGGGGCGCGTGGGATGAGCCAACAGCATTCATCGATTAGGGGGCGATGCCTTCGGACGCTTGCCCTTGCCAGCAGCTTTGCTGTCCTGCTAGCTGGATGTCAAAGTACTGAATGGGGTCAGCGCATAAGCCAGGCGATCGCGCCTGCTCAATCTTCGTCCCCGCCCGAGCGCGAACCGAGCGAGCCTACCCCAGCAGCCTCCCCGACCGAACCGATATCTGATGGCGAGGTCACTCCGACACCAGCCCCCGTGCAGTCTGCGCTGCCCACACTCACACCCACAACAACCCGCTTTCAAGATCTCGATGAGGCACCGGAAGCACGCGAGGCGATCGCCGCTCTCGACACTCTGGAGGTGTTCGATGAGGTCGCTGGTAATCGTTTCGCTCCCAACCGCAGCCTTCGTCGCGGCGAATATGCCCGCTGGGTCGTTCGCGCCAACAACGCCCTTTATGCTGACCGTCCCGCCCGCCACATTCGCCTGGGCAAAACAACTGAAACACCGGAATTCCTCGACGTACCGGAAGATCGCCCCGATTTCACCTACATTCAAGCCCTAGCCCACGCTGGTCTGGTCGAAAGTGATAGTGATGGCGAATTTCAGCCCGACAAGTTGCTGTCCCGAGCAGAGCTAATTCGCATTAAAACTGCTATTGACGTCATTCCTCCCGCCCGAGACGAAGCCACCGCCCGACAGGCCGTCCGCAACCTCTGGGGATTCAATGACGTTGACGACATTCCGGCAGATATTCTGAACGCTCTGATCGCCGATGCCGAACTCGAAGACAACTCCACGCTACGACGCACGTTTGGCTTGATTCGCGCCTTCGACCCGCAAACCCCTGTCACCCGAGGTGAGGCCGCGATCGCCCTGGCAGAATTCGGCCCAGCCGACGAGCGCCGCCGCGCGATCGAGATCGCCGACGTCAATTTACCGGCTGTGAATGAGTCTTCTCTAAACTCAGACGAACCCACACCTGCCCCATCTGAAACTCCTGCTGTTGAGGAGGCCGAGAGCGATCCTGAGGCTTCAACGGCTTCTCCAGCAGCCGAGACAGAGCCAACTCCTGAAAACACTCCCTCCGCTTCTGAAGGGAGCGACACGTCAGATGGTGAGGCGTCTTTAGATGCACCTGAAACCAACGGGCGCGATCCATATGCAGACCAGTCAGATGCTGATTTCGAGGCGGGAAGTGGACGCTTCATCACCGACACAGCCAACTAGCTCGCCGCATCAAGGGCGATCGGTATAGCCCTGAATGTTTTCCGGCTCGTGTTGGCGTATAACTTTTGTCACCTGTCGGATGAGAGAGTCCGAGCCTTCAACGACGATCAAATACTTGCCCGCATTCAGCCGGTTGCGATACGTCAGCGCGTCTCCGCTGCTGGTGGTAAACCCCGTCAGCCGACCGACCACAAACGCTCCCATTGCGCCACCAGCCGCACCCATAAAGCCGCCAACGACATGATTGCCAATCTCTCCTGCCCAAGCAAACGTCTGCAATCCTGATAGCAAACTAAACGAGGCACCTGCGGCAAACCCGAACGGTATGAGCCAGTACGATAACCACATCGACTGTTTCTCAGCCTCTCGGTCCGGGTCAATTAATCCGTATTCATCTGCACTCTGATAGCCGCGCCCCAGCAACGACACCTGCTTCATCGGTACGTCAGCCTTTTCTAAGGCAAAATACGCTTCTTCAGCCCGAATGCGATCGGACAGAACGGCGACTACGTAATTTTCAGCCACTACTATCCACCTGCGCTCCCTTCCTAGCCTAGTTCAGAGGTCGTAGCATGTGCGATGAACTAATCTAAAGGCGCACTGTTTCTCCTCCAAGTTGCGAGCGCCTACTCTCAGCGATTTACTAAATTCATCAACCGTTACCGACGTAATTATGAAACGACGAAATGCCGTCAGCCTAGCAGGTGCAGCGGCAGCCTACTGGATAGCCAGTTGTCGGCAACAAGGTGGAGCCCAACCCGCCTTTGACTTTCCCAACCTTTCCGCTGCGAGATCGCCCCAGTCATTTAACGTCCTGCATGCATTCAGCGGTCCCGACGGTCGGGTGCCATTTGGTAGCTTGACTATCAGTGGCGATACGCTGTTCGGCAACACCTACCGAGGCGGCCAGGGCGACTACGGCGTTGTGTTCGCAATCGCGCGCGATGGCTCAGACTATCGCGTCTTGCATCATTTTTCAGGCAAAGACGGACGCGAACCCTATCACAAACTTTGGGTAAAAGGCGATCGCCTCTATGGCATTACCAAATTCGGCGGCAATGCGGATAACGGCGTGCTGTTCGAAATGGGAACTGACGGCAGCCAGTTTCGCATCCTGCATCATTTCGATCGCGTCGACAACAACGGGTCGCAATCCCATGCTGGCCCAATTCTGGTTGGCGATCGCCTGTACGGCACGGTATATCATGGCGGTCGCTACCGCTGGCCGGGGGCGATCTACAGCTACGATCTCGGGAACGATGCGTTTGAGCTCCTGCATGATTTCGACCCGACCCAATCGCAACATCCCACGGGCAGATTGACGTTTGCAAACGACTATCTCTACGGCACGGCCAGTGATTTCTTTGTCGATAACCGTCTCAACCGCGGTAGCCTTTTTCGCCTCCGCCTAGATGGCAGCGAATACAAAACCCTTTATCGTTTCCAGGGCAAAGCAGACAGCGGTTATCCCTATGACGAACTGCTGTTCGACGGCGATCGCTACCTTTACGGAACGGCGTATGGCGATCCTGGCCAACCTCAAGATAGCGGTAGCATCTATCGATTCGACACCACCCAAAATGAGTTCGAGGTGCTGCACGAACTGGGCAATCCCCAGACTGAGGGCAGCAAACCTAACGGCTCGTTAGCGCTTGCTCCAAACGGCAAGCTCTACGGTACGACGCACGGCACCAATGCTTTACGAGGCGACAGTTTCGGCTCGCTCTTCTCTATGCAACCCGACGGTTCAGAATTTGAAGTTTTACACCGTTTCGACGGCGGTAAGAACGGCGATACTCCCATGCGCACTCCAGCGATCGCCGACGACATCCTCTACGGCACCACCGCATTCGGTGGCGGCACGCAGACTAACGATCCCAATACTCCTGCGGGATACGGTCTCATCTATGCGGCTGCCATAGCCTAATTCAAAGTGAATGCCAGACACTGCTTGACATCAACACTGCTTGATATCAACACTGCTTGATATCAACGTTACCGACTAACGCGTGAAACGCAGGCTTTCGAGCTTACTACTGAACAGATCGGTAAAAATGCTGGCGACTGTCCGCTTGCGGACTTTGATGTTGGCGCTCAGCGACATCCCAGATTGAAGCAAAATGTCTCGCTCTTTGACCCGAATGGACTGCTGTTCGATTTCAATCTCAGCTGGAAAACGATAAAAAGGATAGATTTCGTCAGGCGGGAGTGCGTCAGAACCGATCGAGACTAGCTTTCCTTTGACATCGCCAAACTCGCTATACGGGAAGGAATCGATACGAACGTCGACTTCCATCCCCTCCTCTACAAAACCGATATCGCTGTTGGTGATGAACACGCGGGCAATCAGGCTGTCATTAGGGACAATGCTAAGTAGCGTCGTACTGGAATTAGCCACGTAGCCCGGACCGCTCACCTGTACGTCAAAAATGCTGCCGCTGATGGGAGCAGTTAGCTCTTGATATCGCAGGGTAAGTTGAGCTTGTTGCAGCTGTCCAGCAATTTCTTCCAGACGCTTGTCGTTCTCGATCAACACTTTGCTGAACTGGCTTTCAATTGCAGCGATATCTTTTTCATTTTCAGCGATGCGCAAAAAGAGCTCGTCGCGAGATTGCGCTTTGACGTTAAGCAATTGCTCTTTAGCTTGCTCGATCGCCACTTTCAAGCGTTCTTCTTCCTGCACGAAGCGATCGATTTCGGCTTGGGCGGAAGTTACCTCCTGCTGCTGCCGTAAAAACTGGAGACGCGCCAGCCCTCCTTCTCGCACTAGCGGCTCGATATCGTCAAGAATGCGTTGATTAACTGACAGATCGCTGCGGGCATTGGCTAGCTGGACGCGGACCTGATTGAGCTGACGCTGTAGCTGCTCTTCTTCCAATTCAGCCGCAGTGACGCGGGAATTCAGCTCGGCCTGGCTGGCTCGCAGGCGTTCTTGCTGGGCAGCGCTGAGGGTAGATCCCGGCCCACCTTGCAAGAGGGTGCGATACAGTCGATTCTCGGCAATTAGGCTAGCCCGGTTTTCAGTCAGCAAAGCTAGCCCGGCCGGAATATCAGCGCTGTTAGTGCTGCTGGAACCAGCTAAGGTTGCCCGATAGATGTCATTTTCCTGATTGAGTTTGGCCTGCACCTGCAATAACGCCTGCTGTTGGGCCTGGGCCGTTGTCGGGTCGAAGGCAACCAGCGTATCGCCCGCTTCGACACGTTCGCCTTCTTCTACAAACATTTCCTGTACGACCCCAGTCACAGGAGTTTGAATCTCTTTGACCGCTCCCTTCGGTTCCAATTTGCCTTGTGCGGGAACAGCTTCTTCAATCTTGGCGACGCAAGCCCAGACCACGGCAAACGTAGTTATGCCCATAATGGCCCACACGATCGCCCGCGACCACGTTGGCGACTGTTGCAGAATGACAGGCTGATCGAACGTCGGCACTAAATCCGGCGACGACTGAGGCACCAGCTCCTGTGATTTTCCGTTTGTTTTTGCCAGAGCATTCGAGCGCGAGTCGTCGTCGCTGGGAGGGTGAGATTGAGGCGAACGGGTCATCATGGCTGGATGCGGTCGGTCTGACCGAGACGAGTATGAGGAGGAAGAACTGCGTGGGGTCTAAAGATGTCCTAAATGGATCGCGACATTGAGCTGCTGCTCCGGAAGCGCTAGGCTTCGGCCTCCTGCTGCTGGTACAGGCAGTAGTAACTGCCACGCTTGGCCATGAGTTCCTCGTGCGTGCCCAGCTCGATCACCGTGCCCTGGCTCATCATCAGGATAATATCGGCATGGCGGATCGTGCTGAGGCGGTGCGTGATGAAGAACACCGTGCGATCGTGGAAAAAGCGATTGAGGTTGGCACTAACTTGATATTCGGTTTCGTAGTCGAGAGCGCTGGTCGCTTCATCCAAAATCAGCAAGCGCGGATTTTGCAGAATGGTACGGGCGATCGCGATTCGCTGCCGCTGGCCGCCAGAAAGGGCCGAGCCCCGTTCGCCCACGCGGGTATTGTAGCCAGCCGGAAGTCCCATGATGAACTCGTGGGCAGAGGCTGCTTTAGCTGCTTCGACAATCTCTTCAGAGGTGGCGTTGGGATTGGTGAGAGCAATATTTTCCTGCACCGAGGCATCGAAGAGTAAGCAGTCTTGCGGTACGATTCCCACCTGTCGACGCAGCGAGTAGAGTTCTACTTTGCCAATATCGTAGTTATCGATGAAGATGCGACCGGAGTTAGGCTCGTAGAGACGCGGCAGCAGTTTCATCAACGTACTCTTACCGGAACCACTCTGGCCGACAATGCCCACAAACGTGCCCGCTGGAAACTCCAGTTCAATATTGTTTAATTGCGGTGGACCGCTTTGGCCAAAACGGAACGACACGCCTTCATAGCGAACATTACCCACAATTGGAGGCAAGGGAATGTTGTCGCGATTTTCCTCGTCAGCTTCTTGGGGCGTATCGATGATGTCGCTCAAACGTTCCAGCGATAGAGCCGTCTGCTGGAAATTTTGCCACAGCTGGGCCAGACGCAAAAGAGGTTGGGTAACGTAACCAGAAATGATTCGGAAAGCAATCAGCTGTCCGAGGGTGAGCTGGCCCTGTAAGACTAAATAGGCTCCGACCCAAAGCACCAGCAATGCCGAGAGCTTATTTAAGAAATTACTCGTGGAGCTAGCCGCCGTCGAGGTCAGTACCGTTTGAAAGCCAGCGCTGACGTAGCGAGCGTAGCGCTCCTGCCATTGCCACCGCGATCGCAGTTCGATGTTCTGTGCCTTCACGGTTTGAACGCCGGAGAGCGCTTCCACCAGGTATGACTGGGTCTGGGCGTTGCGTTCGGCCTTGGTCCGCAGTTGACGCCGGATAATGGGTGAGGCAAGAAGTGTCAGCGCCACGAATAGCGGAATTGTCGTCAGCGCCACCAGCGTCAGCAGCCAACTGTAGATGAACATGACGACGATATAGACCACCGAGAAGATGGCATCCAGCACCACTGTCAGGGCCGTTCCAGTCAGAAACGAGCGGATGTTTTCTAGCTCATTTACACGACTGGCCAGTTCACCCACTGGACGGCGTTCGAAATACCGCAGCGGCAGGCGGAACAAGTGGTCGATAATCTCCGACCCCAAGCTCATGTCGATCCGATTAGTGGTATCGACAAACAAATACGTGCGCAAACTGGTCAGCAAGGCCTCAAATAAGGCGACGACGAGCAGAAAAACCCCCAAAACGTGCAGCGTATCGATACTGTTTTGCACGATTACCTTGTCGATGATCACTTGAATCATCAACGGGTTGGCCAGACCGAAAAGCTGTACGAAAAACGAAGCAATGAGAACTTCGAATAGGACTCGCCTGTATTTGACTAGCGAGGGCAGGAACCACTGCAAACCAAACTTTTGTTGAGGCGTAGACTTCGTCCGCTGCAACATTAAAACTTGGCCGGTTTCCTCCCAAGTAGCAGAAATATCTTCCGGCTGGCGGCGAAAAATCCCAGCCTCGGGCGAACCGACAACGATTTCGCGCTGATCGATTTCGTAGAGGAGGGCAAAACTTTCGCCCCACTGGATCAGTGCCGGAGCCTGCAAACGCCCGAGAGCTCGAGCTGGAATGGTAACCAACTGGGCGTTGAGACCGATCATCTCTGACACGGCCCCGCAGTGCATTAAAGACAAACTGCCCGTCCGCTTTAACTGTTCGGCCAGCACGCGCTTAATCTGATCGCGCCGAAAAGGCACGCCTAAGTGCTTGCAGAGCATTTGGAAGCATGCCAACGTTGCTTCCAGCTGCCCACGAGCTGCAAAGTGAGGATACCGCTGACGTTTGGGGCGATCGGCGTAGATAGAAATAGGAGCAACGGGCATCTCTTCAGGAGCGTACGAGATCGCAGAATCCGATACGCTGCCGTTTTGCTCTGTTCCGTCTTCTGCTCCGTCATCGCTCCACGGATCGGATGTGTCGTCATGCCGAACTACAGACTCGACCGAGACTTCAGATTTTGGCACGCCAATCAGACGGGCTTTGTGAGGACCGAGCACCTCAATAGCACCGTTGGGATCGTTTAAGTCCAGCACGGTACCGGCCTGAGCTTGCGACACCTTGCCGCCGCCACTGACAAACCACTGCATCTCGGGATCGAGCTGGGTGGTGGGGAAACGACCTCGCGGCGCTTGCTGCATCTTGGCAGCCAAGGCTAATTTCAGAGCTAAATCTTTGAGGTCGTCGTGATTTGCATTGGCTTGCCGCTCTTGGGTCGAGCGCAGGAGGTCAAAGATTTCAATGGGGCTGCACTGTTTTTGGAAGGCGGCGTTGAATTCGGGATCGCGCTCCAATAAATCGAGAAATTCTTTTGCCGGTAATGACAGACACACGGCCTCCGTAGAGGAAATGGCGGTTTCGCAGGGGACTCCCCGAATCAGACCAACCCAGCCGACCACAGCACCAGGTTCTAACAGCTGCAACGTAGTGGGAGTGTCGGCATTGGGCGGGTAACCCAACAAGCGAGCCCGGCCCTCATACAAAATAGCGACGTGATGGGGCAGTTTGTCCCGCACCACAATCGCCTGTCCCATGCGGTAACGCAGGGGCTGAATTTGGGTAATGAGGCGCTCGATGGTCTGCTTGTCGAGACCATCGAAGGGCGGCACGCCAGCTAAAAAGGTCTGAAAGGAGGATAGTGCAGAAGTCATGATTGCGAATCCAATTCAGAAGAAGGAGATACCTGCGATATTGAAGACTCTGACGTGGAGCCCAAAGGACGAACGGCGACGTCTAACCCTTGCAGCTGTTCCTGCAGCCAGGTAGAGAACAGTTCGTCAAGTAAACGCTGCCGCGTGGTGTCGTCGAGTTGAGCGGGAATGGTCTTTTCCAACCGCACGATGATAAACCAGTCTTCCAAGCGAATCGGCGGCCACAGCTGATTGGGATGACTCACGCTCAGTCGATGGGCGAGGGCCGGGTGCGGGGTACTCAACTCGACCGGACCAATTGTGCCCCCTGTCTGCGCCTCTGGCCCTTGAGAATACTCCTTGGCCACTTCAGCAAAGCTTTGCTCGCCAGCCTGGATGCGGAAATATAGCTCCTGAGCAACATTAGCTTCGCGCGTGCGCAGCAACGAGTAAACGACGCGATCCAGCGTGCTTTTGCGCTTGAGGAAATAGGATTCCACTTTGGCACCAAATGTCTCGCTTTTAAACGCTTGAATGCGGCGATCGCGGACAGCCATATCTTTCAGTTGAGCTTCGCTAATGCCGTGGCGATCCAGCCATTCCGTTCTGGCCTTGTCCATATCGAGATGCTGGCGAGCTAGGAAAGCTTGATAGGCCTCAGCTTCGACATCAGCATCGAGTTCCACAGACGCGATCGCCCGGTCGACAATCGCTTCCCGCACCAGTTGGGGCAGCATGCGATAGCGCACCAGCAGCGGCAGCAGGTCACCAGCAACAACGGGGTCATCTCCAACGTGCAACGCCTCCGGTGGCTTGGCTGACTGCTGCTTCGACACGACAAACCCATTCGAAAACGAGCCAGGGAAAATAGTAGATGGATGGCTCACGGGTAACGACCTCCTGGACGGGCAATTCGCGTAATTTTCGCGGGCTAAACGAAAGCGCAACGGCAGCGAATCTAAGTACCTATCTGCGAAACTACGCCCATTTTGTCGAGAATCACAATATCCCATATAAATACTTAGGATATCTATAACGTTGGGTTAAGCCTAATAGACAACACGACCTCCAATTAAGACTACTAGGCTACAAAATTTGGGTGCAAATGTATGGTTCGTCACCAAGTTGAGGTCATCTCAAGCGTACGCAAACGCGCTACCTGATAGTCTGACCCATTTCGTTAGAGTATGAAATGTGTCTCTACCTATCAGCGATCGCGATCCATGAGCGGATGTGACGGCGATCGCATCCTCAAACGGCGGCGGCAATGGTCATGCTCCCGAGGCAGTGCTCGATTTTACTCGTCGTAGCAGGTCGGCATTCGAGCGCGAATTCGCTGTAATCAGCCAGGTTATCCAGACCAATTGCGTTCAACGCCATTTCGGCAATCGCCCAGCCGAGGATTTTGAGGATGAGAATGTGCCATTTAACTTTCATGGTGGCAAGCTCCAAAGCGAGCGGCTGCAAGCGTTAAGGCGTGTCATTGATTTCTAGGGGAAGCCAGCGGAACTTATGCAAGCGCGATCGCCTCAATCCTCGAGTGGCCTTAGATGTAAGAACGAGGCGATCGCGAAGCCAGTTAAGCCAACCCGGGTACGAGCGACTGTTCGGCAGCGAATGCTGCGGACGATATCTCCGGAGTCAGCTGAGAAGAAGCTGCGAGCGGATCGTCAACCTCAAAGTGAGATTCGATCGCTCCCAAAAAGATCTCGGTAATGACGGCATGCCCCTGGGTTGTGAGATGCAGTTCGTCCCAGAAATAAGCTGATTCAGGACTCTCTAAGTCAGGATTGAACAGCAGCGGATCGGTCACGTTGGTGAAGCTGAGGGACTCAGGATTGCGCTCCAGCGTCCGGCTAAAGCCGAACAGATCGACCTCGATCGCGTCCAGTCCGGTCTCTGCTTCCCACTCCAAGAGTGACGCAGCCAAACCGCGATTGAACGAGCGACTGATAAATGTCCCCTCAGCCTCCAATCCAAGTTCTCGAGCCTCTGGTATTAAGCCGATGTTGAAGAGATTCGGGACGAGAATGTGTTCTGCGCCCAACTCCGCCAGCTCAGTTAGCCCCTCAATAATGTTGTCGACAGCCGAACCAATTGCCTCCAGCACCTCTAACGGATCGTTGGGATCCACGAACTGAAAATCGATGCCATTGAACCAAACCGAATAGAGCACGTCAGGATCCGCTCCGTTGGGCCCCACTTGGGCAGCAAAGGTATCGATCTCTTCCAGGATGCCAGGGAGTCCTGGCGCACCTGTGAAGTCACCCTGATTTTGACGCCCGCTGAAGGCACCGCCGAAGGCAAAGTTACTGACTTCGCTCTTCTCTAGCCCCAGTGCGGGAGCGATTTGGTCGACCCAGTTCGGCCCGTTGGAAAATCGACCGTTAAAGTTCGGCGGGCTGGGAGGAAATATCTGGTTGAGAGCATTAAAGACATTGCCAGTATCGGAGTTGCTATCTCCGAATACGACGAGTCCATTCACGAGAGGAGCGAATTCGACAAAGCTGGTTTCTGCGATCGCACTGGCCTGTACCCCCGCCAAAATGGCTGCGGGTTGAGGTGCATCGGGCAAAAAGACAAGTGCATCTTCACCTGCTTGAATCAGGGTCACGTCTTCAAATGCGACTCCCACAGGTAACTCTAAGAGGTCGCGCCCGACTTCAAAATCGAGAATCAAATCGGAGTCTGGCTCGAACGAGAGCACGAATCGATCTCTACCCCTACCCCCATTTAGAATGTCGCCCCCCGCACCCCCATCAATCGAGTCATCTCCAAAACCGCCATCGATAATGTCGCCGCCCTCGCCGCCGAGAATGGTGTCCCGGCCAGCATCGCCATTGATGACGTCAGCCCCCGAACCGCCGTCGAGACGATCTCCACCGCTACCACCGTTGAGGATGTCATTACCGAGGCCGCCAAAGACGGAGTCTTGTCCGCGATCGCCGTTAAGGAAGTCATCGCCAAGGCCGCCAAACAGGCGATCGGAACCAGTTTCGCCGCTGAGCAAGTCATCGCCTGCACCGCCGAGGAGCGTGTCGCGACGATTGTCACCCAGCAACGCATCGTCGCCAGGGCCTCCTTCGACGCGGTCGGAGCCAGATCCGCCATCGAGTAGATCGGGGCCTGCTTCGCCGAGCAATGTGTCGGATCCGGGGCCGCCATTTAGAACATCGGGTGCAGGAGTGCCGACCAGCAGGTCGTTGGTGCTTTCGCCCACCTCTGGAACGAGCTCTCCAGAATCAGATACGAAGATTGGCAACTCGGGAGCCGGAACGAAGTCAGCCTCAGACAAGCTGGCTGCAAGCGTAAACGGCAAAAAGGCAAGCTGCTCGCCCGTAGCAGCTACACGCAGGATCGTGCTTTGGCTGAGGGGATCAATGCTCACTTGCTCGAAGGTCAAGCCGTCTGCCAGCGCGATCTCGTCCGTCCCCACTTCAAAATCAAGGAGTATGTCGGTTCCGTTGCCAGGAGCCAGCACGAAGAGATCGCGACCCTCGCCACCGAGTGCAATGTCAAGTCCCAATCCTCCCGCGACCGTGTCTTCACCACCCAAACCTTGCAGAAAATCATTGCCCGTATTGCCCAGCACGAGATCGTCGTCATCTCCCGCGATCGCCAGGTCATTGCCAGTTTCACCCAACAACGTGTCGTCACCAGGCAAGCCCAACAGCAGATCGTTGCCATCACGCCCCAGCAATAAGTCTGGATTCGGAGTTCCCAGCAGCACTTCAGCGCGACTGCTTCCGACCCCGGTATTGTCCGTAATCGTCAACGCCGCAAAGGAATCGTTTCGATCGACGAAGTAGTATTCACTGGGCAGCAAATCCACCGAGATAGTTTCATCCGTTTCTGGAACGAGATCTTGAATGGGAATGACAACCAATCGCGCTTCAGTAGCTCCAGCTGCGATCGTGACGAAAGAGATAAAACCAGGAGCTGGATTTACCGAAAAGTCTTCGATATTACTGCTATTTTCCAGACTGATATCGACATCGCGATCGCCGGGAACGGGATCGTCATCGCCCGCGATAAACTCTACAACTAATCCCTCTAGAGGAGCAGGCTCGGAAATCCGAAAAACGAAGGCCCCTGGGGTTTGAGTAGCTTCTGAAAGAGGAAGATTGGGTTCCGAGAAGACGCTTACTTGAGGGAGCAGTGCAGTCATGACAGTTACCTTGCTAGTGTCAGTAGACTTGATGCGATTAGCCGCTGGAAATCGATGTACCGAGATATGGGCACTTCGATTAATTAACCAAGCTGCTTCTGGAAGAGCAAAAAGAAACCTATCTTGAACAGAACTTATACGA
>JBCBVC010000104.1:0-15277 GCA_039817845.1 Cyanobacteria bacterium J06642_2
CATTCCTTGTCTGCGGCAGTCGAATGGATACTTACGCTCTCCAGAGCTGGTGCTGACTGAGCTGGCGCAATTAGGCATTGACCCCGACACGCCGGTGGTCGCGTACTGTACGGGTGGCGTGCGCTCGGCATTTGTCGTTTCTGTCTTAGTGCATTGGGGCTTTCGGACGGTGAAAAACTACGCCGGATCGACCTGGGAATGGTCGGCCTTGCCTGCTGCAGAGTATCCGCTAGAGCGATCGCGGGCGTGACGGCGCAAGCAGATAGCTGGCCGCAATGCAGCCTGCCGCTACCCCGCAGGCGACGGCTCCCAGCGTGACACTGGTTGCGGCGGAGATTTCGATTCGACCGAAGATCTGTCCGTAGAGGCTGGTTGCTACCGCACCACCGCTGAAATACATCCCGGTGCCCAATCCCGCCCGCATCGGTGGTACCTGTGACAACGCGAAAGGGATCGTCCCGTTGGCAACCAAGCTGAATGCTGCCCCCCAGGCGATCGCCATCCCGCCGATGGTGATGGCGTTGCTGGCAAACGGTAATGCTGCCATTAAGCCAGCCATGAGTAATAGACCAGCTAACATCGCCGGACGGTTACCCCACAGCGTTCCAAGCTTGCCCGCCGGAATTGCCGTTAGCGCTAGCGCCAGGAAAATACATCCGGTTAAAAGTCCGATATTGGCATCGGGCACGCTGACGGACAGCAGCTTCGGAAATGTTGTCAACATCAACCGAAATCCCAATCCAACCCCAACCCCAGCGCCAAATGTACATCCCAATCCAGCCCACGATAGCTGTTTGGAAGCAGTGCTCTCACTGTCTGTTTCTGCCGAAGCAGACTCAGTTTCTTTTGCTTCGGGGGCAATTCTGAGAGCTGGTTGTGTTGCTCTCAAGGCTGCGGCTGCCCCTAGTAGTACGAATGAACCAATACCGAAGGCCGCGATCGCCCCGAGATTGAGAATGAATTGACTGGCTAGCGGCCCCATTGCTCCAGCCAGACCGCCCACTAGAGTAAGAATGCTAGCAGCGAAGGGTAATTGAGTAGCAAAGGCATAGCGCCCTAACAGCGACATGGCCGGACTGCGAAAAATCGTCATGGCCAGGGCCCAGGCGACCAGCACTACGGGTAATAACCAACGCCAGGAACTGGCCGGACTGACGAACGTCCCAGTCCCAGGAATGACAAGAAAACAGATCGATGCGGCCACCATCCCCGCAGTGATAAATGGAAATGACGTGGTAACAAACCGCTGCATGCGATCGGACAAGCTACCCATCAGCGGTTCCATCACGGCGGCCAAGATATTCTCAATCAGCAGTAGAGCTGCAGCCACCGAGGCCGCGAATCCGAGTTGCTGCAACAGGCCCGGTAAATACAGGTTGTAGATAACCCACGTGAGTGAGATTGCCCCCTGAATGGCAGCTAAGCCCCACACCTGCACCCACAAAATTCGCTTATTCATCACCTACTCGGATATTTGATATCACGCCTGTGAAAGTCTGGTGACAACCATAGTCGGTATTGAGTCGGCGATCGAGGGTTGGCTCGAACTCACAGGTCTTCGTCTGAATTTTTACTTTCTGGCCTCAGTGAGTATCGATTACGGTTGGTGACAGGTGGCGCAAATGTTTGTCATAGAAATCCTGAGCTCATCCTTTTCTGCTCGTAGCCAACAGAGAGACCGAACGTGAGTGTTTTACAACTCGATGGCCTGACGATACGGTCGGCGATTCGGAGCGAAGCTGAATATCTCAGCGACTTGGCGCTACGTTCAAAGGCGTATTGGGGATATTCCCGCGATTTCATGACAGATTGTCGCCAGGAACTCAGCTATACACAGCAGCAGATCGAGCAACACGAGTATTCCTTTGTGGTGGCCGAGCTGGAAGGAGCGATCGCCGGTTTTTTTGCCATCGAGCAGTTGTCCGCAACCGAGTTCGAGCTGGAGGCGCTTTTTGTCGAACCGCTTTATATCGGTCGCGGTATCGGACGAGCATTAATGGCACGTGCGAAGCAAATGGCTGCGGAACTCGGAGGAGAAATGCTGATCGTACAGAGCGATCCGCATGCGGAGGGATTTTACCGAGCATTAGGAGGACAGCCAACCGGCCGTCGCGAATCGGACAGCATTCCTGGCCGATATTTATCGACATTTGCTATCCCATTGCAGTACGTCGCGATTGAAAGCGATGACTAAGTTGAACTGATTGACTCATCCGACGATCGCTCGCAAGCACGATCGCCTGCCTGAGCCTCCGTTCTGTCCGATAGGAATTCGGCAGCTATTATCGTGGGGCTCTGCGATCGCGTAGCTTATGACTCGTTCGGTAATGGTCGTCGGTACCTCCTCTAGCGTGGGGAAATCGTTGGTGGCGACGGCACTGTGTCGGATATTTGCGCAAGATGGTTGGTCGGTAGCTCCGTTTAAAGCGCAAAACATGTCGTTAAATGCCTACGTTGCTCCCTCGGGGGGAGAGTTGGGCTACGCGCAGGCGGTGCAGGCGTGGGCGGCGGGAATAGAGCCGCAAGTAACGATGAATCCCGTGTTGCTAAAACCGCAAGGCAACATGACTTCACAAGTGATCTTGAATGGCATTCCGGCGGGGACCTATCGAGCCGGAGATTATTACAAGACATTCTTCGATCGCGGCTGGCAAGCGGTCGCGGCAGCCCTTGACACGTTACAGATGCAGTACGAATGGCTCGTTTGCGAAGGTGCTGGCAGTCCAGCTGAGGTGAATCTACACCATCGGGATTTGAGCAATATGCGGGTGGCAAAGTACTTGCGTTCGCCCACCTTGCTCGTTGCCGATATCGATCGCGGCGGTGCTTTGGCCCACGTCGTCGGTACGCTGCAGGTCTTACCAGCAGACGAACGCCAGCTCTTTAGCGGCATCATCATTAACAAATTTCGCGGCGTGCTGGACTTGTTGCAACCTGGCTTGGACTGGCTGGCTGACTATACGGGATTGCCCATTGTGGGAGTGCTGCCGTGGTTGGATTTTGCGCTACCGGCAGAAGATTCGATGAGTTTGTGGGAACGACGCGGGCGCAAGTCGGGGGCCGAACTGGAGATTGCGGTGATTCGACTGCCACATATTTCCAACTTCACTGATTTCGATCCGCTTGAGGCTGAGCCAAGCGTCCGAGTGCGTTACGTGGGTCTTGATGAGGCTTTAGGAGTACCGGATGTCGCGATCTTGCCAGGAAGTAAATCTACGATCGCCGATCTCCTCGCTCTACAAGGAGCGGGTATGGCCACACAGATTCAGCGGTTTTCCGGCGCGATCGTGGGTATCTGCGGCGGCATGCAAATGCTGGGAACGACCGTAGCCGATCCGGACGGATGCGAAGGCAAAAGCGGAACGTATTTAGGACTCGATTTATTGCCTGCGGAGACCGTTCTGACGGGCGAGAAAGTTACGCAGCGGGTGGAAACGCGATCGCTCTGGCCCGTATCGGCTCCTATCCTCGGCTACGAGATTCATCAGGGAACTACCACTTTTGGTCGTACGAGCCAGCCCATATGCGATCGTACCGACCTCGGCTGCAAAACTTCGGACGCGCGGATATGGGGCAGCTACTTACATGGCTTGTTCGACAATCACGGCTGGCGCAGGCAGTGGTTGAACTCGTTGCGGCAAGCCAAGAACTTGCCACGATTGCCGAATTTGACCGGACATTATCAGAGCGATCGCGAGGTGGTGCTGGACAAATTGGCTGCTACTTGGCGACCTCATCTGAATCTGAGCGCGATCGGATATCAACTGAAACAATGACTCGAACTGCGACAAAACATCGCCAAAATGACACGTTCGATAAGCTTAATTCGCGTTTAAGGGCGCGGACTTAGAGATCGGAACTATAGTAAGCGGAGCAGTCGCGTAGGGTGTTGAGAGCACCACTGCCTGCGACAGTTGTTAGGAGAATGAAGGCTATGGTCGCCACGTTGAAACCCGCCCTCAAGTTAGAAGAGATTCGCGACGGCTTACCCAATATTTGCGGTTGGGAAGCAGAGATTGCCGCCGCCGTTCGCCATACAAATCCAATTTATTTACCCGTCACCAATCTGCGATTGGACAATCTGGCTGCTGGGTTTGCTTGCGCCCTACACATGCACCAGCCCACCATTCCGGCTGGCTCCAACGGAGAACCCATCAGCAATTTGCAACACATGATGGAGAATCCCGACGACGGCGACAACCACAACGCTACCGTATTCGCTTGGTGCTACCAGCGCATGGCCGACTGGATTCCCGAGCTGGTGGATAAGGGCGATAATCCCCGCATTATGCTTGACTACTCCGGCAATTTGCTGTGGGGTTTACGGCAGATGGGTCAGCATGAAACCCTCGACAAACTCGACAAAATCACCTGCGACGATCGCTATTGGCCTCACGTCGAATGGCTGGGCACGATGTGGAGTCATGCAGTTGCTCCATCCACTCCTATCCCCGACCTGAAGCTGCATATCCAAGCGTGGCAGCATCACTTCGCCGCCATTTTTGGCATCGATGCGCTGAAGCGAGTTAAGGGCTTTTCGCCCCCAGAAATGCACCTTCCCAACCACCCCGACACGCTATACGAGTACGTCAAAGCGCTGAAAGAGTGCGGCTATCGCTGGCTGATGGTGCAGGAACACTCCGTCGAGCGTCCGGATGGTTCGGGGCTGTGGCACGAACACAAATACGTTCCCAATCGGCTCGTTGCCACGAATTCTAAGGGCGAAACGATTAGCATCGCAGCGCTGATTAAAACCCAAGGCTCTGATACCAAGTTAGTGGCGCAAATGCAGCCCTATCACGAAGCTAAAGGGTTGGGCAAACAAACCCTCGGCTCTGTCACCGTACCTGCCTGCGGGACCCAAATTGCTGACGGCGAGAACGGCGGCGTCATGATGAACGAGTTTGCTCGCGATTTCCAACCGCTTTGGGGCGAGATTGGCGATAACGGTCGCGGCACCCACGGAGTGGCTGGAGTCAACGGCACGGAATATCTGGAGCTGCTGGCAGCAGCAGGCGTGAGTGAAGACGACTATCCCGTGTGTCAAGCAGTCGGTCAGCACAAAATCTGGAATCTCGTCAATCGCGAGAACACCAGTCCCGGTGCCGTAGAAAAAGCGATCGCCACTCTTAAAGAGACCGACCATCAGTTCCACATGGATGGCGCATCGTGGACGAACGATCTCAGCTGGGTGGCGGGCTATGAAAACGTCCTCGGCCCTATGAACGAGCTGAGCGTTGCCTTCCACAAAAAGTATGACTCCATGCTGGCGCAAGATACTTCGGTGACTCGTCGTCCCGACTATCAAAAAGCACTGCTGTACAACTTGTTAGTGCAAACCAGCTGTTTCCGATATTGGGGACAAGGTGCGTGGACGGATTACGCTCGCGAACTTTATAACCGAGGAATACAGGCGATCTCCGAATAGTCTGTTCTACTGTGTCTCTCTTCCAGAGCTCGACTCCGCTTGCTAACCCAGGCGGAGTTTTTGAGTTAATGGGGCAATGAGATAACGTTTTGATTTTCTCAGAAGAAATCTGGCATCCAGGGGGATGGACCAGCAAAGAGCTGTGTCGCGATCGCCAGCGCCTCTTCATCTCCTTCAAGAAAACCCAAACGGCAAAGTTGATTGGCCGAACGGAATCCCGAATACATGGGAGCTAAACCGCTAACCGAGAGTTTTAGAGCTCCCGTGCCGCCGCGTTGTACCTCAGAGCCTCCGCCAGCAACGCGCAGAATAAAGCGATCGTTATTAGAAGGAATGAGTTCGTCACGGATGTCGAGATGCAGCTCGACTGTGATGTGAAGTGGGTAGCCGCGCGCACTCAACGCGCGCTCGACGTCGATGATGCGTAACAGCCATCGATCGCTAAAGCGCGGCTTCGCCCGCTGCTCGGGTAATACCATGGTGAGATCGTCGAGCGGACTTCCATGCCATCTGATCTGATTGATTTGAGAGCGGTGAGCTGCCCAAAATGACCAAAATTGCTGCGTTGCAGCTGCTGTGAGAACGCACCAGTCTTCGATGCTGGCGATCGCGCCGTTCGGGGTCGTTTCTTGGCGGTAAAGTACGTAGCCTTCCTCGCGGTCGCAGTCACCGAAAATATAGGCATACAGAGGTTCAGTTTCGGCTTTAACCAACTTTTGTTGCCAGATACAACGGTGGCGATCCAGATTGCCAGCGCGCGCTTGCGCTTGCCGGGAATAAAGACGGACGAGGGCGGTATCGTCAACAGCCACGGCTCGCACGGACAAATCGCCTCCCCGCAGGTTGAGGGACTCCGTCGCAATCTCCCAACTGCAATAAGAACCGCCTTGCTCGTACCCCACCCGACGATACAGAGTTTGCACGGCTGGGTAGAGCACCGATAAAGCGACTCCATCTTCATAAAGCTTGCTGACAGCATGGCGCATTAAAGCTAGGGCTGCCCCTCGACCGCGATACTCTGGCGCGATCGCCACAGAGGCAATCCCTGTCATCGGTACGCGCTTTTCGCCGAACCACTGACCCATGGGAATCTTGACGAGTCCCCCCGCCCGCATATCGCCTTGGCGTACGAGCAAGCCGTTGGCTAGCCCGACCCGATCGAGATATGCCATTTCTGCTGCAGGCGTACTTTGAAAACAGTGAGCGAGGAGGCGACTATACCACTGTCGCTCTGCTTCAGCTGCGATCGCAGTACAGGTGAAATTAATATTGGCCATGGTGCAGTTCACAAGTTCGGTTCGTAGCATACACGGCTGCAACAGCTGCTTTTTCTACATATTTTGGCGTTTGAGTTGGAACATTTAAGTACTGACTACGACTGAGTTTTGGAGAGCTAAAATGTCTTAAGCTGCTTGATAGCTGCTATCGGTTCCGCTTGGGATAGTAACTGTCAAAATGTTTTGTACATTCAGCCTGAATTCTTGATTGCAGTTCAGCACTCGGCCTTGCCCATCGTCCGAGACCGCATGCGTCACTCGCAGCCCTATCGAAGTTGTCAGCTCAGAAGAAAGATGTTCGCCCAAAGACCTACTCGCTGTCATTGGGGAACTCGGTGCTTGTAAGCATAGATATGAATAAAACTTGCCAACGACTCTAAAGAAAAGTTAACTTGAATCCGAACGCAAGGTGTAACTCCGAAGATTTAACGTGTCGATAGGTCACAATACCTGCCGTCTCATGTAGTATTGTGACATCGACACTAAGATGAGTGTAGGCAGGCATCGCTACCTAAAGAACAATAAGCAGCAGGTATCGTTCGGACATCATGCCCAGGATTCTAGTCATTGATGATGACCCCGCCATTCTCGAACTCGTGACCGTCAATCTCGAATTGGGTGGTTATGAAGTTTTTAAAGCGGAAGACGGCATTCAAGGGCAGGCGCTGGCACTTCAACTCTTGCCTGATTTGATTGTGCTCGATCTGATGCTGCCCCAAGTGGATGGGTTTACAGTGTGCCAGCGGTTGCGTCGCGATGAGCGGACGGCAGACATTCCGCTACTGATGCTGACGGCGCTCGGTCAAACGTCGAATAAAGTCGAAGGTTTCAATGCAGGAGCTGACGATTACCTTACCAAGCCTTTCGAGATCCAAGAGCTTTTAGTGCGGGTGCGGGCTTTGTTGCGTCGTACCGATCGCATTCCGCAAGCAGCTAAGCACAGCGAGATTCTCAATTACGGTCCGCTAACGTTGATCCCCGAGCGGTTTGAAGCGGTCTGGTTTGCGAAAACGGTGAAGCTCACCCACTTGGAATTCGAGCTGCTGCACTGTTTGATGCAGCGTCACGGGCAGACCGTGTCTCCCAGTGAAATTCTCAAAGAGGTTTGGGGCTACGATCCCGACGACGATATCGAGACGATTCGGGTCCATATCCGCCATCTGCGCACAAAACTAGAACCGGATCCGCGACATCCCAGATACATTAAGACCGTTTACGGAGCGGGCTACTGCCTAGAGTTACCTAACTCTGCCTTGGAACCTCAAATGGAACAGGCGGCTTCCTAGCGTGTTGGACGATTCAAGTTAATCTTTAGCCTCTCGCTCTAGGATGAGCGTGACAGGGCCGTCGTTGTCAAGGCTGACTTGCATCGTGGCCCCAAACTTGCCTGTCTCTACCCGCAGTTCGCTCTGGCGCAAGAGCGCGACGAAGCGTTCGTAGAGTTCCTCAGCCTTAGCTGGATTAGCTGCACGCTCAAAAGACGGGCGGCGGCCCTTGCGTCCGTCTCCATACAGAGTGAATTGGCTAATAGCGAGGAGCTCGCCGCCAATGTCTCGAACTGAGGCTTGAAAGTTACTGCCCTGGTCTCCATCGCAAGGAAAGAGCCGCAGGTCGAGGCATTTCTTGGCCATCCATTCCACTTCGGCGATCGTATCGGTGGCAGCAATTCCCACCAGGATATTAAGACCTCGACCGATTTGACCGAGGGTGACGCCGTTTACGGTCACTGCAGACGCTCTCACGCGCTGAATGATCGCTCGCATTAGTCTGCATAGCTGCGGTATGCACGCACGCTACGTCGTTCGGGTTCGGCTCGCGGAATCGCGGCAATGAGGGCGCGAGTATAGTCCGATTGCGGTGAGGTATAAATTCGTTCGGCTGGCGCAATTTCTTCCAGTTGGCCGCGATTCATCACCATAATGCGATCGCTCATAAACTTCACCACGCTCAGATCGTGAGAGATAAACAGGTAGGCCAGCCCGAGTTCTGCTTGGAGTGACTTGAGCAAATTGAGTACCTGGGCCTGCACGGACACGTCCAGTGCAGATACCGACTCGTCGCAGATGACCAAACGTGGAGATGAAGCTAGGGCGCGGGCAATACAGATGCGCTGTCGCTGTCCGCCGGAAAATTCGTGTGGCATGCGCCGCAGGGCGCTGGCGTCCAACCCGACTTTCTCCAATAGTTTTGCGGCGGCGGCTCGGCGCTCGGCGCGATTGCGACCGATACCATGCAATTCCATCGGCTCCATCACCGACGCGCCGACGCTCATCCGAGGATCGAGAGAGCTAAACGGGTCTTGAAACACAATTTGCAACTCGCGTCGGAGGCGACGCAGCTTGCCTCCAGAAAGAGCTAAAAGATCGTCGCCGTCATAGACAATTTCGCCGCTGGTAGGCTGAATCAGCCGTAACAGCGATCGCCCCAGGGTCGATTTGCCGCAGCCCGATTCCCCCACCAGTCCTAACGTTTCGCCAGGATAAATCTCGAAGCTGACGTCATCGACTGCTTTTACTGCTCCCACTTGTCGACCGAACACGCCTTGCCGGATGGGAAAATGGGTTTTGAGGTGGCGCACGCTGAGCAGGGGTTGGGCTTGCTGCAATTGGTCCAGTCTGGCTGCAATTTCGTTGCTGTCTATTTCGGCATCCAATAGGGCTTGCCGCACGGAGTTCGCAGTTTTCTCAATAATCTCTAAATGCCCGGCTGCATTGCGCCGTACTTCCATGAAGTCGGTCGTTGTCGGTAACACTTTCATGCGGCGCTCGAGCTGCGGCCGACAAGTGAGCAAGCCTTTTGTATATGGACTCTGAGGGCGATCGAAGATGTCGTACACCGACCCCGTTTCGACGGCCTCTCCCTTGTACATCACGACAACGCGGTCAGCAATTTCTGCGATCACGCCGAGATCGTGGGTAATGAAGACAATGGCCATGCCCCGCTGCTGGCGTAACTGCTGCAACAAACGTAGGATTTCGGCCTGGACCGTGACATCCAACGCCGTTGTCGGTTCGTCCGCAATCAACACGTCGGGATTGCAAGATAGCGCGATCGCGATCGTGACGCGCTGCATTTGCCCGCCGGAAAGCTGGTGAGGATAGCGATTGAGAATGCCTTCCGGGTCGGGGAGCTGAACTTCGCGAAACAGCGCGATCGCTCGCTGTTTCGCCTCTGCCTTTGAGACCGACTCGTTCGCCAGAATGGTCTCGATCGCCTGATAGCCGCAGGTGTAGACGGGGTTGAGCGCGCTCATCGGTTCCTGAAAAATCATCGCCAACCGATTACCCCGATAGCGGCGCATTTGAGCAGAAGAGAGCGTGAGTAGATTGATTGACAGACCGTTGTCGCGCAGTCCAATATCTCCAGTGGTTTCCGCTGTTCCTGGCAATAGCCCCAAAGCAGCCAACGACGAAACCGTTTTCCCGGACCCTGATTCCCCGACAATGCCTAAAATCTCGCCCGGATGAAGGTCGTAACTGAGGCGATTGACGACCCGTGTCACCCCTGTCTCGCCTCGAAAGGCTACGCTCAGTTCTCGCACGCTCAAAATCGGCTCGCTCTCAGACATCGATGCCTCAGTCAAAATAATGTTTCCAGACTACCCCACTCCTTTCGTAGAGCGAACGATGCCACTCGACCGAGTTTTTTGCTTGCCAGCCGTGTTGAAGGTTCGCAGCCTCGACTGCCATCACCAATGCCGAACTGTGCGGGAGTCCGCATTTGAGGACGCAGGTTATCGCCTGTCTTCTTCTCAATCCCTGGCATACCTTAAAGATAAGCAAGCGTGAGGGTAAAGTAGTGACCGAGGCGATCGCTCCTCCCGCCATTCAATCCTCCCTGCATCCGTCTGGCAGTTTTGGCTCGATGACCGCTCGCACTTTACTTCACCCTTCTGTTGCTACCGTTATCTCTAGCAGTGTGCTGGGGCTGGCGATCGCACTGCACCCGCTCTCCGCCCTTGCGCAGGAGCGCACGGTTTGGCGGGGCTCCGGCCAGGTGGTCAGCGGTCACGGTCAAGGCGCTAGCGTGCATTTAGTCGTAGAAACAACGCCCGACCGCATTCGCACCCAGTCAGGACCTGCTCTCGATGCCTCTTTCAGTGGCGGGCAGCAAACAGTGAGTAACGAAGCCGGTACGTGGCAAATTGAATCTCGTGGCGATCGCCTGGGCGTGACGCTGTATCGCGAGAATCAAACTATTCGCTATCAGCTCTCTCCTTCTCAGCAAAAGAACCAGACGGAAAAGAGCGCGATCTATCCTCAGTTAGCTTCTCAGGTCGAGAAATAAAGTTATTGCGAGCTTCTCAAACATCTTTCAAGTAATCTCTCTCCACCGCTCGGTCCGATGATTGGAGACTACCATCGAGCACTGCTGCCAGCTCCTGGCTGGAAATTCCTTAAATACGGAGCAACTCGTAGTAGAAGGCGGCTGTATTCATAGCAATCTGGTCCCACTCGTAATCGCGAAAGTCGACGTGTCGCTCTGGGCGCTCGGATATAGATTTGGCCCACTCGACAGCTTCTGCAATGGTCTGAGCCGTAAGTTCTCCTCGATAAAGTTTCACCCATTGCTCTCCCAAGTGGGATTGAAGTTCGGGTAAGGATCCGCAGTCGGGTACGAGCACGGGGCGATCGAAAGATAAAGCGAGCAACGTACTGCCCGAGTTAAGGATGTTTTGGAACGGTAAAACGACTAAGTCTGAAGCATTTAGATAGACCTGTAACCGCTCGGCGGGAACGAACCCGATATCGAGCCGGACGCGATTGTCTTTGGACGCACGTTCGCGAATTTCGGTCAGGAGGGTTTCATCTTTACCGCTGCCAGCAATGAGCAGTTTTAGATCTGGCGAATCGATATGACTGAATTGATCGAGCAGGTGAGGCACATTCTTGTAAGGGCGAATCGAACCCATGAATGACAACACGGTGCAGTGTTCGGGCAGTTCGAGTCGCTGCCGACATTCAGAGCGACTCAAGTGATTGGGATAAACAGAGCGATAATGGCCGTGAAAAATCACTTTCGACGGTATATCTGCAAGCTTAGGATGCACAGCCTCAACTGATTTCTGAGCAAAAGAGCTGAGGTAGATGACCCCATCAATCATCGGGATCAATTTATCCCACAATAAAGATTCAAGGGCTGGATAGTGGCCTTCATGAGAGCTCGCATTATGGGCCGTCCAAACGACTTTAGCGCCCCTTTTTCTTTGAATCCATACCAGAGATAAAAATAGAAATACGCTAAATAAAACTCGTTTACTATCTTTTCGACCCAAACAGCCATCAGGCCAGTGAATATGATAAATATCAAAAGAGCCTGATACGGCATGCTTTTTAGAGAATGGACGTATCTCCACGGGTGTAAGTCGAGTTATCTCTTGATAAAGCAAGCCCGTATAGGGGTTCTCTGGGGTCGAAGCAGGACGTGCTAATACCGAAATTTTTCGATCGCTACGTTCGGCAAAGATCGGGGATCTCTCAGCTTCGATGAAGGATGAGTTGGTACGAGAGGTCATGGACGGCGTATCCTCACGGAGATGAAAAAATACAATGATTAAACATTTATATGAGTATTGTGAAAGTTGATATGAAAGGATATTTTTAGTTACTAATTATTTTAGATTTTCTCGATTGAATGGAAGCGATGCGATAGAATCAAATTCATAGAGTTAAATATCATAAAATCAAACATTTTTAATCGTTGATAGGTTGAGATTTTTGCGATAGCAATGCCTGCTTCAGCCGTGCGAACGAGCAGTCTCCATCGTATGCTGTAAAGGCATCTTGAAATCTACCCATGCTTGATGTCATAGCTGGTTTGTTAGCCCTACTTGCCGGACTTGGTGGTGGTGCGGGGTATTTTGCCGATCGCTCTGCCCGCGAGCTGTTAGTCGACCAATTGGATGAGGTGGACGTACTGGAGGTGCGCGTTCAGGCCCAGCCCAACTACAGCATTTTAAGGGGGCGGGTCGATCGCGTCTTGGTTGCCGGTCGGGGACTGTACATTGCGCCATATCCTCGCATTGAAGTGATTGAGATTGAAACCGATCGCATCGATCTTGATATTGCTAGTTTGACGCGCGGCCCCGTTACTTTTGAGTCTCCACTGCGGGCAGCAGCGCGGGTGTTGATTTCTGAAGCTGACCTCAATGCATCGTTGCGAATGCCAGAAATTCTCGAACAATTTCAAGGATTAAGTGCCGATTTGCCCCTCGGTCAAACTCAAGACGAATCTCAGGTGTTAGATTTGGTCGCACCTGAGGTGGATTTTTTGGCGGGTAATCGTTTGGAGCTATCGGCACAGCTAGTTTCGCGCAATCCTGAGTCGGATGCGCTCGTGACAGCTGACGATATTTTGGACGTGAAATTTACTGCAGACGTAACCGTAGAGCGAGGCCAACGCTTGCGATTGGTCAATCCAGAATTCGAATTTGACGAAGTCCCCGTGCCACGGGAGCTATCCGATGCGTTTCTAGGCGGATTGAATGAAGCACTCGATTTAGGGGATTTGGAAGAGCAGGGGATTTTAGCCCGCGTCCTGAGTTTAGAAATTTCTGAAGATAAGCTCGAAGTCGTCGGTTTTATCCAGGTCGATTCGTTTGCCGATTTACAGGGTGATTGAACGACCCCCCAATCGCGGTAAGCACAACTCACAAAAAGCACCAAACGCGGCAACTAGTGCTGCTGTTCGCGATCGAGCGTGGCAAAGATCTCTGCCAAAATTTCTCCAGCCCCGCGATCGCGCAACATCTGAGCCAACTGCATGCCAATGGCTTCTGGTTCGGCAGCTGGGCCGGTGTAGCTGTCGCGGATGAGGCGTTGGCCGTCCAGACTAGCAACCATACCGGTTAGGGTTAACGCATCGCCAGCAATCTCGGTACGGACGCCAATGGGAACTTGACAGCCACCTTCGAGCTGACGTAGGAAGGCGCGCTCGGCCAAGCAGCGTTGGCTGGAATTGAGGTCAAGTAAAGGCTGGAGCAGTGCCAAAATTTCGTCATCACCATCTCGACATTCAATGCCCAAGGCTCCTTGGCCGACGGCATGCAGCGAAATGTCTGACGGGATGACTTGAGAGACGCGAGCGCCCATGCCCAATCTCTCCAATCCTGCTACGGCCAGAATTAGGGCGTCGTATTGGCCTTCATCTAGCTTTTTTAGACGAGTATTGAGGTTGCCGCGCACGTCTTTAAAACGCAGGTGAGGACAAAAGTGACGCAGCTGGGCTAAACGCCGCAGCGAGGACGTACCCACAATCGACCCTTCTGGGAGCGATGCCAATGTGCCTCCAGCGTGTTTCTCATTTAAAACCAACGCATCCGCTGGATTCTCTCGCTGGGTTACGACCCCCAACATCAAACCTTCAGGCAGATTAGTCGGTAGGTCTTTCAAACTGTGAACGGCGAGATCGGTACGGCGCTCGAGCATGCCGACTTCTAATTCTTTGGTAAATAGTCCCTTATCGCCAATTTTGGCCAGGGCGACGTCGAGAATAATGTCACCTTGAGTATCCATGGTCACGATATCGAACTCGCGATCGGGATGATGATGTCGCAATTGTGCTTGCACCCAGTGCGTTTGCACCATTGCCAATTGGCTCTTACGAGACCCGATCTTGATTGCCCGTGCCATCCAAAATTTATCCACTCAAAGTCGCATCGTTTACCTTAACTCAGCCCTCCCTAACGACTGGTTACGTTTCGTGAATTGCTCATAACACTTTGTTAGACGTCGCTATAGAACTCCTCACTGTGAACCTCTTCCTTGGCACGAAGTATCGCCTTTTCGAGCTCTTCTAGAGGAATCTGCACAATGGAATCTTGCAGATCGTATTCACAAAGGATCTTGCCTTCATGCTCAGCCCTGAATCGCAAAAGTGGGGACGGGAAGGGCCTTTCTCTTGAGTCTTCATGCGTTGCGCACAGCTCAATATGAACCCCATCGGATACCCTGACTTTTCCTGCTAAGTGTGCAGGCTGGCCAACTTCCACCCCTCAACCAGGTCCTGTAATTTGGCCAATCCCTTCCAAAGCACCTGAATCCCAATCGGGGTGTTCCGACGATGTTCCAGATAGCCACCCAGACGAGCAATGGCTTCCACTGCCCAAGCCACCGTCAAGGTCTTGGGTAAAGCAGACGCTTTGGCGCTCAGGACTTGGATTTGGACTGGAGTGAGCACCTGTGCGACGGGCAGCTCAGGCTGAGTCCGTTGCCAATAAGTCAAGCGCAACAAGTCGGCGGCAATCACACTGAGGAACCCCAATAAAGATTTCATGCCCTCAGCCGCGAGTCGGTAGCGCTCCGCTTGGCAGCCAGACTTTAATAGCTTGTGAAATTCCTCTACTCGCCAGCGATAGCTATACCAGCGCAGAATCGTCTGAGCCTGCTCAACCGTCGTCACAGATTCACTGGTGAGCAACATCCAGGAGACTGGCTCTTCAGTCTCGGGAACATTGACTTCATGAGCGTAGACAGCCTCAACGTGAAGTGATATATCTGTGCCGACGGTTGAGCAGGCTCAGACGATTCTGCGCTGGTATAGCTATCGCTGGCGAGTAGAGGAATTTCACAAG
>JBCBVC010000105.1:0-15256 GCA_039817845.1 Cyanobacteria bacterium J06642_2
GGCTACGGTACTTGAATTCATGCTTGAAGTTATTCTCCTCTTTGGACGATCCTTAAATAGAACTGTTTTTTATATTGCAATGAGCAAGGAGCACACTCTTATTGGCATCATGATAATCTTGTAAGGAATGTTTTTTGAGTAGCATTACCTTGCTCATATGTAGCTTCAATATAGTAAAGGTAACTCAGCAGCAGCGGCAGCATCGAGCATCCAAATCAGTTCCCCTTCAGGTTTGATTTGCTGTGCGGGAAGTCCAACTTGGTCGGTCGGCAGCGTTTTGATGATGCTGGCTTTGCCTACGCCATTAACCCAGAACTTTACGCGGTGACTGTGCTCGATCGCCGGAACGGTCAAAGTCAATCGCGGCTCCCCCGACTTATTTCCAACCGTCGGCCACCCACCCGCTCTCTGGGCATCCGTACCGGGGAAAAGCGAAGCCGTATAGCCGTCACCACCAACCCCCAACACATTGCAGTCAAAATCCGGCCACCCTCCCTCAAACACTTGCTTCAATGTCTCGGCATAAGCAGCAGCATCGATCGCCGGATCTCCAGCCGACGTGGGGAACGGAAACACGCGATCGCTACAGCCCTATCATTGTCCGAGGAAGATGGAGTATAAGACAAGTTGTTGGAACAATTGCCATCTGCACAACATAGATTTCCATAACATTGATTACTGTTCTCGTACTAGTCGAAAGCCAAACAGAATGTGGCGAGACTCTGGTGGGCGAGTGTGCTTGTAGGCAGCGCGACAAAAACCCGGTAAATCGTCCCAGGAGCAACCTTTCATTACCACCCGAAGTTGTCCGTTTCGAGTTTCGGTGGTGGAAGTGTATTCGAAGACGTTGCCTGCCATATCTTCAATGCCGTAAATGCTGCGGCTGAGAGGGAATTGAGCGATCGCGCTCGTCGCCAAAAGGTCGCTATCGACCACATTTGTCGCGCCTTCCTGCCATTCATTGCCCCAAGGGAAATACTGCCCGTCTGTTCCCCGAGCCGCTTTTTCCCATTCATCCGCTGTTGGCAATCGATAGCTCACGCCATCTTGTCTGCCTTTCCAACGGGCATAGGCCGTCGCGTCCTCCACCGAAACGAGCACCACTGGATGCTGGTCCGTCCCTGTCGGAAATCTCTCGTTTGCCCACAAGTACGACCTCACCGTTTCATATGGATGCACGAGAAATCCTTGCTCTGTGTAGTCTTCTGCTGAAATAAATGGCTGACGATGTCCCGTTGCTGCCACAAACTCCCCATAGTCAGCATTCGTCACTAAATTGCGACTGAGACAAAATCCCGGCAACGTCACGCGGCGGCGCTGAGATTCCACTTCAAACCACCGCGACTGTCGCAGTTGTGCTTCAGCGACGGGAATGCGATCGGGTGCAGCTACCGCAAACTGAGCGGAAAGGCGGTAGGCATAATCTCGTTCGGCGCGATCGCTTCCAGCCACAAACTCGCCAGCCGGAATCCAGGCAAAGTGTTCGTCAGTTTCACAAACATCAGCAGTCAGCTCGACAGCTGCTACAGACTCCCGCAGCAATCCGGCAGAGAGAGAAAGAAAGGCGATCGCCACCACCAATCGCAAAGCCACAGAGCCACCCCCCTTGCTGGAGACTTGGCTCACTCTACGCAATCAACCTGAGAATTCACTTAGCTTGGCGGCAAGTCTGCCTGATGGCGTTGCACCTTTTAGGGGCGCTTCAGCTTTGATTCAAGCGATCGTCACTTAGAGGTTGGCGTTCTCGCAGCCAATACATTCGCATCGCACCATAGTTTTTGGCCGACGGTACTTCTCCCACGTACTCGCAGACAAATGCGTCGGCATGGAAGGCCAAGCTGGATGCAAAGGCTTCACTCACGTACACGGCATCAGGTGGTGTCACGGGCTCGATACGAGCAGCACGAGTGATGTGAGCGCCAAAAAACGCTGGCACGTGCGTAATCGGATCCTCCATTTGATAGACAGGGCCGAGGTGACACCCAATCCGCAACAGCAGATCTTCTGGCAAACCTAATGCAGCCAGGTCGAGCTGCTGCACCGCCCGTTGCAGATCGAGCGCACAGCGAGCGGCGTGTTCGACATTGTCCAAAATGAGCAGCAACCCATCTCCCTGAGTATTGCAATACCGCACGACGCTCTTGTAGCGAGCGACCACTCTACCCATGGCAGATAATACGTGGGTGACGAAAGTGGGCTGATATTCGTCCTCAAGTCGACTGAAACGCTGAAAATCACCCAGCAAAATGGCCTGTAAGTGGCGTTCGCGCGCGGGCTTCGAGCGCAATGGCGGAAACACGACTGTCGCTTCGCAATCGCCATTCGGCGAACAGGCGATCGCTGTCGTTTTCAATCCTTGTTGCTGCCAAAACGCAACGTCTCCAGCCGTACCGACATTGCTCTCGGAAGTCTTGCCGTCCCACACTGCCAGTTGTTCGATCTCGGCTTCGAGTCGGCGGGCTTGCAACTGCGCTAGCCCCATGGCAATGCGGGCAGCATAGGCAAAAATTGAGCCATCCCCTAAATAGGAGCCTTCCGTGGCGTAAGTGATCTTAGCAGCGCGCTCCAGACAATGATGGAAGCGATCGCCCCATTCATCTCCACCCGACACCACTGAGATCTGCTCGAAATCTTGCTGGCGGAAGGGTAAAACGACGTGGAGTTCGGCCCCTCGCTCCAGTAAAGCTTCGGCAATGATGATGTCTGCGCCACAGGCGAGCGAACCGTACCCGTAACCCACGCGCCGCGCAGTCAGAAACTGAATTACTTGTCGAGTAATTTCAGGCAGGTGCTCGGGCAACAACCGCCCGCCCCCCGCAGGCAAACGCATCATGTGCCCGGTAAAGTGAATCACGCTTGGAGGTTGAAGCGGATTGAGCAACGAAGGGGGGACATTGAGTTGCGCGCACAGGCCGAGAAGCTGATGGCGGGTAGACGCTACTGCGGCGACATCGGTGGCATGACGAGCCGCCTCTTCTAGAGCAGTCTGCATCGAGTCGAGCTGACCGAGGAGTAAGTAGGCTTCGGCTCTTGTCGCAGCCACATAGTAGGAATGATCCTCTTTAGGTTCAATTCGTTCGCACAACGCAATCACTTGTCGAGCCAGGCGTTGCGAATCATCAGGCCGATCGGCCAGGAGATACATGGAGGCTGCGTTGATGGCGGGGAAATACCGGCCGTGCAGGCAAAATGCTCGCTCGTAGAGCTGGGCCGAGCGCGTGGCCAGTTGTAGGCGATGGGAGCCGCTGCTCGCGATCGCCTCGTCTTTAACGAGACGGGCCTGTAAAGCAACGATCTCGTCGTTATCGTGACAGTCACCCAACTGCAAGCCATCGAATAGTTTCTGGGCTTGACGCGTAGCCCCTGAACGAGCCAAATTCAGGACCGCTCGATGCCCGAACCAAGTGTTATCTGGAAAGCAGGCGATCGCTTGCTTGGCCAAATCGTAGGCAGCAAGCAGATCTCCTCGATGCTCTAACGTGCGAATCGACTGTTTGGACTGTTCGAAGTCTAGGTCTCGGGACACCACAGGCAAAATACTCTCTTCTGAATGCGAGCTCTTGAACGGGTTTGGTCGACGATCTAATCCATCACCTGTATCCAACCGAGACGGGAAATTCAGTTCGAGCAATCAGTTAATCCAATCGCCTTGTGACATATTCTCATCAATGCCAGGAGCCAGGACTCAGTATCCTAGCGACAGGAAGAAGATCGCTCTCTCCGCCTGCGAAAATTCATAGCATTATCCGGATAGATTGCAGTAACTAGAGCCCAGCTCCCTCGGTATTCTTAGAGCAAAGACGGACATCGGTTAATTTGGAAGCGGGTGCAGTCTCTCATCCAGGTGGCTGCTCGGCGAGCCGACCCTTCGAGGAACTAGACATCGGTAGGTCGCGTTGCGTTCATGGGTACGGACACTGACTTTGACGTTTTCATCAGTTATCCGCGGACGCGTTCGGCTTGGGTCGAGCTACTTGCCCGCAATCTCGAAGATAACGGCATCCAAGTCTTTCTCGATGTATGGCACCTGACCCCCGGTCAATCGTGGCTGCAAGGGTTGTATGAGGGCATTCAAAAGAGTCGTTGTGGCGTGTTGGTCGTCACTCCCGAGACCTTCGAGTCTGAGGTCATCCAGGACGAGTATCACGCCATGCGCGAGCGGCGGCGAGACGGGTTTGCCATCATTCCCTTATTTCTCAGCGGCGATCGCATGGATTTTCCTTTCATGGAGCGCTTGCAGTGGGTTGATTTTCGCGATCCCGATCGCTATAGCGAAGCCTTTTGCCAGCTGTATTACGGCATTTGCGGTCAGTCAGCTGGCAGCGACGTGAAATGGGACTGTTTGCTTAAGATTCCCGACGTCCAAACTTCAGCTCCGTCCTCTCCAGCATCACAAGATGCTGTCATCGAGTCCTCACTTTCACCAGCGCAGGACCCCACTGGTGGAACTGGACGCTCGAAGCGCCGCCGCAAGTCAGCTCGCTCCCCAAAATCAAGCCCAGCAGAGACTCAAGCAAGCTCTCGTTCCAGTACTCCTCACGTCGGCGATCGCATTCAAATTCATGCGGCCGCCCGCCCGGCTTCGCTCTCTGAAACCAGCCAGCTCCTGCTAGAAACCATTCGCAGTGACGAGCGCACTATCACCCTCTCGCCCGAGCAAATTACGGACATTGCCCGGTCTACTCCTAGCTCGATCAATCAGTACCGCCTGGCTCGGATCGCGGAATGGTCGCAACCCCGCTATCGACTCGACAAACGCTTCGTCCAACTCAGCATGCTCATCGACCGAGGCGAGAGCGTACGAGGCGAACGCTGGCAGGTACGAGAACAGCGCATCGAAGATCTCGACCAGCTCTTTCGAGACGTGCAGTCGCGAGCCATGGTTTTGCTAGCCCCACCAGGAGCGGGCAAAAGTACCATCTTGCGGCGACTAGAACTCGATATCAGCGCTCAGGCGTTGCGTGGCGAAGATGAATGCAACCGCGTTTCATTTTTCATTCAACTCAATCACTTTCGGCCCGCAGTACCCGGCGGGCCGCCCCCTGCTCCTCGGTTCTGGCTAAACGAACAGTGGCAGCGTCGCTATCCGCAACTTCCCCCGCTCGACCGACTCCTGCGCCAGGGACGGATGGTGCTGTTGCTCGATGCCCTCAATGAAATGCCGGTGGCCGGAGAAAAAGGCTTTCGCGAGAACGTGCACCTCTGGAAATTGTTTTTGTCTGAAGTGCTGGAAGAATCCCCCGACAATCGCATCATTTTTTCCTGTCGCAGCCTCGACTACTCGGCTCCCCTTTCGACCCCTACCCTCCGCGTGCCGCAGGTGCGGGTCGAACCCATGTCCGATGACAAGATCGAGCTATTTTTATCGCTGTACTCTCCGCTGCATTGGCGCGAAGTCCTGGCTTCTGTCCGTAACAGCCCCAATTACGAGCTCCTGCGATCGCCTTATTTTCTCAAACTCCTGATCGATCAAGTTGAAGAAGACGACGCTATCCCCGACGGTCGAGCCGAATTGCTGACGGGATTCGTCCGCCAAGCCATCCGCCGCGAAGTCGAACGCGACAATCCTCTGTTTGAAGAAGGTGACCTACTTACCAGCCGCGACCTGCGCCAAATTGCCCGCTGGCGATGGAAGCAGCCAATCGACTTGCCCGAGCGCGGCACATTGGTGCCCACACTTAGCAAGCTAGCCTTTGAAATGCAGATGCGGCGCAGCAGCGATGATGCTTCTCAAGTTCGCATCCCATACGATGATGCTCTCGACATTGTCGAGGATGCCGACGCTGAAGAAGAAGTCCTCAAAGCCGGGGTCGCGCTGTCTGTTCTCGATGAAGATACCGCCAGCGACGAGCTGCTGTTTTATCACCAGTTGGTGCAGGAGTATTTTGCCGCCCGTTATTTGGCTGAATGTCCCGAGCCAGACCTGGTGGCTACATCTTGGCGCGCAGACGACGTCCGACCCTCGTTAGCCGAGATGCTTGACGATCTCGATCCGGCCGATCCGTTACCGCCGTTGCGCAGTACGGGCTGGGAGGAAACCGTCCTCATCGCCTCAACGCTGGTTGCCGAGCCGGACGAGTTCGTGATGGAAATCGCCAAACGCAATCTGGTTCTAGCTGGACGGTGTGCCGTACAGCCGGAATTAACCCATCGCTTGTTGCCATCGGTCATGGCCGAGCTGCGCCGCCAACTCTTTCTGCGCAGTCGCCATCCTGAGGCCGATCTACGCGCCCGCATTGCTGCCGGGTTGACCTTGGGCGCACTAGGCGGTCCTCTATTTCAGCACTGCGAAGGCCCTCATGGTAGTTATCTCATGCCCGAAATGGTGGCGGTCTCGGCCGGCACCTACTGCATTGGCAGCACCAAACCGTATACCGACCGAGGCCGCGTCCTCAATGAAGAGATGCCGGAATGCGAGGTCGAGCTGGAAGCATTCTCGTTAGGTCGCTACCCCGTCACCAATGCAGAATGGTCCTATTTCATTGCCTCCGGGGGCTACAACGACGAGCGCTGGTGGGATACCGCACCCGCCCTGGAATGGCTTCACGGTCGTCGCACCTCTGAACCCAGCCGCATCCAGGCTCGTCACTGGCGCAGACTCTTCGTCGCCGATTCCGAACTGATGGAGTCGGAATTTGCCAAGGACTATATGGACGACGACACCAAAGATCGCTGGCGAGAGCGAGTAACGATGACCGATGAGGAATTTGAGGCTCATCTGAAAGACTGCTATCCTGGCGGTCACTTTGTCGAGCCGCGTCACTGGCGTAATCCTCATTACAACAATCCCATGCAGCCGATCATCGGGATCAGCACGTTTGAAGCTAGAGCCTATGCTAATTGGTTAGAAGCCCAGACAGGTCTGCCTTTTCGGCTACCTACCGAGGTAGAGTGGGAGGCTGCAGCTCGGGGCGATCGTCATTGGACGTTTGCCTACGGCGACGAATTCGACCCGCTCAAGGGCAACACTATCGAAACCCACGTCCACGGTCCCACACCCATCGGCATTTTCGTGGAAGGGGATACGCCGGACGGCATTTCGGAGTTGACGGGTAATACCTACGACCTGACTGAAAGTTTGTGGGGCGACAATCCCGCCGAACCGACGTTTCGCTATCCTTACGACCCAAACGATGGTCGCGAAGATATGAACGCCTCGTCGGACGTTTTTCGAGTCGGTAAAGGCGGGTGTTGGTATTTAGATCGAACCTACGCTCGGGTCACGTACCGAGGCCGCGATCGCCGCGACTTGCGGGCTGATGACTGGCTCAACTTTCGCGGTTGCCGTCTAGCCTTGACGGGAGCGTTGCCTTCGGCAGAGGTTTAAGCACGAAGTCGGGGCGTTGAGATCTCGATGGCTGGCACGACGCATTTACCGAGTCGGGATATCGAGTACGACGGAAGCGATCGCTTTCAGCCTTGCAGAAATTACCTCTGAGCCAACTGTTCGTTGAGCGTAGTCAGCGTCGCACCGGGGTAGTAAAACTGCAAAATTTGACTCGCGCTGAACCCGCGAGCGGCAAGGTTGTAGGAGCCAATCTGACTCATGCCCACGCCGTGGCCTAGACCTCCACCGACGAAGTTATATCCAGTCAAGTTATCCTCTGCATCCAAAATCGGATCGAAGGAAAATAGGGTGCTGTAGGGAGGTTCGAGACCGGGAGCGCGCAGCGCCAGCAAAATCATGTCTTTGCGCAGCGTGATCGGTGTGACTTTGCCGTCAAATTCCAACAGGTCGACCTGCAGCTTCTGGACGCGCCCGCTAGGCGATCGCTCCAGCACTTCCATATCGACGATTTTCTGGAAGAACGGTAGGGTGATGCCCAGGTATTTTTGATTGACCTTCAAATTGCCACTTAATTCGGCAACGGTTTTTGACTGCTCCCAGCGAAAGAATCGGGACTTACCGACTTCGTTAAACCCTTGGCGCATGGCCAGAAAACGCCGGAAATCAGCTTCCCGCGTCAAATCTAACCCCTGCATTTGATGGCTTTGAAAGACTGTATCCGGTACAGACTGCAAATATGGCCGCGGCGCTCCGTCCCAAATATGCTCGAAGGCAGCCGTGACTCCTCCTGTGGTGGAGGAATACACCGCATCGGCTAGTTCGTCTTCATAGGTCAGCACTTGGCCTGCCGTAGCCGCGATCGCGCGATCGGCAATCGGCCGGGTTTCGCTCAAGCCGCGATAGACCTGACAGTGGGTGGTGGCGCATAGCTCATAATCGTCGGTGGTGAAGCGGTGCCGATTGCGCAGAGCATAGGTGCGCGCCAAAATTGCCTGAGCTTCTACCGCTGCACGCGGAGCCTGATAGCCGATTTCGTGGGGAACGACACCGCGCAAGTACGTTTCCAGCGGCACTGAGTTCACGACTGTGAATGACTCGTGCGCATTGGGTTGAATTCTCAAGTCGCCAGCATACATCCGCTCGCCGACTGACGTTACGCCGCGATCGCTGACAATGCTCAGCGTTTCACTGGTGTAATCGCGGCCGTCCCACGTCCAGCTCAACTCCGGCCTCGCGTCGCGTTCGATTGCGTATGGTCGCACGGAAGGAATGTCATTGTCGCGAGCATAAATCTGAATTTGAATCTGCTGGGCCGGAGAGTACGTTTCGCGATCGGCCCACACCTGCCATTCATCTGGTTGCGCGATTTCCGTCTCGACTCCCAACTCGTTCCAGTAGTTGGCGCTGGCCGCTGCACTCTCAAAGCTGCGGTGACTGCTGAGAATCAGCCGCTGTACGGTTTCTGAAGAGACCAAAGTGCGATCGCGAATTGCAATCGTGACCGAATCCATCCGCTGACGCTGTAGTTGACCGGAGTCATCCGTAAATTCCAGCGTCAGTAGGGTACCTACCGGAGCCGCAAAATCAAGTTCGGTAAGCTCTGGATCGCTACCCAAGCGCTGGACGATACCAACTTCAAGCGTGGGATTACTAAAGGCCGAGGCGACTGTAGGAAAACCAGCAAAAACCCCGAGAGCAGCTAAACCCGTCAGGCCCGCACTCCACAGGCGACTAGTACGCAAAACTATTCGGGCGGTGGCGGACGTCTTTACCATGCGTTGGATTCCGTGTGGCAGCACAAGAATGTGTAATAGTGAACTGGCAGAGGCCTTACGTTCCATATCTTACCTAACCTTAGTTAGGCACATGTCCATACTCTCTTACTACCCTTTCGCACGCAAAACCTTTTGGTAGACTACGGAGATGTTGCGGGCGAGCACGGGTAATGGGACGGGCGAAGAAAGTAGTTTTGGCCTATTCGGGCGGCGTCGACACGACAGTATGCATTCCCTATCTCATGCACGAATGGGGCGTGGAGTCAGTGGTGACTTTAGCGGTCGATTTAGGCCAAGGTGCGGAGCTAGAAGAAGTCCAAGCCAAAGCGCTCCGGGCCGGGGTCGAACAGTCTTTAGTTAAAGATGCCACTCTAGAGTTGATTTCGGACTATGCCTTCCCAGCCATTCAAGCCAATGCTGTCTACGAAAACCGATACCCTTTATCGACAGCACTGGCGCGCCCACTGATTGCCAAGCTGTTGGTGGAAATCGCTCAGCGCGTCGGAGCAGATGCCGTCGCCCACGGCTGTACGGGCAAAGGTAACGATCAAGTCCGCTTTGACGTTGCTATTGCAGCCCTCAATCCCGAACTCAAAGTTCTGGCTCCAGCTCGCGAGTGGGGGATGAGCCGCGAAGAGGCGATCGCTTATGGCGAAAAGTATGGCCTTACCTTTCCAGTCACAAAGTCCAGCCCCTACAGCATCGACCTCAATATTCTCGGTCGCAGTGCCGAGGCAGGCGTACTTGAAGATCCGTGGGTAGAACCTCCGGAAGAGGTCTACGCCCTCACCCAACCCGTTTCTGCCACACCCGACGAACCTGCCTACATCGAGATTGCCTTCGAGCGCGGTATCCCGGTGGGTCTCGACGGAGACAGTCTCGATCCAGTTCTACTGTTTCGGAGGTTGAATGCGATCGCGGGCGAGCACGGCATCGGTCGCATCGACATGTTGGAGAATCGCCTGGTAGGCATCAAATCGCGCGAGATTTACGAAACCCCTGCTCTGACGGTATTGATCCAGGCTCACCGCGAGCTGGAAAGCCTGACTTTGACCAAAGACGTAACGCAGTACAAGTTCGGCATTGAAACGTCTTACAGTCAGCTCGTTTATAACGGTCTTTGGTTTTCGCCACTCCGCCAGGCGTTAGACGGATTCGTTCAGGCAACGCAAGAGCGCGTGACCGGAGTTGTCAAAATGCGATTGTACAAGGGCCAGGCGGTTTGTGTCGGCCGCAAGTCCGCCCTGTCGCTTTACGACGAGTCTCTATCGACCTACTCTGCCGACGATTGCTTCGACCATAAAGCTGCCGAAGGGTTTATCTACGTTTGGGGCTTACCCACCCGAACCTGGTCTCAATCGCTAAAAAGCCAGTGAGCCCCAGTCTCGAACGCCTCCAGCACCAGCTCGTTGTTTCCTGCCAAGCAGAAGGAGCGAGTCCGTTCAATTCGCCAGAAGGCGTTGCCCTATTTGCCCGAGCTGCCGTGCAAGGTGGAGCCGCCGGAATTCGTACGGAAGGGGTGGAGAAAACCCGCAAAATCGTTGCGAGTGTCGACGTACCCACCATTGGTCTGGTGAAATCGCAGTTCCCCGATGGGTCGGTATGTATTACTGGCTCGTTCGCCGATGTGGAAGCTCTATTGACAACGGGATGCGACATCATTGCCGTTGACGGAACGCTGCGCGCGATCGCCCGCTCCCCTGCGAATTTGGAAGCCCTTGACGGCCCTGGTTTCATCCGCGCGATCAAACAGCGCTGTGACTGCACCGTCATGGCCGATATTGATACCAGCGCAGCTGCCCGAGCCTGCCAGGCCGCTGGAGCTGACTGTTTGTCTACAACCCTCAGTGGCTACACGCCAGATACCCGCGATCGCCCAGCTCCCGATCTAGAGTTGCTGGAAAATTTGGCGCAAACCTGTCACGTTCCTATTTTTGCCGAAGGCCGCTATAACTCACCCGAACTCGCCGCTGCCGCGATTGCGAGCGGAGCCTGGGCTGTCGTTGTCGGTACCGCAATTACCCGACCCGCTACCATTACCTCGTGGTTTCAGCAGGCGATTGCCGCAGCACCATGACGTCGATTCAGTTCGGTACGGATGGTTGGCGAGGATTGCTCGATCGCGATCTCAACGACACTACTGTTGCGCGGGTCGCTCAAGCCTTTGCAGACTACTGGTTAGAGCAAGCATCTGCGCCAAACGATCTGGCGATTGCGATCGCCTACGACGGTCGCCGTCGCTCGCAGGAGTTTGCCCAGCTCTTTGCTCAGGTACTGAGGGGAAATGAGATTCGGGTCGTGCTGAGCGATCGCGTCGTTCCTACCCCCGTTTTGTCCTGCGCGGTGAAGGCGCGCTGCCTCAATGCCGGGGTGATGGTCACGGCTAGTCACAATCCCGCCGCCTACAACGGCATCAAATTTAAAGCCAACTATGGCGGGCCATTTTTCACTGAACAAACGCGAGCTGTCGAGTGCCTGCTCGGTCAAACCCAACCCAAAATTAGCGATCGCCCCATCCAGTCAGCCAATCTTCTGGCTGAGTATCTCGACCATCTCAAACAGCTCGTCAATCTCGAATGCATCGGCCAAGCACAGCTGCACGTTGTCGTGGATTCAATGGGAGGAGCCGGACAAACGATATTGGCTGACCTGCTCGTGCCTTATGGATGCCGCGTCGAAACCATCGACGGAGTTGCCTCGCCCGACTTCTACCAGCGCAGTGCCGAACCCATAGAAAAAAACTTGGCTCCGTTAATGCAGAGGCTGCAAACAGACGATCGCTTCAGTCTCGGTCTCGCCACAGATGGCGATGGCGATCGCCTCGGGGTCGTGCTCGATGGCGGCGAGTGGCTGAGCGCTCAAGAAACCATCTTGCTACTAGCTGATTATGTGGTTAATCAGAAATCATTGGCAGGCGATCTGGTCAAGACATCTTCGGTGACGGACCGATTAGCTGCAATCGCTGCGCGTGCAGGTCGCAACATTTATGACGTCCAGGTCGGCTTCAAATATATTTGCGAGGAAATGATAGCTCGTCCCATTGTATTTGGGTGCGAAGAAAGTGGCGGTTATGGTTTTGGCAATCACTTGCCAGAACGAGACGGAATCGTTTCAGCCTTGATGCTGCTCGAACTGTTAGCAACTTCAGGCATGGCGCGGTTAAGCAATCTCGTGCGTCTGCAGCGACAGAACCTGGGAGAGATTTTCTACGATCGCGTCGATCTTCCTTGTCAGTCAGAGCGCTATCGCGAGCTGTTGCCTTTTCTTGCTAACCAGGGTGTGCAGCAGATTGCAGCTTTCCCCGTTACGCGCGCAGCCGAGTTCCACAGCAGCCGCAATATTATCAATGGCCTCAAATTCACTCTTGAAGGCAATCCCCGCTGGCTTTTGTTGCGCGCGTCTGAAACAGAACCGATGTTGAGAATATATGCTGAAGGGCGATCGCTCAATGAAGTCGCGGCACTTTTAACAGCAGGGAGAGAGCTCTTGCAAACCTGCGAACATCGACTGGACTCGCTCAAGGCTTAGATACTGAATCAGAATGACGCAAATACCAGCGCCAGGGAATATCTGCCCCCTGAGTAATGCCGATGCGTGTAGTTTGGACGATGTCAGTGTCAGAGATGGCCCGATCGCGCGTTTTTAACCACATTGCCTCGCCCGTCTGCGGAACCAGCGCCATGCCGTTGTGAGCGCGATCGATCTGAAGTGCCTTGCATAGAAGACCGGGACCAGCCGCTACGCGATTGGGTTGGCGTCGTTTTTTGTCTGGAATCCACGGTGGCAGCACGTCCAGCGTCAGCGCCCGGATTAACACCGCACTACCAACTCCTTCAGCATCTGTTACCACATTCAGGCAGTGGTACATGCCGTAGATCAGATACACGTAGATATTTCCGGCCGGACCGAACATGACTCGATTGCGATCGGTTTGCCGCTTGTAAGCATGACAGGCCGGATCGCCTGGAGCGTAAGCTTCGACTTCAGTAATCTTGCAGTGATAGCGAGTACCGTCGGCAAACTGCCTGATTAACGCACATCCGAGCAAATCCGGCGCGACTTCTGGCGAGGGACGAGCAAGCCATTCCGCCGAGGCGATCGCGCCACTAACCGCAGGAGTTAAGCCGAGCAGATCTTTAGTCTTTGTGGGAGGAGACGACTCCTTGCTGGAGGTTGAGCCAGAATGAGGCATAGGTAGTGTCTTGCCACCGCTGTCAAGATTACTCGTCCTTCACCATAAGGGCTGCAACCCATTTCTGTCTGAGGAGATAACCGATCGTGACATTTAAAATTCTGCTTGCTGCATTGACTGTGTGCTTTTCATTTGCGGCTCTGTACTTCGGTACCCGCAATGGCTTTTATGACACTGACAAATATCACGGCAATGGCTCTGCGCACTAACGCCACTGGTCACCACTAGCTCGTACGACCTGCAACAAATCTGCAACGAAACGTTAAGTTCTCATTGGCCCTCCCAGTCGTCAATCGGGCCGATGGTAAGATTCACGCAAGCTTAAGAGAGGATAAAACATGTCCGCAGACGCAACTTTGGAAGCGAAACCAAGCGGTCCTACGCAAGATGCAAAGATGCCTCTTTTCGGTGGCAGTACGGGGGGATTGTTACGGGCTGCCGAGCGAGAAGAGAAATATCTCATTACTTGGACGGGCAAAGCAGGCAAAGTTTTTGAAATGCCCACCAGTGGTTCAGCAACGATGGTAGAAGGCAAAAATATGTTCTACTTCCCTCGTAAGGAGACCTGTCTGGCCCTAGGGACCAGCCTACGTTCCAACTTCAAAGTGAAGGACTATAAAATCTATCGCGTCCTTCCCGGAGAAGAGCCCATTCTCATTCATCCTAAAGATGGTGTCTATTCTGAAAAGGCAAACGAAGGTCGCGAACAGATTGGTAAGGTGGATCGCAACATCGGCAGAAGCCCCGAGCCGCCTAGCTACAAATTCACGAATAGGAGAGCTTACGACAGCTAAAGTCCATTGCCAACCAATTTAATCGCCGAATGCATGGCTATCCAGAGTTTCTCGCAGGTGGGAAACTCTGCTCTTTTTTGGGGGATAACCGCCCACTGTCCTGGTTGAATTCCTTAAAGCAGGTGCGCTAAAGTTAGCACTCGGAGTCGGCGAGTGCTAACGCCACTGAGGTTTGAGTAAATGGGAACGTTCCCAACCAGCTCAAACGCCTCGGCAGTCTCCATTTCAAGCCGTTGACAACGAACGAAGGAACGATATCAACGATGGCAAGCTTAAGTTTGCAAGCTACCACACTGAAACCCTTGGGAGATCGCGTACTGGTTAAGGTCTCTGCTAAGGAAGAAAAGACTTCTGGCGGGATTTTGCTACCCGATACAGCCAAAGAAAAGCCCCAAGTGGGCGAAGTGAGCGCCGTTGGCCCCGGTGCCCTGAATGATAAGGGCGATCGCGTAGCCATGAATGTAAGCGTGGGCGATCGCGTGCTCTACGGCAAGTATGCTGGCACCGAGCTAAAGCTGGACGGTGAAGAGTTCATGCTGCTGGCTGAGAAGGACATTCTGGCCACCGTGGCTTAATGGCGCTGGCGATCTAGCGGGATCGCCGCATTGTTGGTTTGAAACAGGTTCCGTACACGGGTATTGCAGGTCTGAAACCATGGCTAAAACTGTCACTTTCGATGAAGACGCGCGGCGCGCGCTAGAGCGCGGGGTCAATCAGCTCGCCGATGCGGTTCGCATCACTTTGGGCCCCAAAGGCCGCAACGTCGTGCTGGAAAAGAAATTCGGCGCGCCGCAAATTGTCAATGACGGCGTTACCATCGCCAAAGAAGTCGAGCTGGAGGATCCTCTGGAGAACACGGGAGCCCAGCTCATTCGCGAAGTTGCGTCCAAAACCAATGATGTCGCCGGTGACGGTACCACTACTGCTACTGTGTTAGCTCAAGCCATGATTCGCGAAGGCTTGAAGAACGTGGCTGCTGGTGCGAACCCGATCGCGATTCGTCGCGGTGTTGACAAAACGGTAGGCAAGCTAGTGGATGCGATCGCGGGCATGGCTAAGCCCGTTGAAGATACTAAGACCATTGCTGAAGTTGCTACCATTTCTGCTGGTAACGACTCTGAAGTGGGCGACATGATTCGCGAAGGCTTGAAGAACGTGGCTGCTGGTGCGAACCCGATCGCGATTCGTCGCGGTGTTGACAAAACGG
>JBCBVC010000106.1:0-14749 GCA_039817845.1 Cyanobacteria bacterium J06642_2
GGTCATCAGTATTGCGGTTTCAAATCCTCCCATTGTAGCTTTGGGGGCAGGATTGTTGGACGGAGGAAAGCTGTTGCTAGGACTCGCTCTTTTAGGGTTTTTAGGGTTAGCGGTCGTTACGAGCCTCGTACAGAAAAATCAGTAAATGCTTTGAATAAAAGCAGTCACTTTTGCGGGCGATCGCCTCTACGTATCCTCATCCTCAATCGTTTCTGATTCCACTTCAATATCTCGCTCCCAAACCTCGGGGAAAGGAGATGCATTACGGGCATCCGATCGCGGTTCCACCGGCATGCGCTCGATCGGCACGGGTTCCTGACGCTCCCGCCGCAACTCCTGGAAATTGGGCATCTCCACCAGTTCGGGTTCGGCCACGCGCTGCTCGAAGTTTACCGGCATTTCCAGAGGTCGATCGAGCCAACAGCTCGCCGTCGGCAGCGTATGCTCCAACTCATCCAGCACGCGCGGAATCACCATCACAGCGTGCAGCTCGCCCACCCGCTCGGCTTCGTACATGCCTGCTTCCACCGCCATCGACACGTCCGCCACGCGTCCGCGCACGATCGCCGTACACAGTCCCGCTCCCGTTTTTTCGTAAGCAGCTAGCTGCACGTCCGCTGTCTTCAGCATCATGTCTGCTGCTGCCACCATCGCTGGAAAGCCGCGAGTTTCCACCAGCCCCACTGCCAACTTGCTGAGCCGACTGTGGCCTTCTTGCTGCAAAAAGTGATGAAAGCGATCGCTAATCGGCAGCACGACTTCCAAATTCGGTAGCGGTCGCGGGATCACCGCCTTGGTGACGAGCTGATCGAACTCCGCCGCCATCGACGCACCTTCGGATACGGCCAAGCGCACGTCGGTAATCCCGCCCCGCACGATTGCGCAGCAGTAGCCATCGCCAATTTTTTCGTAGCCAATTAAAGTCACCCCAGATGTTTTCAGCATCATGTCGGCTACGCCCACAATCGCCGGGAAGCTGCGGGTGGAGACTAAGCCAAGGGCGCTTCCCCTAAGATCGCGTTTTGATTGCGGGGGGGACTGGGGCATGGGGAGAACCGAAGAACGGCATTGAGGGTTAATTACCAATCGTCAGTGGTAGGCGGCGGCTCGGCAGCAGTTTGAGTAGGAGAACCTTGCGGAAATAGAGAAACCATGAGGCGATTGAGCTGAACGCGACCGATGACGCGATCGCTTTTGGGCTCGGCTGCATCGTTATCGACTGTTTCATCCGTTACCCGTACGTTAGCAGTCTGAGCTTCGGCCACCACGCGACCGTCAGCGGTAGAAACAGAGGCGGAAGTCACCGACGCAGAGGCAGCGGCACCAGGCTCGGCTCCGACCGAGGCGTGAGTGCCGTTAAGCATTATTTCCCCTTCTAACACGGAACCCGGAGAGACGATCTGACCGGCGGACACCGAGGCATTCCACAGTGTCGAGACTGCACCGATGCAGGCATTTGCTCCCACTGTGCCGCGTCCGACGATTAACACTCCCGCGCCAATGCTGGCCCCTGCGGCAATTTCGATCGCGCCGTTATGGGCGTGCAGAATTGCTCCCATGCCGATGCAGGCACCGGCACCAATCTCAATCCGCGCGCCGTCCTCAGCTTGGAGCAATGCACCAGGGGCGACAATGGCGTTGGGATGAACCACCACATCGCCACCCAAGTGATACCGATCGGTCGTGGAGATGGGTTGCAGAGACGGCACGGTCATGACGGTGACTCCCGGAGAATGAGGGCGATCGCCGTGACTTAACGTTTGTCAGCGGGACGCTGGATAACGCGTTCGAGAACGCGCCGTTTGGCTTTCGGATCCACGCCAATGAGGCGGACGTACTCGCCCGCATGTTCGTCCAGGCAGGCTTCGAGGGCAGCAAACATCTCGGCATCGCGCGTGGCCTGAATTTGACCGCAACTTTGCCAAGACTTGGCGCGGAACTGGCGCTTGTTGGCGTGTTCGGTACTGATGCGGTAGCTCTGGGCGAGCAGATTGCGCACTTGATCCTGCACTTCAGGTGCGAGCGAACTGCGCACGCTACTGGTCGGAGCCGAAACAGAGCTGCTAGTAGAACTGGTTGTCGACGCCGGAGGTGCTGTGTAGTTACTTGCATGTGCGGCGGGGGCAGACCCATCAGGACGTTGAATGGTTAGCTCCATGACCCGGCGCTTTGCCTTCGGATCGATCCCGATTGCTCTCACGTATTCGCCTGCATGTTCCTTCATGCAGTCTGCCAAAGCTGCCATCACTTCGTTTGGATTGGTGGACTGAATGGGCGAACAGCTCTGCCAAGACTTAGCCCGAAATCGGCGTTTATCAGCGTGCTCCGTGCCGATGCGATAGCCCTGGGCCAGAACATTGCGAATTTGGGCCACTACCTCTTCCGATAATCCCGCAGCTGAAGTCACAGAAGGGGATGGAGTAGGCGATCGTGGTGTCGTCGCGCTGCTGCGACCATTGCGACTCGATGTCGAATATCCGTTCGTCTTCACCTGTGCAGCTGCAGGAGCAGAACCGTCGGGCCGCTGAATTGTGGCTTCGAGGACGCGCCGTTTGGCTTTCGGATCCACGCCGATGATGCGCACGTATTCGCCCGCGTGTTCGTCCATGCAGCCTTCCAATGCCGCCAACACGTCTGCCGCACTCGACGCCTCGATTAGACCGCAACTCTGCCAAGACTTGGTTCGGAATCGGCGCTTGTCGGCGTGTTCGGTGCCAATGCGGTAGCCCTGGGCCAGCAATTGCTCCACTTGGGTGCGCACATCAGCTGGAACGCGACTGCCACCCGAGCGATCGCCACTCACCACCTCCGGCGTGAAACCACTCGGAGCCGTATCGTAACGGCGCACCTCGTCGCGAACGGGCCTGACGCAACTGGGATCGTTGATGCAGCGATAGCCCTGACGTAGAGCGGCATTCACCCCGACCACCTCGCGCGAAAATTCGAGGTCTTTGGGCTGCACGTCAGGCAGGCGATCGGCTTGCTGTTGCGTGGTAATCACCGAACCGGAGGGAATGTACTTACCGGGGGGAATTTCAACGTTCTCGATCAAGACGTGCATCATCACGACGCACCCTGCTCCGACGCGGGCGTTGAAGACTGTAGACCGAAAGCCGATGAAGCTGCCGTCGCCGATGTACGCAGGCCCGTGAATCAAGGACATGTGAGTAATCGACGCATCTTTGCCAATCCACACCGAGTAACGCTGGCCGTCATCGCCAATGACGCGCCCCTCTTCCAGACCGTGAATCACGACGCCATCTTGCAGGTTCGTACTTTCGCCAATGTAAAAAGGGCGGCCTTCATCTGCACGAATCGAGGTCCCTGGGGCAACGAGGACATTAGCGCCGATACGCACGTCGCCATTGATGTTTGAGAACGGATGCACGAACGCGGTATCGTCAACTTGAGGCTTGGCTAAATCTTGCGACCAAGGCGTAGGGGGAGCAGCGGTTTTTAAAGGCATAGGAAAATCCTCTCGACGACGCGCGGGTGGGTTGTAAGTGCGGGTAGAGTAACGGTGGATTTGGGTGGCCGCTCAGCAGAGCCGCAAGCGCGCACCCGAGCTAATCTGTCATCCAGTCAAGGGCACAGACAGTCATTTATGAGAAACCCACCACTATCCACTCAGAGCCGTTCGAGCAATTAACTCAACCTATGAGCGCGACACCTCCCCGACCACCATTGAGGCCCGAGACCTAACGTCGCTGCTCGCTCTTACTGTAGAGACGACCGCCCTCGACCGAAACGGTATCGATAATCCCAACGACGAGTGCATCGAGGGGGGGCTGCTGGCGATCGACAAATATCTGCCTAGCCGCACTGCCGCGACTGACCAACACCCACTCATCCACACCGGCACCCACGCTGTCGGCGGCAACCTCGTACCCTGGCAGGAGCTGACCTTGAGCGTCGATGAGCTGAAGCACGAGCAGCTTCGATCCACGCAGGCTCGGCTCCTTTTGGGTACTGACGACGGTGCCGATCACTCTGGCAATTTGCATGAGTTTCTAAACACTTGCACGAGTCAACAACGGCTTACGGACGCAGCGAACGAATACCGTTAATGCTCTCGCGGAACTGCTCGACATCCTCGGTGTAGCGGATGGGCAACACGTACTCTAAGTTCTCGTGAGGACGAGCAATGATGTGGGTAGATAGCACCTGACCGCCATTGACGCGCTTCACTGACTCGGTACCCGCAGCCACCGAAGCCTGTACTTCAGATACGTCACCGCGCACGATCACGGTGGTGCGGCCGCTACCGATCTTTTCGTAACCGACCAGCGTCACGCGAGCGGCTTTCACCATCGCATCAGCGGCTTCCACCACTGCCGGGAAGCCGAGGGTTTCAATCATTCCAACTGCGATCGCCATGATTCCATCTCCAAATTGATGACAAAGCTATTGATAACAAGGCTAATGACCGAACGAACCAGCCCGGTTAAGACGAAAACTGCTAGTACGAGAACTGTTGAACGTCTTCGGTGTAACGGATGGGCAGCACGTACTCCAAGTTCTCGTGAGGACGAGCGATGATGTGAGTCGATAGCAGCTCGCCACCGTTAACGCGCTTCACTGACTCGATACCCGCAGCCACTGAAGCTTGCACTTCAGATACGTCGCCACGCACGATCACGGTGGTGCGGCCGCTACCAATCTTCTCGTAACCGACCAACGTGACGCGGGCGGCCTTCACCATCGCATCAGCCGCTTCCACTACAGCCGGGAAGCCCTTGGTCTCGATCATTCCAACCGCAATGGGCATAATTGCTCTCCTGAAAGACCTATCCGTTGCAAAACCATGCGGGCAATGCGCGCAAATTCGCTTGAGAAACTTACGTGTAAAAACAGATTGAAAGCCGCTCTAACTGATGGAAAACGAGCTCCAACCTACCGCCCAGTACTAAGAATACGCAGGGAGTGTAGCTCTTGACAATATAAGCCATGATTATTATCTTAAATTTAAGTGATAACTTAAAAATATATTTATGCTCTCAACCTCGATCTCTATCTAGTGGCACGCTCGCCGTAGCTAAAGTGCCTGGTTTCCCTGTCGCTAGTGGATTCAGAGAGCGGGAAAGTGATGGTTTGTCAAATGGCTGAACGTAACAGCCGTCAGATGGGTGGACTCGGGGGCGGGGCGCTCACCGGCAATTTGCACTCAATAGCGTAACTCGCGTAAGACAGACTGTGCGTTCCAGTCTTATCAAAAGCTCAGCTGTACTAATAAAGATTTAACTCGGATCTTAAAATTAGTGCTATTTAACAATAAGTTGAAAATACTATAAAAAATATAAAGCGGCATTTGATGCACTCCGAGCTAATTTAGATAGCCCTGCGCTAATTCGAGCTCAGGTGCGACCATACTGGGATAATGCTGACACGCCAGCTGCCGAGAGTGCGACTAAGACATGCCTCACTTCTTTACCCATTTAGGTTGGTTTCTGCCCCTCTACAATCTCCTCGGGGCTGTGGTAACACTGCCGTGGGCGGCCGCCAAAATTTCGAAAACAGGTCCTCGCCTAGGTGGCTACATCAATTTACTGTTCACGATAATCGCGCTGACCCACGCGATCGCGATCTTTGGCGAGCTGCGAGGTGAGGCCGCTCAATTTATCACTGTGCCCTGGCTGCAACTCGTTAACCTCGATCTGTCGTTTACCTTGCGGTTCTCGACCACGACGATGGGCGCAACAATCTTCATTGCCGGTTTAAGTCTGATGGCTCAGATCTACACGCTGGGCTACATGGAAAAAGATGCCTCGATGGCGCGTTTTTTTGCGCTGGTGGCCTTTTTCCAGGCGGCCATGACCAGTGTTGCTCTGAGCAACTCTTTGCTATTCAGCTACGCGCTGCTGGAAGTACTGACGTTGTCTACCTACCTGCTGGTGGGCTTTTGGTACGCGCAGCCCCTCGCGCTCAATGCCGCTCGTGACGCATTTTTGACCAAGCGTGCGGGTGATTTGATTTTGTTCATGGGTGTTGTTGCTCTGTCAACGCTAGCTGGAAGCCTTGAATTTACGGACTTGTACGAGTGGACAAAAACAGCGTCGCTCCAGCCTCTGACGGCAACGCTGCTCGGACTGGCTTTAATTGCTGGGCCTATTGGTAAATGCGCTCAATTTCCATTGCACCTGTGGCTTGACGAGGCGATGGAAGGCCCTGGTCCCGCCTCGATTCTGCGGAATTCGATGGTCGTCACGACAGGAGCCTATATCCTGATCCAGCTGCAACCCGTTTTAGCGTTGTCTCCGATCGCGTCTGGTGTGTTGATTGCTTTAGGGGTGATGACGGCCATCGGAGCTTCGTTGGTGGCGATCGCTCAGATTGATATCAAACGCGCTCTATCTCATACCACGAGTGCTTATTTGGGGCTGGCGTTCATTGCCGTGGGCTTGCAAGCGACAAACGCTGCTTTGTTGCTGTTGTTGGCACACGGGGTCGCGAAAGCCTTGCTTTTTACAGGAGTCGGAGCGATCGCTTTCACGACCAACTCTCAAGACTTGACCGAGATGGGCGGCATCGGTACCTGCATGCCGACAACTCTGACAGCGTTCGTGGTGGGCTCCCTCGGAACCGTGGCGTTTCTGCCTTTAGGATGTTTTTGGGCCTTAAGCGATTGGGGAAGTTTGGTCAGTATTTTGAACCCCAGCTTGATTGTGGTCGGGCTGATTACCAACGGGTTAACGGCGTTTGGTTTGGCTCGCATTATCGGTCTGATTTTTGCAGGACAGCGCCAAGAGAAAACGCGCCGCACTCCAGAAGTGCATTGGCCGATGGCGTTTCCGCAAGTGGTTCTGACTGTTATCGTTCTGATCTTTCCTTGGATTTTGTGGGAGACCGGAGCGTTTCCATTCTGGGCATCACTGGATTGGACTTTGACGGCAGTTTTCTGTGCCTCGGGAGGCTTGGGTTTAGCCACGGGTACGGCGATGTATGTCTGGGGAATAGGCCAGCGTCCGGTCAAGCTGCCAATTACTTCCTTACAGGACCTGCTCTCGTACGATTTCTACATCGATCGCATCTATCGCGTTACGGTTGTTTTTGTTGTGGGTGGGTTGGCAAAGCTGGGCGCTTGGTTCGATCGGTACGTGATCGACGGGCTAGTCAATTTGGTGGGGATTACGACTTTGTTCGGCGGCGAAGGCTTGAAATACAGCAACTTTGGCAAACTGCAACTCTATGTGTTGACGATTTTGGTGGGATTGGGGCTGCTCGGCATCGTCATGGGATGGCCGTTATCCGCTACGTTTTTGCAAGCTCGGTGAGATTGGCACGATGTTGAGCGCATTGATTTGGATTCCAATTTTGGGGGCGATCTGGTTGGGGGTGTGGCCACAGGAGATTAGCCGAGAGCGGGCGCGTTGGGCCTCGCTGGCGATCGCGATCGCGTTATTTGTTTGGTCGTTGGTTTTGGCCGTTCAGTTTGATGCAGCTGCTCCCGGCCTGCAATTTCAGGAGAATATTGCCTGGATTCCCCCGCTGGGTCTGAATTACGTATTAGGCGTAGATGGTTTGTCAATGCCGTTGGTGGTTTTGAACGGCTTACTGACAGGCATTGCCGTCTATGCTACGCCTTCCTCCGTGAAGCGCTATCGGTTTTATTTCTCATTGCTGTTATTGCTCAATGCCAGCGTTATTGGGGCATTTTTGACGCAAAATCTAATGCTCTTTTTCATTTTTTACGAATTGGAGCTGCTGCCGATGTACTTGCTGATCGCCATTTGGGGCGGCAAGCGACGTGTTTATGCAGCTACGAAGTTTTTGATCTACACGGCCTTCTCCGGCATCCTGCTTCTGCTCGGATTTTTGGGAACAGCGTGGCTCAGCCACAGCGAATCGTTTGACTTGGCGGCGATCGATTCTTCGGCAGTGCCTCACTCGCTTCAGGTGGCTCTCCTCATCATTCTCGTCATCGGCTTCGGTATCAAAATTCCAATTGTACCGTTCCATACCTGGTTGCCAGACGCTCACGTGGAAGCATCCACTCCTATTTCAGTGCTGTTGGCTGGCGTGTTGCTCAAGCTGGGAACTTATGGCCTGCTCCGCTTCGGCCTGCAATTGTTGCCCGATGCCTGGGCCGATCTCGCACCATGGCTGGCCTGGATTGGAGCATTTAGCGTCATCTATGGAGCTGTCATCGCCATCACCCAAAATGACATGAAAAAGATGGTGGCCTATAGTTCGGTAGCGCACATGGGCTACATCATCCTTGCCGCTGCTGCCGCCCGTCCGCTCAGCTTGTTGGGTGCGACGTTCCAAATGGTCAGTCACGGCCTGATCTCGGCCATGCTGTTTCTCGTGGTGGGCGTGATTTACGCTAAGACTGGCACTCGCGATCTACGCATCCTTGGCGGTTTATTCAATCCCGAACGCGGCCTGCCCCTGATTGGGAGCCTGATGGTGTTGGCGGCAATGGCCAGTGCCGGCATTCCCGGCATGTCTGGGTTTATCGCAGAATTCGTCGTTTTTCGAGGCAGCTATCCGGTTTTTACGGTTCCAACGCTGATTGCGATGGTGGGCACGGCGCTGACTTCTGTTTACTTTCTTATCTTGCTCGATCGAGCATTCTTCGGTCGTTTACCTTCAGATGATTCTGTTCAACTACCCCGCGTGCAGTGGTCCGATCGGATTCCGGCAATCGTTCTAGCCCTGATTATCGTCGCCTTAGGTCTCGAACCCAACTGGTTAGCTCGTCGCATTGAGCCCACGACGACAGCCCTCACTCCGCGACCCCAGATCGTGGTGATCGCTCCTGTCTCTCCACCTGCGTCCTTAGAATTGACAGCGATTGCCCTCAACCCACCTTTAAAATAAAGCTCTGCTCCATTGCATTCCGAGCCCGTCTCCGCTCTATGACTACTTCAACAACTCAACCTTCGACGATGCCCCCCTCGCCGCATCCTCTTAGCGAATTTATTACACGATTGGAAAACGGCAAGACGCTGTTGCCTCATTCTGATCGCAATCTCATGGAAGTGGTTGGAGTATTGGATAGCTATGGCGTAGTTCTGGACGCCTACTCGACGAACTTGATCTATGTGGCCGAGCAGACCTTCCTGAAGCCTTTCCCGTTCTTCAAATATTTCAACGGCGACATTACATTCGAGAAGCTGCTGCAACACTGGCGACACGATCGCATCAACTACGAATACGACGAATACTGCGCGCGGACGATGATGTGGCACGGCGGCGGTTTTTTGGATGAATATCTCGATTCCCCCGAATTTGAAGTCTTGGCCAAACAGGCAGTTGCAGCCAAAGCAAAATCCAACCCGGTGCTGGGCTTACTCAATGCCATCTTTCCTGACTTCGGGATCGAACAAGTCCGATTGATGACTTATTTCAGCGCTTTGGGCCAGTTTTGGCGCGTAATGAGCGATATTTTCGTTGACTTGGGCGCGAGATACAACCGCGGCGAGATTACCCAGGTCAGCCAGGTAGTAGATCATGTCAAAGCCGGTTTAGTGGCTGATGCGGCCCGACCGATTACCTACAGCGTGCCCATCGGCGATTGTCGCTACGATATCATTCCTGCTAGCGCCGAAATGGTTTTCCTCAACGAGACGGCCATTCCCTACGTCGAGTGCATTTTTTTTCGAGGCACCCCATTTTTAGGTACGGTCTCCTACAACGCTCAAGCCCACCAAATTCCCGTGGAGCAAGAATCGTTTGCCTACGGTGCGCTCTTTGCCGATCCTTTGCCCCTCGGCGGGGCTGGAACCCCGCCCACCCTGCTGATGGTGGATATGGCGCGGCATTTACCCGACTATTTGCACGAGCTGTACAAATTTAGCTGTCGGGGCGAGGACGATCTACGCGTTCAGATCGCCCAGAGCTTCCAGAAATCTATGTTCTGCGTCACCAATGCGGCGATAGCCGGTCTCACTCCCCATCCTCTAAATTCGGAAAATCCTGAGGAGCAAGCTGCTAATCGCGAATTCTTCACCACGTGGATGGATAAGTTGGCGAATTCCCGTCTGTTGAGCGTGAACGCAGCCACCAACGCCAGTTGCTCGCTATTTTCAACTGGGATCGAATAGCATCTACGTCATCCTTGGCCCTATGAATTAGGGCTTAGTTCAGCGACATCGCCTATCCAGTGATGTGCAATGCGTTGTGAACCACGACTGCTACAGGTCGCGATCGCATCCAAGTGCAAAGCTTACAACCCGGATTGCGTCTAAACATTGTATTTCTTTGGGCTCTGGCTAACCTAACGCTTGAGCCACTCAAGACTGTAGCGCGTTGGCGCGAGCACAGCAGCAAGGTCTGCTACTCTTAGAGAGCTCAGTTGTCATAATTCCTGAAAAGCGTGCGTTAAAAGCTCGTTCGACGTTGAGGTGTGATTGGCTTTTCGCAACGTTGATGTCAGGGTCTCCCATGCCATCTCAAAAAATTGATGAAACGGCTCGTAGGTCAGAAGTAGAGTCTTTTCCGTTAGGCCTGAATGTTTCCAGCTCTGAAATTAGAATTCTTGCTCGACGACGGGACGAGCAACGCGTGCGGAAATTATTAGTGCCCTGCACGGCAAGTTCGCTCGTTTTACATGCCGGATTATTGGCACTCTTCTGGACAATCCCCACCGCGTCTCCCCTCACTGAACCGTTCATTCCGTTTGAATTCATCGTGCTCGAACCAACATCCGAGCCAGTGGTTCCTGATGAAACCGAGTCAGAATTGCTGCCTGCGCCTGCACCCGAGCCGCCGCCTGCACCTGAGCCACCCCCCCCTGCACCTGAGCCGCTACCCCTATCCGAGCCGCTACCGGTGCCTGAACCACCACCGGTGCCTGAACCCGTAACTCAGGTACCACCACCCCCCCCTGAGCCCCTGCCCGCACCTGAGCCACCCCCCCCTGCACCCGAGCCCCCCCCTGCACCCGAACCTTTACCCGAGCCCGCGCTCGAACCCGAGCCCGCTCCAGTATCTCAAGCTCCGTTGCCCAGCCCGAGCCCGGTGCCGCAATTTACTCCATTAATTAATGCTTATCGAAGTAATCCCCAGCCCGTTGCTCCGTCTCCTCGTCCGGCACCGCAATTTACTCCATTGATCGATGCTTATCGAAGCAATACCCAGTCAACTGCTCCCACAACCCCACCTGAGCCCCCGCCAACTCCAACAGCCACTCCAGAATCAACTCCGACTCCAGTTGCGGCATTGCCTCCTCCTACTGTGGACCCGGACGTGCTAGCTCGTCCGCTGAGGAGTTCGCTGGTGAACCCGACGTATCCTGGTGAAGCTCGACGCCAGGGCCGTGAGGGCGTAGTAGTGGTGAGGGCTAGGGTGACAGCAGATGGAAATGTCGCCGACGTGCAAGTCGCGCGCTCTAGTGGCTACAACCCTTTCGATGAAGCTGCTCTCGATGCCGTACGTCGCTGGCGTTTTGAGCCTGCCAAGCAAGGAGATACACCGGTAGAATCCTGGGTCGTGCAACCCATTCGTTTCAATCTCAATTGACTCTCCGGGCGTGACGCTGGCGTTAAAATAGGCCCTGCACGGTGGCGTCCGAGTCAGCAGTCGATGTCGGGTATCGAGATCGAGCGTAGAAGTCGTTCGACGAGCTTCAGCTAAATCGATGGCTCGCAGCACCGAATGCGATCTTATTGTTGCCGTCAAGAAGGTATTGAGTGTCTGAAAGATTGCCGCCTTCGCGGTTGCCTCCGCCACCAGCCTCGCATGTGCCGCTCGCGCTTGGTCTCGGTCTCGCCATCTGCGCGCTCCTGCTCTGCGCGATCGCCAATCTGAGTTGGGGAGCTGCGCGGATTGCTCCTACAACCATTTTTGATGCCTTCCTTCATTTCGATCCTGAGTTACGAGAGCATCTCATCATTCGCACCGTGCGGTTGCCGCGCTTACTGCTTGCTGCTGCGGTCGGAGCTGCACTGGCAGTAGCGGGAGGGATCATGCAGGGATTAACTCGCAACCCGCTAGCTTCTCCAGGGATTTTGGGAGTTAACGCGGGAGCGTCTCTCGCGGTGGTGGGGGCAACATTGTGGTTGGGAGCCGTGTCTCCAGCTTTTGCGGTAGCGATCGCGTTTGTCGGTGCAGGGCTCAGTGCCGTGATGGTTTATGCGATTGCCAGCTTGGGGGGGCGCAGAATTTCTCCGCTCAAACTGACTTTGGCGGGTGCGACTTTAGCCGCGTTACTCTCAGCGCTGGTGTCGGGGATGCTGGTGCTCAATCAGCAGACGCTGGATGAAATTCGGTTTTGGTTGGCGGGTTCGCTGGTAGGACGGGACTTGCAAACAGTTTGGCAGGGGTTAGTTAGTATTGCCGTGGGGTTGGCGATCGCTCTGCCTTTGGGAAAACCAATTACCGTGCTTAATTTGGGAGAAGATATTGCCCGCAGCTTGGGACAAGCAACGGGACGAGTCAAAGGAGTTGCAGTGGCCACCGTTGCACTTTTGGCTGGTAGCGCTGTAGCGATCGCGGGGCCCATCGGGTTTGTGGGGCTGGTGGTTCCAAATACGGTGCGGTTGTTTGTCAAAGTAGATTATCGCTGGATATTGGCTTACTCAGCTTTATGCGGCTCGATTTTGCTACTGTTAGCGGATCTGGGCGCGCGGATGCTAGTTCCTTCTGGAGAATTGCCCGTCGGAGCGATCGTGGCCCTTATTGGGGCTCCGCTGTTTATCTATCTCGTGCGTTGGCAGGTGAAGTAGTGGCATCCCGCTGGATTGGTATTCGCTGGCATCGACCGCCCATCTCCCTGCGCGTCGATCGCCGCACTCCAGTGGTTCTGCTTTGCCTAGCTGGGTTGGCTGCAATCGGTATGTTCTTTGGCGTCATTGGGGGAACGGAAACTATTTCCCCTGTTGCGGCTGTGCGAGCGCTGTTGGATCTGGATGGTGCTAGCTCGGCTGACGTGTTTGTCGTACGTTCGCTCAGACTGCCGCGATCTGCGGCCGCTTTCCTAGTCGGCACGGGATTTGGGACAGCAGGAACAGTGTTGCAGGGCCTCACCCGCAATCCGCTGGCCGCTCCGGGCATTATTGGCATTAATGCGGGGGCCAGCCTGGCCGTTGTCATTTCATTGGTTTTGCTGCCCACTCTGCCTGTAGGAGGGCTGCCTTTAGTGGCCTTTGTCGGCAGCCTGCTAATGTGTGTGGCTATCTACTTGCTTGCCTGGGAGGGTCACGACAGTTCTCCCGTCAGGCTTATTCTGGTGGGTATCGGCCTGTCCTTCGCCGCCGGAGCGTTAACTTCGTTGCTGTTAACCTTGGGGAGCATCAATCGAGTTAGTCTAGCGTTGGTCTGGTTAGTGGGCAGCCTCTATGGCCGCAATTGGTATCACATCTGGGCCCTCTTGCCTTGGTTACTAGTCTTCTTGCCACTGGCACTGGCACTGGCTCCAGAATTGGATGTCCTCAGCTTGAGCGAACCGGTCGCGAGGGGTCTAGGTGTTCGGATTCGTCGTTCTCGTACGTTTTTGCTAGTGACAGGCGCAGCTCTATCCGGTGCCTCTGTTGCCACTGCGGGCACGATTGGATTTGTCGGCTTACTCGCCCCTCACCTCGCCCGACGTTTGGTGGGCTCTTCGCACTTAGAACTCATTCCCACCGCAGCATTAATGGGAGGACTGCTAGTGCTCGCGGCTGATGGGTTGAGTCGCGCGCTGTTTCCTAATGTGGAGATGCCCTGTGGAATTATGACTGTAGGACTAGGAGTCCCGTACTTTCTCTATCTGCTGACGAGGAGCAAATCAATATGAATCAAAGCTTCTCCCAGTTCCCAGTTTTAGAAGCGCGATCGCTAACGCTGGCCTACCAGAAATTCCCGATTCTGAAGAATCTAGATCTGACCATTGTCAGCGGCCAAATCACGACATTAATTGGTCAAAATGGTTGCGGCAAGTCGACATTGCTCAGCGGTTTATCTCGCCTATTATCTCCGGTGCACGGCAGCGTTTATTTAAACGGCACGTCCATTCACGAGCTATCAACCCGCACTGTCGCAAAGCAATTGGGCGTGCTACCCCAATCTCCTCCCCATCCTGATGGAATTTCAGTCAGGTCATTGGTTGCCTTGGGCCGTTATCCGCGCCAACACTGGTTGCAATCTTGGTCGGCAGAAGACGAAAGGATGGTCAACCGAGCCTTGGCCATCACCAACATGCAGGCCTTTGGCGATCGCTCTTTGGAAAGCTTGTCAGGGGGGCAAAAACAACGCGCCTGGATTGCTATGGCTTTAGCTCAGGATACACCGACACTCTTATTAGACGAACCGACTACTTATTTAGATATGGCTCATCAAATTGAGGTATTAGATTTACTGCACGATCTGAATCGCAACTGCGATCGCACCATTGTTATGGTGTTACACGATCTAAATCTAGCCTGTCGTTACTCCGACACTATTATTGCCTTAAAAGAAGGAAAAATTCTTGCTCAAGGCCACCCTAAAGACATCATAAATGCAGCGTTGATCGAGCGAGTCTTTGACATCCAATGCACGATTTTGAACGATCCGACAACAGATATGCCGCTTTGCATTCCCAAAAGTTCTTTGTTGACTCTTAGAGGAATGAGTCAAAACGAGGTCGGACATTAATTAGATGACGATACATTGAATGGCGATCGCGCAATGAATGATGCATCTTCTAAGGCACTGCTTTAGGTCTGGGATATACGTCGACTCGCAGTGTAAATCTCATCTAAATCGCTGTGAACCCTGGCTTTTGCTGACAGTTTTTTTAACGAGTCATGAATATCCCAGACCTAAAGCAGTGCCTTAGAAGATGCAT
>JBCBVC010000107.1:0-14715 GCA_039817845.1 Cyanobacteria bacterium J06642_2
TAGGTGATTAAAAAATCTGCGCCGCAAGTGGAGTTATTTCATATTTGCTATCGGTCACGCATCGCGGCGCAGTACGGTCGCGGCATCGGGATCGGCTTCGTGAACGCGATCGAGAAAGAACTCTTCTAGTGTCTGGCGGCGCAATCCTAAATTGGTCATGCAGGCGCCGTGTTTTTCCAACAACGCGATGCAGCGATCCGGAGCATTTAGCCAGTGGCCCTGCCAGTGAAGAGAATCGCTATCGTTACCCTGACTGATGATATGCCACTCGTCGAAATGGGGACGAATCTCATCTAAATTGCCGCCAAATGCCTGTACCCAATAGGTTTGCTCGATCCCCAATAGGTCATTAATTCGGCCCTGACAAACCAGTTTGCCTTTGACCAGAAGGGCAACGCGATCGCAAATAGCCTCCACGTCCGAGAGGATGTGACTGTTGAAGAACACTGTTTTGCCCTGCTGTTTGAGCTGGCGAATAATCTCGCGGATTTGAAATCGTCCAATGGGATCGAGGCCGGACATGGGCTCGTCGAGAAACACGAGTTCGGGGTCGTTGATCAACGCTTGAGCCATCCCAGCTCGCTGCAGCATGCCCTTAGAGTACGTTCGCAACTGTTTCTTCCGGGCCACATCTTTTGAGAGGCCGACCAAATCTAATAGGTAGGGGATGCGTTCTTTCAATGTCACAGCCGGAATTTGAAACAGTTGACCGGCAAAACCGAGAAATTCCCAGGCAGTTAAATAGTCGTAGAAATAAGGATTTTCAGGAAGATATCCTACTTTCTGCTTGATGCTCGGCTCACCCAAGGGTTGACCTAGTAACGACCCCTCACCGGAAGTCGGGCTCACAATTCCTAGCAGACATTTAATTGTGGTCGTTTTGCCTGCGCCATTTGGCCCCAACAAGCCAAACGTTTCGCCCACATCCACCGTAAACGAGCAGTCGTGCAGCGGCTTGATCAACTGATTCATGTAAAACCCAGTTCGGTAGGTTTTACTCAGGCCCGTCACGGCGATCGCCGCAGTTTGAGACGTTGAGACCGAGGTAGAGGTGGAAAGTGTCGCTTCGCCAGTCATTGTCAAACAGTGAAACGTTAGCAGCAGTGTAAAAAGCTATCAGTAACCTCGATTGTAGGGCGCTTGCGGTCGAGATGTTAGCTCGGCAGCGGCGTTTGCAATGACAAAAATGCGTCTAAAGCAGTCACAGCAGCCTCCGGCCAACGACGTATACCTTGGACCCACGTGCGATCGCGATAACGCCTGTCATACTGCATTGTTCGCGACCAGCGCTCCTCCGCCTGAGGTACATTACCTTGCTGCCAGTATGCGGCAGCTAAAGCGGCTTCGGCATCCGCAAAACCCGGGTGACGGCGGCTGACAGCCCGCCACAGTTGAATAGCGTCCTGCACCCGCCCGGTTTGAAACAACACGAGAGCTAGATTTGATTGAGCAAAGGGATAGTCCCTGGCAATTTCAGTTGCTCGCCGATAATCGGCAATTGCTCCATCCCAGTCATGTTGGCCAGCGCGAGCATTGCCGCGATTGTTATAGGCATCCGCAGCGTCCGGCTCAATTTCCAAGGCCCGATTGTAATCAGAGATTGCCTCATCCCAGCGTCCCAGGCCTTCATAGGCAGTGCCGCGATTGATGTAGGAATCACTCACGTATGGGGTCAGTGCGATGGCGTGATCGTAACTGGAGATTGCCTCGTCTAAGCGACCTAGGCCCACGAGCGCGTTGCCTCGGTTGCTGTAAGCAGCAGGATTATCGGGGTCGAGTTCCAGAATCCGCTCCCAGAGAGGCAGTGCTGTGTTGAACTCGAACTGCCGTGTTGCTTGCATCGCTTCAGAGGCCAAATTGCCAATGCGAGTGGCGATCTCCTGATCTTGCGGTGCGGCCCAACTCGCCGTCATCCAGACAGGTGACAACCACAGAGCCATCGCTATCAGGCAACAGGCGAGCAAGCGACGCCAGCCAGAACTAAATAAATTCATTAAGTATTGTTAATGCCACTCTTCAGACTGTAGCCGAACTCGGGACGAAATCGCTTTAAATCCCATACAGAAGGCTTATGTCCGAAAACCTACTTCACGGATGATGGCTGTGGCTGGGGAGATTCGGTAGACTGCACCGATGCGTTCGCACGCTCGGCAGTCACCAAAGCGTTTAAGGCTGGAATGCGTTCGGGCGAAGGTGGTTTGCCCATGCCGTAAGTGAGTCGAAAGCTCCAGGCTTGCAGGCGATGCCACAGATGGGGCCAGCGAGAGGCGATCGCAGTTTCGTTGCGATACACCAGGGGCGGTACCCACCAGCCGAACAGAAAACTCTGAATGGCTGCTCCGGTATAGGCGAGATAGGTGGGGAACCAGGCCAAAAAGCCCTCTGCACCCACTAATTGCCAGATCCAGACCAGCATCTTGGGATTTCGCCAAGCCGCTTGCAGGGCCATGCGATTGAATGATAACCAACCGGCCCGATCCTTGATGAAATCGTCCGCAATTTCAGGAGGCTGTTCGGCCAGAACGCCGAAGAAGGTGTTGAGGATGGCGTTGATGCGCTCGGGGGGTAACGCCTCTCCTGTAGGCACCATCATGCCGCGCGAGAATAACCAAGTTACGGCAATGTTGTTCTGAAACGCATTCACCCGGTTGAGGTCAGCCCCTGTCAGCAGATCGTATTTAAGAGCACCCTGTAGCATGGCACTGAGACGGGGCAAGTTGCGCACCAGAGAGCCAAAGCCCGTGAAAACGAGAGGAGATTGCAACGAGGCCGCATCGCCAATGGACAATATGCGATCGCAGCTGGCCTGTCTCTTGTCGTTGGCACCTCCAAATCGACCGGGAATGTAACCAAAAGTGGCCTTACCCCATTCCAGCGCGTCCATTTCGCAGCGACGGTACTCCGGCAGGATCGTGAAGAAATCTTCGTACATTTCCAGCAACGAGCCGGGATTGTCGGGGTGAATTTCGTGATAGTGGAAGAGATAAATCGTGAGTTCGTCGTCTCTGCCAGGAAAGAGTTCCCAAATGAGTTGGCGACCGCGACTGATATCTCCGTGGCTGAACAGTACGTCTCCATACTGTCTGTCCCATACGCCTTCCGGGAAACCGCGCTTCACAACTGCGCCTACGGTGGGGCAGACGCTGTCAAAGGCGCGATCGCCGTTGATGTGTTGTGCGATAGGAGAGGCGGTCCCCATCGCATCGATAACTAGGCGTGCTTGCAGGTGAATGACTTCGTCAGTATCGAGGTGACGAGCTTGAATAGTGACTGCACGATCTTCTAGATACGCGCATTCGAATTCCGTCCGGTCAAAGATGTGTCCGCCCGCCTCAACGAGTTTCTCACCGCAAATCTGCAGGAGGAGATCGCTGTCCAGCGCGATGTTAAGCACGGTCGGTGTATGTAGAACGGGAGCTTTGGCTTGAGGAGGATTATTGCCTTGGAAAAAGAGGTTGAAACCATCGCGATATTCCTGGGCGATGATGCTCTCGGTTTCTTGAGGAGTGAGCAGACTGAGATCGATAAGGGTTTGCAGCTCTTGACGCGAAATATTCCACTCGCGGTTCATGCGGCCAAAAGGTAGGCGTTCGAGCAGGGCTACTTTATAGCCTAACCGCGCCATTGTCGTAGCGTAGAGCGTGCCGAGGGCACCGCCAATGACGACGATATCCCACGTTGAGTCGGGTTTGGCCGCAGGCGATCGCTGCACGATCGGTGGTTTGACTGGGGCTGACTGTTGTTTAAATCCGGACTTAGCGGCCTGTCGCCATCGCTTTTCCCACCAGTAGGCCCGCTTGAGGTCGAATTCTCCGTTGGGAATGCGGCGGAAATATTTGACGGTTTGGGGATAGTACGGTTCCAGTGCAGTAAAAATATCGCGATCGCCTAGAGCGAGTTCAGGCAACTGGGGAGGACTATAGGGGAAGTCGGCCTGCAGAGCACTCTTGAGTAGTTTCAGAAAAGCTTGCAAACGGCGCGGAGCTTGCTGCGACCATTGGAATACTTTCAGATACGTCGTGTTCTGCACCGGCCAGACGAAGAGCACCAGCGTGCAATTGCCCCACTGCATCCGAATGCCATTGGATGTTGCCGTTACGGTTGGTGGAGGGGACACTTGCGCCAGCCCGAGGCGATCGAGAGGCAGCCCGTGCAGCCACTGACGCACGGTAGCAATCTCGGGTGTAGGTAGCTCGATGTACAGCAGTTGTTTCATCAGAACCGACGCAGACGACAGCAAACTATAAGCATTGTGACATCTGCTCAGGACTTAATTTGGAACTGCAAGAGACGCGATCTCTGCTGCTTTCAGTCGCATCAAATATACATTTGGCATTCACAGACTTGAAGATTAGTCTGGGCTGAAGAGTCGAGAGAGTTTGAGATGGAACTGCGATCGCTGGGCCAAACGAATATCCGGATGACGCCCATCCTGATGGGGACGTGGCAGGCAGGCAAGCGCAACTGGGTCGGAATTGAGGATACAGAAACCGTCAAGGCAATTCGGGCCGCATTTGAAGCTGGAATTACCACCGTTGATACCGCAGAGATTTACGGTGACGGACATTCCGAGCGAATTGTGGCTGAGGCCCTAGCGGACGTGCGCGATGAGGTAGTATATGCCACCAAAGTCTTTGCCAATCATCTCAAATACGAACAGGTCAAACAGGCGTGCGAAAACTCCCTCAAACATCTCCAAACCGATCGCATCGATCTCTATCAAATTCACTGGCCGTCAGGTGCATTTAACAGCGATATCGTTCCCATTGAGGAGACCATGCGCGCCCTCGTAGACCTCAAGCAAGAAGGTAAAATTCGCGCCATTGGCGTCTCAAACTTTTCGCAATCTCAACTTGAAGAAGCCGCTCAATACGGACGTATTGATAGCTTGCAACCTCCGTATTCGCTGTTCTGGCGCAAGATTGAAACAGAGCTAATGCCTTACTGTGTCGAACATCAAATCTCGATCTTGGCTTACTCGCCTCTGGCTCAGGGATTGCTTACCGGAAAGTTCGGTCCTGACCATACATTTGACGCCAAAGATAATCGTTCGGCCAATCAGCTCTTCCAAGGCGAGACCTATCAACGCGCTCAAGCGGCACTCGCTCGCCTCCGTCCGCTTGCAAATAAGTATCAAACCACCCTGGGAAATTTAGCCCTAGCCTGGGTGATGGCTCAACCCCAAACTCACGCGATCGCGGGGGCACGTAACGCGACTCAAGCTGTTGAAAATGCAAGAGCAGGGAACTTGCAACTATCTGAAGCAGACTTAGCTGAAATCGACGCAATTGGTCGCACCGTCACCGAGCCAATGGACGATCGTCCGGTCATGTGGACTTGGTAAGTGGACTTGCCAATAGAATTGAAACCCTATCATTTAGGTTATTTTTTCAATCCTTACTACGGGCAAATATTGACTATTCGTCGAGATTTAAGTGGAATATTTATCTTAAATTCAGCCCAACTTTACAGGTAGGAGATACCCTGAAAAGCAGGGCCAGTGGTGATGTATGGGAAAGCTTCCTCAACAGCGATGGCAATTCGCTGAGTCCGATTCGGCAAGAGTGAAACGGTTGGCTAAGTCAACTGGATTACATCCATTGCTTACTCAGGTATTGATTAATCGCGGCATTTCTACAGCAAAAGCAGCCTCCGCGTTTCTCAATCCTCAAAAAGGAAATCTGCCTGCGCCAGCAGAAGAATTTCCTGATTTGGCGGCCGCGCGATCGCGGCTGACCCGAGCTATTCGCGAAGCCGAAAAAATTGCTATTTGTGGCGATTACGATGCCGATGGCATGACCAGTACGGCTCTATTTCTGCGCACTTTTCGAACCTTGGGAGCGCAGGCTGACTTTGCCATTCCCAGCCGCATGACCGAAGGCTATGGCATCAACGAGCGCATCGTGTCCGACTTACATGCTGCTGGTGTCTCCGTGCTGGTCACCGTAGACAACGGCATCGCTGCAGTCGCACCCATCGCCCTTGCTAAAGAACTGGGAATCAGCGTCATCGTCACCGACCATCACGACATCCCCCCTGAACTGCCGCCCGCCGATGCCATCCTCAACCCGAAACTGATTCGTCCGACTTCGCCCTATTGCAGTGTGGCCGGAGTGGGCGTGGCCTATATGTTGGCGCTCGAATTGGCCGCCGAGTTCGGCAAGCAAGACGAATTGGCGAGCTCTTTACTGGAACTGCTGACATTAGGCACGATTGCCGATCTGGCTGCGTTGACGGGGATTAATCGACGTTGGGTCAAAGCTGGATTAGCTTTGTTGCCCGACTCGCAGATCCCTGGCGTACGCGCTCTGATGCAGGTGGCAGGATTGAGTCAACGCGATCGTGCCTTGAAGCCAGAAGCGATCGGCTTTGGGTTAGGACCGCGCATCAACGCTGTCGGACGACTAGCCCAACCTGAAGTAGTGATCGACTTGCTCTCCACAGATGACGAAGGCGTCGCCCTGGAGCGGGCCATGCAGTGCGAGCAAATCAATCAATCTCGCCAGCAACTGTGCCGCGAAATAGAAATTGAGGCGATCGCGCAATTTGAAAACTCGGCAATTGACCTGCGCGAAGACCGCGTGTTGGTACTCCTGGGTGAAGAATGGCATCACGGCGTGATTGGCATCGTGGCCTCGCGTCTGCTGGAACGCTATGGCGCTCCCGTGTTCATCGGCGCGCGCGAAGGACATTCCATTCGCGGTTCGGCCCGAGGCATTCCCGGCTTTAACGTGTTTGAAGCTCTGCAAGCCTGCGCAGATGCTTTCGAGAAATTTGGCGGCCATCCCGCTGCCGGTGGATTTTCCATGGCCGCCGAGCGCTGGCCTGACATGCACCGGCAACTGCGCGATTATGCGCGATCGGTACTGAACGCAGATCAGATGCAACCTTTAATTGCAGTCGATGTCGAAGCCACGCTATCCGAACTGGACACCACCTTGTTCGAGCAAATGCAGCAGCTTCAGCCATTTGGCATGGACAACCGCGAACCTGTCTTCTGGAGTCGCAATGTCTGCATCGGGCAGCAACGTCCTATCGGCAAAGATAAAGCCCACCTCAAACTCCAAGTCTCGACCCCAGATGCCACCCAACCCAAACAAGCGATCGCTTGGAGAGCAGGTGAGTGGCATCCTCTCCCCGAATACGTGGATATTGCTTACTGTCTGCGAGAAAACGAATGGCGCGGAGAAGTAGCGATCGAACTAGAAATCAAAGGCATTCGTGCGGCGGCGGTTCGTACCTCTGATATATCAGCAACAGACTTTAGTTCTGAAACCGCATCTCGAAAAACTTTAACTCGGACGCGCGCTGCACAGCCAAAACGGTCGAACGATAAGCGATCTTCCTCTGACCGCCCTCGTTCTGCTGAGCTACCGCCGTTTGTCAATACTGCACTTACCTCCTCTGAACCCGAGCTCATTTATGCTGTTGCCCCCGACATATCGCATTCACTTCAATGGCACGACCTCAGCTCATTCTCGACACTACTGCCGAAATGTCGGGGCACTGCTTTACTGTACGGTTGCCGCCGCCCCCAGATTATGACGGGGAAAAAGCTTACCGTTCACTACGATCGTCCTCAGGCCAATACCCAGTACGACTACATTTGGCTGTGGAGTTTGCCTCCCTCTCTGACGCATTTGCGTTGGTTGCTAGCTACCGCCACTCCCGCACATCCAGAGGGCCATCGCATCTATCTCCACAAACAAGTCGTGCCCTTGCCCAACCCCACCACCATCAAGTACCAATTAGACGAACGCGTGCGCACGGACGCCCGTATCGAATTACTAAAGTTGGCTCAACAATGGTGGCTAGCTCCTTCCACGTTGGTAGCTGGTCTTCGCGCAATTGGATATGCCTGTGATCGCTTTCCCAAAACTTCGTCACTGCCCGAAGAGCTTGTCAAACTCGAACGGTGGTTTGCCAGCTCTGCTGACGATCTTGCCAAGCTCATGCCAGAAGCTGTTTAGCTCAACACTCAACTAAGTAGTTGCTGCCGGACTTCGACCAGAGATGATTTGCCATATCCTCAAGACCTCTGCCACAGTCCAAGCCTGAGCGAAGCAGCCGCGCGGCGTCATTGGCGCGTTGCCATCGAAGATCTCGCTGAGATTGCCCATACATCCCCCGTAGAGATGTTGCACCATCGGTTCTAACAAGGTTTTGGCTTGGTCTAAGTCTCCGTAAACTCGCAAGTGAGCTTGGATGTAGGGGCCGAGTAACCATCCCCAAGTCGTGCCCTGATGGTAGGAACCGTCCCGCTGAAGCGGTCCACCGCCATACGTACCCACATATTGAGGGTGCTCAGGAGCAAGCGATCGCAATCCGTGAGAGGTCAGCAAGGCTCGTCCGCAAACGTCAACGATAGCTCGTTGTTTCTGACTGTCCAATAATGGCGAGTCACCTCCAACCAACGGTAGCGACACGGCAAAAAGTTGATTGGGGCGAAACGCGTCGTCGGAGCCGTCGGGACCGTCCAAGACGTCATAGCAGTACCCGTTCTTCGCATGCCAAAAGCGTTGAAATCCAGCCAGAGTTCGTTCTGCCAAGGCCCGATATGGTGCTTCTGGTTTGCCTAGCTCTCGGGCAAACTGCGCCATCGTGCGGGTGGCGTTGTACCATAGGGCGCTGATTTCTACAGGCTTGCCAATTCTGGGCGTAACTACCCAATCCCCGACTTTGGCATCCATCCAAGTCAGTTGAACCCCAGCTTCTCCGGCATAAATGAGGCCGTCGCTATCGAGGTGAATGTTGTAGCGGGTGCCGCGTTGATGCCATTCAACGATCTCAACCAAGGCAGGCCAAATTTCGCGCAACAGCTCTCGATCTCCCGTGGCTTCGTAGTAGGCTCGAATCGCTTCGAAGTACCACAGAATCGCATCTACTGTGTTGTATTCGGGAGCTTCTCCAGCTTCGGGGAATAAATTCGGCAGCATGCCGCGATCGAGATACAGGGAAAAGGTGCGGATAATCGTACGGGCAATCTCAGGACGACCCGCCGCAACGGTCAATCCCGGCAAAGCGATCATCGTGTCCCGTCCCCAATCTCCAAACCAGGGATACCCAGCAATTACCGTCTTCCCCTCCGGTTCATCAGGCAAAGGACGATCGACAATGAATTGGTCAGCAGCTAAAATCAACGGCTCGACCCAAGCCGGCGGGATAGACTTTGACGCTTTTGCCGCCATCGGGCGATCTCCCGGATGAAAGGCTCGTTCTAATAGCTGTCGTTCGTAATGGCGGCGCACCGCAAAAGCAGCATCTCCCTCTAAGTTAGGCGTTGGTGACGTGCTAGCTGCGATTAACAATGTATCTCCCGCATTGAGTTTGAGTTCCAAAGTGGCAGCGTGCAGATGATCTTCGCGATCGCCTAAGCCTCGATATCGCTCTATTGCAAGGTCAAATTCCCGATACCATTCGTGTTGAGGTTGAAACTCGCCGCGATCGCTGAGCACGTAAAACGGCGTTGCCTCTGCAAATGCTCGAACGCAAACGCCACGCTCGACTGGCGTAACTTGCATCTCCCAGTCATTGCCTCGGGTGCTGCTGTGGTAATCCCTGTAGTTAACTAACGCTTTAACAGACAACGAGACAGTCGTACTTGCTCGTTTGAGGATGTACCGCACGTAGGTGGTATTGGCCCGTGGTTGCATCCAGATGCGCTTCTCCAGCAAGGCATCTCCGAATGCAAATGTCCAAACGGGGGTCGTGCCTTCTAATTGGAAGCTTTCTACGAATTGATAGCCGCGAGGAATAATGGCCCCCGTCGTCCAACGATTGGTCGCCAAGTCATAGCGATCGCTGTTGTACTGCACGGCTTCGTCCAGCTTGGTGACCAGGAGCGTGCGCCCCAGAGGTGGTTTCAAAGCTGCCATCAGCAACCCGTGGTAGCGGCGGGAGAGTAAGCCAGCGACTGTGCCCGACGCGTAGCCCCCGATCCCGTTGGTTACGAGCCACTCTCGGCTTTCCGCCACCGCCAGCTCGCCACAAGTTTCTCGTCCTAATTTCAGCATCATTCACCACGAATTGTGAGGGGAACGCGATAGCGATCGTCAAACGGAGAGGTATAGTTCAACTGCAAAGTTTTCCAGGCGTAGGCTCCAGCCGGAATCCCGATATCTGCGAGGAACAACGCTCCGGTTTTGTTCGGTAGTAACCCTGCCTTGGGCAATGCTAGGGTCATCGTCCACTGGGCCTGAATCCATTCGCCTGGAGTGTCTCCAGTGGTGGAGTCCACGCCCGAAGGTGTATCCAGAGCCAAAATGGGTGCCTTTGATGCATTCGCCCATTGCATCAGCGCGAGAGCGTTGCCGCGAGGGGCGGCGTGCAGACTATAGCCAATCAAGGCATCGACGATGAGATCCACCGTGCGGTTGGACGTCAGCAGTTCGGCGATCGCCACTTCTCGACCTGGGGTCGCTTGAAAAATATGGTTTTGCCAGTTCGGAACTTCCTTGAGACGCTCCGGTGGGGACGATAGACACAGCGTCACATCTGCCCCCCGATTTGCCAGATGTCTGGCCGCAGAGATGCCACCGCCACCATTGCCACCGCTACCCGCCAGCACGACAATATGGGACTGCTGCCAACCTCGACCGAGGCAGGAGATGGCCTGTAACGCCAAGTTTCTTCCCGCGTTTTCCATCATTTGAAACAAGTTGGGGCCGGTTTCCTCTATGGCAATTCGGTCAACTTCTATCATTTGTGCTGTCGTGACAGCAGGAACTTCAATACCTGTATCGGTAAAGAATTTCAGATCCATGACTGATATCCTAATGAGAATCGACTTCGTGCACGAGTTATTGCCAGTCGAAGTTGTCGCGTCCGTATTTCAGCGTTTTCGTTAGCCAAATTAATTCCTGCATGAACCGCCCAAAACGGCGCTGATAGGTTTCGCGATTGTTAAGCTGACCAGTTTCATCCACCACTTTGTTGACATTGCCAACGGCAAAATCCGTGACGATGGGCGAGAGCCCGAACGCTTTAAAGGTAGGCAATAAAGCTTCGATAGCGCGTATTCCGCCAAACGGACCCGCCGATACACTACAGACCCCAACTGCTTTGTGTAAGTACTCTTTGTAATTAAGGTCGAGCACGTGTTTCAGTAAGCCCGGATAGGTGTGGTTGTATTCTGGCGTCACGATGATGTAGCCATCTGCCTGCTGCACGCACGCTGCGAACTCGGGGATATGGGCTTTTGGTCCCGCGTCATCTAGAGGGAAAGGTAAGGTGCGAATATCGACGAGCTGAGTGGTGACTTCGTCATATTGAATGACTTGTTGGTGGACGAAACGAGCTATGGGCTCGCTCATACGGCCCTGCCGCACGGTGCCCAAAATGATGGGGATAAACAGGTCTGCACTCATCAACTCAGCCTCCCGTTGCAAAACCGGGATAAAGAGTCATGCCGCCATCCACAAATAGGGTGGTGCCGTGGACATATTCCGACTGGTCTGAAGCTAGCCAAACCGCAGCTTTGCCAATATCGTCAGGGACTCCAACTCGATTGTAAGGAATGAGTTCGAGCAGCTCTGCCTCTGCTTCTGGGGTTTCCCAGGCGCTGCGGTTGATCGGGGTTTTAATCGCTCCCGGAGCAATACTATTAATCCGAATTTTGTGAGGAGCCAGTTCTTGAGCCATGCTCTGCATGAGCAGCATGACCCCACCTTTTGATGCCGCGTAGTTGCAATGTCCGGCCCAAGGAATCACCTCGTGGACGGAACTCATACAGATAATCTTGCCGGCCGAGCAAGACTTCTCGGGCACGACACCTCGACGGATAAACTCCTTGGCGGCTTCTCGCGCGCAAAGAAATTGCCCAGTCAAATTGACCGCAATAACTTTGTTCCATTCCTCCAGCGTCATGTCTATGAAAGCAGCGTCTCTCTGTAACCCAGCGTTATTCACCAAAATATCGAGGGTGCCGTAAGCCTCGTACAGCTTCTCAAACATGACGAAGACTTGCTCTTCTTGGCTGACATCAGCTTGGATCGCGATCGCCTCTCCACCCGCAGCAACAATCTCTGCCACGACAGCATCAGCTCCCTTCGAGCTGCGGGCATAGTTCACGATGACTTTGGCGCCCGCTGCGGCCAGACATTTCGCGACTGCGGCTCCAATTCCCGAACTAGAGCCGGTGACCAGAGCTATTTGAGCTTCGAGCAGATTTGACGTCATGCTTTCTATTCCTGCACTCGTACGATTTTCATTTCCAGGGCGTTGCAAGCCTGGCCTACCACAGACAGTAGCGGTATAGCCTCGCTGCTGTCGGATGTGCGAATGACATTTACAAAAATAGTTGGCGTTTGGTTCACACCCAGACGAATTCCACTGCGCACGTCGGCTCGAATTTTCTACCGTGTAGTGTCTGGATTACTCCTGCAGAAACTGGGGCATTTCAAGGTCGATTGCATCTGTATATTCGACCACGTAAGCATCTTCAGGAGCGGGTTGACGCAAGAAGAGGAGGTCGTGCAGCCAAGATTTTGCCTGTGAAGCAGCTGTCTCAGCTGCTTCAGCAGAATACTGAGTGTGAGGACATAACTCGGCTTGAGGAAAGTTGCGATAGAGAAACTGCACGCGATCGCCAAAATGCTGTCAAACGCCTAGCATCTGATGCAGTAACGTCCGATCGTAACTGTTGTATCCATACGCCTGTGGTCTTTGCCTAGTTGCGTTGTTTCACAACCACTATATTTTGCGATCGCGAGAGCATAACGATCCTCATTCGCAACCCATATCTATACGACGGCGAACTGTGAGGCTAATCTTCTACGTCACGACTCTACCTTGCCGAACCCGCACGTGCCCATTGATCTGCTGTAGATGCGTGAGCCCAGAACACGGGCAAACAGGCTTTGCAGATAGCTTCGATGTGGCGATCGTCCGTACCGCAGCAACCCCCCAAAATGTTCAAATGCTTGAGTTTGGACTTCAATTCGCGATACTGGCGGCCGAGTACCCTGGGATTACCGTCATCCAACGTGTCCGAGGCATCCAACTCCGCGTGGCTTTTAGCTGACGCATTGGCTCGGAGGCCGCGAATGCGCTCAAGCCAGGGCTCGGATTCGAGTTCCGTCAATACGTGAGCAAAATGAGTGGGATGCGCGCAGTTAAGCATGTAATAGGCTGGTCCACCGTCGGTGGCTGCATCGACTTGTGCGATCGCCTCCGATAGTTCCTGGCCTGTGGGCAGCTTGCCGTCAGTTTCTACCGTGAAGGAAATCACAGCGGGAATGTTTGCAGCTCGGGCAGCGCGAGTAATGCCAATAGCTTCGGCAACGTAGTTCATCGTGACCGCCGTAACGAGATCGGCATCAGCGTCGCGAATGGTTTCAATTTGGGCGCGGTGATAGTGCTGGGCTTCATCTGCCGACATGGCATCTGCAGGAACGTATCCGTCACCACGGGGACCGATACAGCCGCTGATAACCATAGGGCTCCGTTCAGTTTCATACTTATTACGAATATCGTGCAGGAGAGCGATCGCTTTATGATTCATTTCTGCGAGGGATGCGCTGGAATAACCTAGAGTCGTTCCCCAATCTGGGTTAGCCCGCCAGGTAGCACTTTCTAGTACCAGGCCAACGTGATAGTTTCTAGCCAACAATGCGTAGGTGCGAAAGTAGGCTTGTAGGGCTCGATATCCAGTCTCGTGCTGCAATAAATCGAAGGCGGCAAATTCAGGTAGGTCTAATCCTTCACGATAAATCAACGTGGTCTCAAGGCCCCCGTCTGTCAGAAAAAGACTATCGGATAGTTGGGGCAGCTGGTGTTTGTATTTGGCCATGATATTCCTCCTGTTCTATGGTTTTTGAACACTTGCAAAACAACGGCGATCGCAGCAGTTTATAGCAATGAATTTCGAGCGTTATGCTTCTGGAATCGCTTAGTTCCCCGCGATGACAAACGCAACAGCGATCGCCATAAATTTCATCGAGAGTCAGAGCATTTCTGTTATTCAATGCAACCGGCCATGCATCTGTGCTCTCGATGAGTGGCGAAGCTATACGAACTGGACGTAGTCAGCCGTCAAATTCAAACTGTTCGCCCCTTCCACGACGGCGACCAACTCGTTCACCCCAGGCTTGTCGAGGAAGATAGCCCGACCGTTGACCCCCTCAATCGGAGACCTGCCGATGATATAGTCACTCGGCCCCCCCGCCAGCTGAATCACGTCCTCGGCCTTACTAAATGTCCGAATCCGAGCGTAGTCTGTCACGCCGCTCGTCCCATCCAGGCCGTCGTCGTAGTAGACCTTGCCCCCACTGGCTCCGAGGATGTAGCGGTCCGCACCGGCTCCGCCCTTGAGACGGTCCACATCCCCTCGTCCCAAGTCCGCAATCGAAGCTCCTGCCAACGTGTCGTTGCCGAGATCTCCCACCAACCAATCGCGGCCGCTTTCCCCCAGCAATCGGTCGTTACCGGCCCGACCGTACAGAGTGTCGTTGCCCTCGCCGCCTTTGAGAGTGTCGTTACCGTTGCCGCCCTCGCCCGCAAACTCGCCATAGAGGACGTCGTTGCCCTTGTCGCCGAACAGGGTGTCGTTGCCGTTGCCACCTTTGAGGGTGTCATTGCCTTGGTTGCCTCGGAGCAAGTCGCGACCGTCTTGACCGGAGAGGGAGTCGTTGCCGTTGCCACCTTTGAGGGTGTCATTGCCGTCGCCGCCTTTGAGAATGTCGTTGCCGCTGCCGTCCTGGCCAGCGAGCTCGCCAT
>JBCBVC010000108.1:0-14680 GCA_039817845.1 Cyanobacteria bacterium J06642_2
CCGAGAAGTTGCCAAATTTTGGCACGGGACTGGCTTTACTTATCTTTTTATATTGCAAGCCATCTGTTTGCTAGCTATCATCTTTCGTCTAAATGCGGATGTAGGTAAATTCGTTCGAGCTGAACTTCCTCCTATCCTCGCTCAAATACCTACAATTACTGTGGAGAATGGAGTTGCTTCCACTCCAGAAGACAAAGCTTACTCCATTGTTTATCCTAAAGACAATGCACTCCTAGCCGTCATCGATACTACTGGCAGCATCACTTCCCTGGATGAAACAGAGTCTGATATTTTAGTCACTCGGGAAGAAGTGATGGTTCGGAATAGCAGTTTTGAAACTCGATCTCTCAGTTTTCAAGGGATCGATTCTGCTCGCGTCGATCGCTCATCTATTGATGGATTTATTTCAATCTTCCAATCCGTATTACCTTACATCATCTATCCATTTTCAGTGATCTGGTATTTCCTCTATAGAATTATCCAAGTTCTCATCTATGCTTCGATTGGATATGTCACGTCCCGAGGACAGGAACCGACGTTAAGCTATGCAACGATAGTACGTATGGTTAGTGTTGCCATTACACCTGTCTTACTGTTTGAGGCAGCATTACGGTTGATTGGACTTTCATTCCCTCCATACTGGGGATTCCTCGGCATATTTGTCGTGCTGGGTTACGTATACTTTGCTGTTCAAGCACAGGCAGAGATATCGACCTCAGCATAATAAGTTAGAGGGAGATCGACGCATCCTCATAAATATTAGTAAATGGGTTGAGTCGCGATCGCCAAAGCCTTTATCCATCGATAATTGCTTAGCTACATCCTGCTTTTTTAAGCTCTTCTGAGATAGCGATAAATCATTTTTTCGGATAGCACGGATCAGTTCAAATGCTAGCCAGGGAAGTGTGCCTATGCCGTACAACAGCAAAGCTCCGAGGACCCCAAAGCTCAGGCGGCCAAGCAGCGTACAGATCGCGAAAGCAAGTAGGCTAACCAAGAAATCTTTTTTTCTTGCAGATGTTGCCTATTTAAAAAAATATTAACTGACGATACGCGATATCAAACCTGAAATAATCAGAGCGCCCAGTAAACTTCCCAAAGAGAATGGATTCATTTTAGAGCTTCCTATAGATTGACCTCATCTAGCCTAACGTGAGTTCGGGATAAGAAAGAGGCGGATGTTCTACGCTGAATCAACTTCAAATCCAGAAACCATCCGCCCAGGACCAGTCTAGAAGACCTCTTCTGCCACGTTGACGACTTCTGCCAATTCTTTGGGGCTCAATGGCAAGCTCAGCAATTGAGCGAGCCTCCTCGCTCGCGTCGTCGCCCTCGCTCTCTGAGAGTGTTTTCTGAACTTTCAAGGTACAGCCAGGCCTCCTTGCCTTTGTGCAGTTAAGAACAATTTCACAAGATGTACCTCATATCAAGCGAAAACGCTCCGAATCACTTATTTTGAGAGTTGCAGGAGAATTCAACGTTGATCTAACTTCTTTGAGTCTCATACCCCGCAGCTTGCTGCGATGCGAATCACAGCGTCTGAAAGGCGCTGTCGAGCGAAGCCGACGCGCGAAGCGTGAGAGGCGTAGCGAGGTCGTACCCCGGTGCTTGCACCGGCGATGTTCATTTTGGACAATGCCGCATTTTATCGAGAAGAGGTGATTGAGTCATTGGCGAAAGAGTACGAGCATCAGGTGATGTTCCTGCCACCCTACTTACCAGACTTGAATAAAATTAAGCATGATTTTGCGGCGCTCAAGAAGCGGATGGCTTACGCGCCCTCTAATTTGCTTACAGATCAGGTTAAGCAAGTTTCGACTTAAAACTATTCGTGGATAACCGGAGAAGAGTACTCGCTTGAAGCTTCCAGCTCCGGAGCCGCTGGAGGCAGTGGAGCTGGTGGAATATATGAGCGATTTAGAAGCGCCCAACGGATTTGCTCTAGCAACTGTGTTTTGAAAGATGCGGGTGAGAATTTAGCTGCGTGCTCGCTGATGAAATAGGGATTGAAGTCCGTCTCGTGTTTCTCAAAACATTCGATCGCAGCGATAAGACTTTCAGGTGTCTGCTGATTGAAAAACACGCCCGTAGCTTTCATTCCTAAGTTCTCTTCAACAAACGGCAGAACGGTCTCCAGCGCACCACCAGAACCAAACGCAATTACAGGGGTACCGCAAGCCTGTGCTTCTACTGGAATGATGCCAAAGTCTTCCTCGGAAGGAAAAATGAAAGCGCGGGCACGAGATAAATAATCTTTTAATACGTCGTTTGGTTGAAACCCTAGAACCTTAACATTTGGCCCAGCTTTACTCCTCAGCTTGGTTATTTCTGGGCCATCTCCAATTAGCACCAATTGCCTATCGGACATTACCGAGAACGCATCTACAACAAGATCCAAACGTTTATAGGGGACGAGTCGGCCAGCGGCTACATAAAAATTTTCTTTGTCAGTTTGTAGAGAAAATAGATCGGTCTCTACAGGTGGATACACTAGTGCAGAATCCCGCTGGTAAAACTTGCGGATCCGAGCTTGTACAAACTTCGAATTGGCAACGAAGTGATCGACCATATTATTGGAGCGGACATCCCAAGTTCGAATTTGATGCAATTGCCAGCGCACAAACCAAGAAATTGGTCCCCGTTCGAGTTTATGTTCTTGGAGATAATCATGGTAGTGGTCCCAAGCATATCGCATAGGTGAGTGACAGTAGCAAAGGTGAGTTTGATTAGGACCTGTTAGGACGCCTTTTGCAACACAATAACTGCTAGATACTACTAGATCGTATTCGCGTAAGTTGAACTGCTCAATTGCCAGCGGCATGAGGGGTAAGAACTTTCGATAGTGACGGGCTATGCCAGGAATGTTCTGAAAGAAGCTAGTCCGAGGTTGTTTACCTCTCAAAAAAACTCGCTGTGAGTCCGGCACATAGTCGATGAGGCTGAAAACGTCGGCTTGTGGAAAACAGTCCAGTATGTGTTCGAGTACTCTCTCCGCTCCCCCGTAAACCACAAGCCAGTCATGCACCACAGCTACACGCAGATGTGACAAAGTAGTCGAGGATGGTTCAGCTCTGGACTCACCTGATACTGGCCGAAAGTCTATCGCGCTCATCTACAACCTCATTTAGGTGAGTTCGTCGTCCGGAATCAAGGCTTTACTCCCATTCATTCACAGGCTGCGAGGTTTGTAAACTCATGGTAGCTGCAGCGAGTAAGACACGATTTCCGCATCGCTAAAGATACATAGTTTACACCGTATTTATCCAGTATGGCATTCAGACAGAGAGCGGTTACACCATTACTATTATTTTTCTCCCAGTCTAATGGTGGACTGAGATACAGCGAGAGAGCAGCCTAGAAAAGGCTGCTCCCCTATTACCCGTCACATTTGAACCAGCTTATGGCTTAGAACAAGCCCAGAGTTAGAGACTTATCTAATGGCAAGGTTGCACCGATGCCTAAGTAGATTGTGAACAGCGTGCCTAATAAGAACACTGTGGTTGCCACAGGACGCCGCAAGGGATTCTGGAACTTATTGACGTTCTCCAAGAAAGGAATCGTCATCAAACCAACTGGAATGCTGGACATCAAAGCAATGCCGAGCAACTTATTCGGAGCTACGCGCAGCATTTGGAAGGCAGGGTACAAATACCACTCGGGCAAGATTTCGAGGGGAGTTGCAAAGGGATCGGCTGGCTCGCCTATCATCGCAGGGTCAAGTACGGCCAAAGCTGAAACGCAAGCGATTGTGCCAACGATCACTACGGGAAACATGAACAGTAAATCGTTAGGCCATGCAGGCTCGCCATAGGTCATATGACCCATGTTTTTCTCAAGTTTGGCCCGCACCTTGGGGTTGGTTAAATCTACCTTCTTTACAACAGGCATGGCGTTCTCTCTTAAAGCAATTGAGGTAAGTGATGCGGGGATGAGTGCCATCCGACGCCAGGAAAACCAAGAGTCAAACTACGCCTCGGTTGTGTGCAGTTTAGCAGGAACTCCGGTTTACAAGGGACCAGATATGCCCTGCTTGCGAATCATCAAGAAGTGCATGAGCATAAACACGGCTATCAGCCAGGGCAACACAAAAGTGTGCAGGCTGTAGAAGCGAGTCAAAGTTGCCTGACCGACACTCTCGCCGCCGCGCATAAGCTGAACGACTAAATCTCCCACCACAGGAATCGCACTGGGTACGCCAGAGACAATTTTCACTGCCCAGTATCCCACTTGATCCCAGGGAAGGGAGTAGCCCGTCACGCCAAAGGAAACTGTGATTACGGCCAGGACGACTCCCGTCACCCAAGTCAATTCGCGTGGCTTTTTGAAGCCACCAGTTAAGTAAACGCGGAAAACGTGCAGAATCATGACCAACACCATCATGGACGCACTCCATCGGTGGATGGAACGGATCAGCCAACCGAAGTTGGCCTGTGTCATGATGTATTGCACAGAACTGAATGCTTCTGCCACAGTCGGCTTGTAGTAGAACGTCATGGCGAAGCCAGTTGCGAATTGAATGAGGAAGCACACTAATGTGACTCCACCCAAGCAGTAAAAAATGTTGACGTGCGGGGGAATGAATTTACCTGTGGCATCGTCAACGAACGGGGTAAGCTCCAGCCGCTCGTCCAGCCAGTCGTATACCTTTGCCATGAAGCCGGAGTCCTAACTTAAGTATGTATCTTCGTTAAGTAGCTTAACACGACCACTCAGGTTTGATTGGCTGGATGCGCAGATCCGGCAAGGTGGATCAAAGTAAGACTCGTTCTCCAATCGCGCTTCCGCGCCGAATGCATAGTATTCCGCACAGCTGAGAATGGCGAAGAGGCGATCGCCTGCTAAGTTAGTTGAAATCTGAGCGGTTAGTTACGATTGGTATGCTGCGTCTCTTACGTGGGTTGACTTCGTGGTGGAAATTAAAGTTTGGCTGGCAACGGCTGGTAGCACTAGTGTTGCCGTTAACACTGATGTTGAGTGCTTGCCAGCCGCGTTTGAGCTGGGGTGACGAACAAAAGTTGCTGTCGCAGGCGTGGACGACTCTAGATCGTGCATACGTCGATGCTTCTTTTAATGACCAAAATTGGTGGGAGGTACGGCAAGCTTTTTTGCGCCAACCCATGCCCGATCGGGAAGTGACTTACGCCAAAATCGTCGAGATGATGGGAACATTGGGCGATCCGTTCACCCGGTTCCTCGATCCTGAGGCGTATCGCAGCTTGCAGACTTCTACAGCAGGGGCACTCAGTGGCGTCGGGTTGCAAATTGCTCTGGATGAGGCGGGCGATCGCATTCGCGTTCTTACTCCTATTGAAGATTCTCCAGCAGCCCGCGCGGGACTGATGCCCGACGACATCATTCTCTGCATTGATGGCACGACCACTGCCAAGATGGGGCTCGATGAAGCTGCTGCTCTCATGCGCGGTACGGTTGGTTCTTCGGTACGTTTGGAAATTCTGCGCAGCGAGCGTCCATTTGATGTGGTGTTGGAACGGGCGGATATTGAGATCGATCCGGTGCGGACCAAAATTATCAAAAACGCTATTGGACGTCAGAGCGTCGCTTACATTCGTCTAAATCAGTTCAACGGTAATGCCGTTGATAAGGTGGCCGAAGCCATTACCCAAGCAGAAAACGAACGGGTTGTGGGATATGTGCTCGACCTGCGCGGTAATCCAGGCGGGTTGCTGCGGGCCGGCATTGAAATTGCTCAAATGTGGCTGGCTGATGCAACGATCGTTTACACCATCGACCGTAATGGCGTTCAAGATAGCGCTCGGGCTACGGGGAACCGTTTGACAGAAGCGCCACTAGTCGTCCTCGTAAATCGTGGCAGCGCCAGCGCCAGCGAGGTTTTAGCCGGAGCATTGCAAGATAATCATCGGGCAGTTTTGGTGGGTACGCGCACCTTTGGTAAGGGGTCGATTCAATCGCTATTTGAATTGACCGATGGCTCGGGGATGGCCGTGACGATCGCTAAGTACATGACTCCCGCCAAGCGAGATATTAACAAATTGGGCATCGAGCCCGACATTGAAGTTGAACTGCCAGATGGCGAGTTATTGTCTCGCGATCGCGTTGCGACTGCGGCCGATCGCCAGTTTGTCCGGGCGTTACAAGCCCTGCAGCAGGTAAAAAAGCTGGCTCTAGTGTCGCGTCACTCTGACGCAGTGTAAAACTGCTTGATTTGTCAGTGTCAGAATGTCAGGAGATTTTTAAAATGAACTTAGCTGGTGCTGAGAGAGTCTTAATCCGTCAATCTCTTTTTTGCTCACCGGCAAGTTGTCCACAGATGTCGCGGTTAGCTCATGACTTCTCTGCAAGCTCCCGAAGCCTTCAGTCGAATTCTGCCCCGCGAGTCCTTGTTACGTAGTGTCGAACATCGAGAGACGTTGGCGCGGGTCCTGGACTTAGCCGACCGTGCTTTGCGCACGTGGACGGTGACGCAGTCCAATTTCTTGTCTCCTGCTGAGGTTGGGGAAATTGTGCCTCACCTCAAGCAATTGACTGAGCTAGAAGTCGTGCCGTGGGGAGGTTATCCTCAGGCAGAGCGGCAGCGCCTAGCCTTGGCTCGGCCATCGTTGTTGATTTCCGAGGATGAAAGCGATCCGCATGGAATAGCGAAAGAGTATGTCGGCCTGGCCGCCCTGGACGTGCGCGGCAATTTCCTGTTCGATACGGCCACTCATCGCGATTTTTTGGGTGCCATTTTGGGAACCGGCATTGTCCGAGACAAGATCGGCGACATTCTGGTTTTGGGGGAACAGGGCGCACAGGTTTTGGCCGTACCTGAGTTGGTCGAACACTTGCAAATGAGCTTGACCCAGGTGCGATCGGTGCCTGTCAAAGTCCGGCAAATTGGATTGGACGAATTGAAGGTGCGGCCGCCCCGCCAAAAAGTAATTACCACTGTGGAAGCTTCTTTACGACTCGACGCGATCGCCTCTGCTGGATTTAGTACGTCCCGCAGCCGTATGGCCGAACTGATTCAATCGGGTGATGTCAAAGTTAATTGGCGCACAATTTCGCAGTCCAGCCGTTCTGTTCATCTCCAAGATTTGATTTCAATTCCCGGTCGCGGTCGCGTGGAAGTCAAAGACATCAATCAAACGAAGAAAGGTCGCTATCGGGTCGAACTCACCCGTTTTCTTTAGGAAACAGCGTTGTCTAGCTGTCTAGAATGCGGCTTTGAGCTGTTGGATGAAGAGTTTTAGGATATTGAATCCGAAGAACAGAATTGAAATCGAAACGGCTCCTGCGATCGCTGACACTAGCAATCCCAACAGACTCACAATTCCGTCGTCATCGAGTAGTCCGAATCCCATCACGAAGATTGAGAATGCGGGTAGGGTATTCGTTCCGGGGACTGGGATAAGCATAGATGTGGCCATGAGTGCGATCGCCACACCCAGCGCTCTTCTCCCAACAAAACTTTGACACAGCCAAGGGAGGCGCGGTCTCGTGAAAAATTCGGCTCGCTGCAACAGCCACGTCCCTTTTTCCAAAAGTGCTCGTCCTAAATCGAGTGGAACGGATGCGCGTCGTGCTCGCTGAGGTAGCCAAGGAGTTTGCCGCCCAGCCACCATTTGCAAAGCTAAGAATCCTAGCACCAAGCCAAATGGGATCGAATAGCCTGGAGCCGGAACAGGGAGGGCTGAAGGCAGTGCCAAAATGATGAATAAAAAGCCAAATCCCCTCTCGCCAGCCAGTGTCTGTATCTCTGACATCGAAATTTTGTCACCTCGCTCCGGCGCTCGTAAAAACGCAGTGAGGTCTTCAGAAAGTTTTGCCATGACAGGGAACGCGGGGGAGTAAGGGGTGTGCGGTCGGACGGTTCGCGCATTCTGAATCGTGCCAGAAAATGTTCATCCTCGCTCGCGTTGCGCGATCGCTTCCCAGAATTTAGGCTGAATAAGCCCTGCCCGTTCTTGACAATGACCGATACCTACACGATTCACATTCACGATCGCCAACGAAATTGCCATCACACGGTGCAGGTGCCGAGCGATCGCTATATCCTCCACGCAGCCGAGGATCGAGGTATCAAACTCCCCTTTGCCTGCCGGAATGGGGCTTGTACTACTTGTGCCGTGCGGATCGTGTCAGGTGAAGTTTACCAGCCGGAGGCAATGGGCGTTTCGAAAGAGCTCAAACAGGAAGGGTATGCCCTGCTTTGCGTCAGCTATCCGCGCTCGGATGCCAGTATGGAAACTCAAGACGAAGATGAGGTCTATGAAAAGCAATTCGGTCGTTATTTTGGCAAAGGCCACGTCAGCTGGGGTTTGCCTCTCGAAGACGAATAGATTTCATACACTGCAGCCCTACGTCAATGCATCCGAAAATCTCTGTCTTTATTGCAACCAGCGTTGATGATTTTATTGCGCGCAAGAATTGCGGGTTCGATACGCTGAGGCAATCGCTAACACTTGCGAGAAGCTAAGTGGGTAACTTCGCTCTTTTGCCAGCGATCGCAATCCTGCTAGATCCGGTTGAGGGGTAGAACCATTCGACTTGCTGATTCGAGCCCCTTTCTTCGACTTCACTTTTTTGGCAGTCTCTCGTGTTGTGGGCAATTGCATGAGGTGAGCGACTTCTTCGTGGGTTTTGCCTTGCTGAATCAGAACGCGACAGTCTCGAATCAGATCGGCTTCTTCATCGGTGTACTTCTCCTTATCGGGTAGGTGGCAAGCTTCCAGAATCGAGTGCATCTCGGTCTCTGTTTGCTTGCAAAAGATATCGGCTTTGGCTTGCATCACGCATCTCCAAACGCAGTTTCTGGTTTCAGGCAAAGGGATCCCACACCTCTTCTTTGGGAGGGTTAGAAAGCGACTCCGGTAAGGCTGTTGGCTCGAGTTCTGTGGTACGAACTCCTGAGGGTAGAGGCTGGCGTGGCAAGAGCGATCGCACGGCTAACCTCGCGCCCGTTCCCATACTTGACCCGAATTACTTCGAGGAACTGCATCGGGACAGCGCTATCGCTGCTGACCTGACCTTATCGAGCTCAATTTCAGGAGCGTTCGCGGAGAAGAGGCATACCGACGAATCTGCTACTCTGAACAGTTATCCAGAACTCAGGATACCAAGTAAGACCCCGATCCCGCATCGAACGACAACCCAGCCTCAGCTCGTCCGCCACTGAAGGCGACTTGGAAGAACTGTTTGACAGTTGGATTCTGAATGGCCTCGTCCCTAGTGAAATAGTTATGCGCGTTGCGTACTAAAGCGGCATCCGTGAAGTTGATGTAGTGGGCATTCGATGCCGATAAATTTCGAGCTGTATTACCCAATCGAGCCTTCTGTTCGCGACCGAACTTACTGTCGGAGAGGTTGAGGGCGAAGTCATCTTCGTTGATGGTGACGAATAGGCGGTTCCGAAATGTGAGCTTCGAGACCCACTCTTCATGGCCGGGATTATTCACATCAGCAGACAACAAGATGACGTTATCGAGGAAATGAGTTTCTCCTTGGAAGTGAGGGGATTCGACAAGGGTCTCTAGCAGGAAGTTACCCATGCTGTGCAAGGCAAGACTAAACTTAACCTCACATCCTTTCTTGCAAAAACTCGTGTTGTATTCGCGAACTTTCTCAAGGAAGCGATCGAAGGCTTGATGCGACAAAGCTGCTTCTTCTTTGTCATCCAAATAGTCCAAAGTGACGCCATTTGACGGCCACGTAAACATGACCACTTCTAGAGCCTCATATGTCGTTTCAATCGCGTATGCAATTTCTAATGCGTCTTTGAAGTCGGTATTAAAGCCGTGACAGAACAACAGCACGTTGGACTTCGTGTTGCGGATGCGATCGAGTTCTTGGCGAAAGACGAACTCACTGGCGTGAATCATGTCGCCGTTATGTTCGATGCTGTCATCCAGCACTTCGACGTTCCATTCTCCCTGGTCCTTTGACACTTTGGCCAAGCGTAGATTGCTGGGATGGGTTTCATTGAATGAAAGTCCAAACTTGCGTTCGTCTGGTTCGTTGGGTTGTAAGTTTCGGTTCGTTACGACGTACATGTTTTTCTCCTCTTCACTTCATGGATAGGGGGGACAAGTTGTAAATACGATCACTAGTTTGTCTTGATGCAGGCACATGCCAACCGCGAGTATAGAGATTTAACGAAACAGAAACCCCCACGTAGTTGTTCTCATGAGATTCGTAAGGCTTACCGTTACTTCACTTCCATCAGCTCGTGCCGTACAACCGCTCAGCTAGGCTTGGGTCGAGGATAAAAGGATTTTCATTCCCTTATTTCTGGGCGATCGCCGCCAAATACCGAGGAACGTGACACCAATTGAGATATACCTTCACAGATCGTTTCTCAAAAAAAGTAACCAACTCATCGGGGCTCGGCAAGAGCAGATGATTCACAAAGGGTTATCGAGCGATCGCGGTGACTCTGTGCCGCTTAAAATATTTCGCAAATGAATGGCATCAGTTTCCTCTGTTCAAATGAGTCATTTATTTTCTCAACGATGGACGCGACTACGGCTTATTCGAGCAGCCGGGATGAGTGTTGCGCGACTAGCTTCGGCGGTGAGCTGTGTCAGACATTCCGTGCCACAGTCGAATCCATAGGTTTGACCGTTTTTGCACCAGAAACTGACGGATGCTCTCATCGCTGACGGTGATACTCTGCTGAGTTATGAATATTTCGACATCGCGGTAGCTCAAACTGAAGCAGAATTAGAGCCAGTCCGCATAGCTAATGACGACGACGGAAAAGCTATGATGAGTGTAGGAGATCGATGAATAGCTATCTCATCATGTTTCCCGGAACTGGATGTTTCTATTTTACGTGAGAGCTTCACTAAGGACCTCTAGAGCTCTACCTGGTGTCACAAATAGAGAATGCTAAATCCAGAATATTGAGTTGTCTGACTGTATTCAGTGATACATGTAGATAACTATCCTCATACAAAGAAATTATCCATGACAAGTTTGGTATTTGTGCATGGCACTGGAGGTCGGAAGAAAGCTTATGCTGAAACTCTTCAGCAGATGAAACGTGCTATTGAGCAGCATCAGCTAAATGCGAACCTTGTGCCGTGTCTTTGGGGAGGTACCTCCAGCCCGTTTTTGTATTCTTGCTCACCTCTAGAACCGGAAACTCATCAAAGTGAAGGTGAAAGAGTTCGTGAGGCCTGAGTCCGTAACAGACCAACAGATCGAAGAGGTACTGCCACGCAGCATCTCGGATGCTGTCCCGCCAACAGGCGAGCTGTCGATCGGTGGGTAACAGGCGAGGCTGGACGTGACTGCGCTCATAGCCGCGATACCCGCTCAAATCAATGTCAATGCCCGCGAATTTGGTTAAACACGCCAGTGCCATGCAATTGCGAGCGTGTCTTGGTTCGCGGATTTGTCGCATGTATGCGGTCGAGTATGATCGTATCCGTTAACAACGCCTGCTGAGGTAGACGCTTAAAAACTTCCCAATAGTCTCTATTCCAAGTTACTTCAGCGCGGTTACCCTTGGCACGCCACTGAGCCTCGAAAGCCTGCACCCAATCGCCCACTTTCTTCAGCGGCTCTTGAAGCGGCTCCCACCCCCAGTTTTCCCAGCGAAATCGATTGGTATCGCATTCCGCATCCAGAAGCTCGGCTCGCTTCTTGGCAACTCGCAAGCCTGCTTCTCCTCTCAAACCAGTGGCAATCCGCTGTTGCGAGGGACGGACAGCACTGCTGTTCGGCTTAGGAGGCAACATTCGGCGCAAGTATAGAGACTGTCCGCGCAGTTCCAGCCTCACCCGCAACCCGCGCGCGCTGAATTCGGTATTGGACGCCTGGACTCGCTCGCTTAAATTCACGGACTAAAACTTGGCCTATATTTGGCCTAAATTTCTGAGTCAATACGAGCATAAACGAGCCGTTACGAGCGCTCGCGGGCGACCACTGGAGGTATTATCTCGGAGCGCAAACCGTTGATATAAGGGGCTTAGAGCCTGAACTCTAGTAATGGGGGTGGAGGGGCTCGAACCCTCACGACCTTATCGGTCAACGGATTTTAAGTCCGTAGCGTCTACCATTCCGCCACACCCCCGAGCGAGACCGATCATAGCCTACGAATGCGACCGCACTACGAACTCTCACGAGATCGCAATACATCACGCTAGGGTCGAGATTCAGATGATGAATACTCACACCACAACGGTGGCTAGGTATGGGGACTGTTGCTGGGGAGTCAGTCCTTGCCGATATGCATGCATGGCCGAAGGCAAATAGTCCAGAATGTTTTGAGCGGTAAGGCCGTCTTCTCCCAGCTCAGATGCAGCTAAGTCTCCGGCTAACCCGTGCATAAAAACTCCCGCGCGTGCTGCGTCTGTCGCAGCTAACCCGAGACCGAGCATGGCAGCGATCGCTCCCGTCAAAACGTCTCCAGAGCCCGCCGTCGCCATACCAGAATTACCACTGGTATTGATAAAGACGCGCCCATCTGGGCTTGCAATCAGACTGCGCGCGCCTTTCAGGACGACGATCGCATTCCATTCGCGAGCGCAGCGCTGCAGGAGCGTGACGGGGTCGGCTTCAATTTCGGCGATCGCCATGCCTGTCAGGCGCGCCATTTCTCCTAGATGAGGAGTCAAAATCGTGTCGGAATGTCGCTGCTGGAGTGAGACGGGGTTTTTAGCGATCGCTGTTAGACCATCGCCGTCGATGATGACGGGGCTGGGAATTTCGCGTACTAGGTCGCGAACTAGGGTTTGAACTTCTTCTTCGAGTGACATACCTGGGCCGATGGCGACGACATTCATCTTGGCAGCCATATCGAGGAGAGCGAGGTAATTTTTGAGCGCAATACCACCTCGATCCGTTTCAGCTTGGGGCAGGAGCACGAGTTCGCTGCCTTTGTTGGCAATAAAAGGCAGCATCGAGCGCGGTACGGCCAGACGCGAATACCCTCCGCCCGCTTTCAGATAGGCCATTGCTGCGAAGTAGGGGGCACCATAATAGCTGGCTGCTCCAGCAATGCAAAGGTAATGACCGAACGTCCCTTTATGTCCGCGCGGGTCGCGCGCTGGAATGGCAACGGGGTAGTTGAGCGCGATCGCTAACTCGTCCGCATCGTACAGAGAAGGGGGGAAGGAGATGTGGGTGGTGAAGAGTTTGCCGCTACGCTCGTACCCCGGATAGAGCAGGTTGCCGATTTTCGGTAAGCCGAACGCCACAGTAACATCGGCTTGGACGGCAATGCCCATGACTCGTCCGGTGTCGCCGCTAATGCCGGAGGGGATGTCCAGGCTGACGACAGGTTTATTACTGGCGTTGAGAGTGGCAATAACTTCTCGATAAATGCCTCCAACCTCTCGCATCAGACCTGTACCGAAAATTCCATCAATGGCTATGTCGCAGCAGTTGAGATCTTGGTTTAAATCAGTAATGCTTTCTAAGGTGTGGATAGAGATATTCAGGTTTTCTGCGATGTCGAAATTGATTTTGGCAGCGGGTTTGTACTTAGCGCGATCGCCAATAATCCAGACCCTTGCTTCCCCCCCTGCCGAGAGAATTTTGCGGGCGACAATCAGCCCATCGCCGCCGTTATTGCCCGTACCGCAGACGATCGCGAACTTGCGTCCAGCGACACCGAATTCTGATTCCAATACTGTGAAAACAGCATGGCCAGCATTTTCCATCAGCACGATTTCAGGAATGCCGAGTTGGGCGATCGCAGTGCGATCCATCTGTTGCATTTCAACGACGCGACTGACTTTCACGCTCGCGCTCCCGTAACGTACTAGCCGTGATAGAACCGTACTTGCAGCCTGGCATAGGTTGATGCAATTGGCTCAGGCGACCCTCGATCGCGCATTCTGAAAATTTCCCGGTACAGTGAGAGTGCCCGCGTTTGAGATAGAGAGATATGGCCGACCCGATTACCCCCGCCATCAGCGATCGCATTTGCGCCCACATGAACGACGACCATGCTGACGCGATTGCCCTCTACGCTAAGGTTTTTGGCAAGCTCGAAGATGTCAGTGCAGCTCAGATGCAGGCGATCGACCCGCAGGGGATGGATTTACTCGCTGAAGTTAATGGCGAGGCGCAGCCCGTGCGCATTACTTTCGAGCGCGAGTTAGCAGATTCGGAAGATGCGCATCAGATGCTGATTGTTATGGTGAGGCAGGCTCGCACGAGCGCGAAGTGAAGAGGCGATCGCGGAGTTTAAGGCGCGAGGCAGTCTGATGAAACAACATCTCAACGTTTTAACCGTATCGACATCGGGCAAGGCACTGCATAAAGTCACCTCGCAAGTGGCGGATGTCGTGTCGACCTCGGGGGTACAAACGGGCTTATGTACTCTGTTTTTGCGGCATACCTCGGCCAGTTTGGTGATTCAGGAAAATGCCGACCCGAGCGTACTGGCAGATTTGGAAACGTTTCTAGCCAAGCTGGTGCCCGAAAGCGCGCCCTATGCCCACAGTATGGAAGGGCCGGATGATATGCCCGCTCACATTCGCACGGCCCTCACCAACACGTCCGAGCAAATCCCGATCGCGCGCGGACGTTTAGTGTTGGGTACTTGGCAAGGCATTTATTTGTGGGAGCATCGCCAACGCCGCCATCAACGCGAGCTGGTCGTTCAGGTAATGGGTGAGTAGTAGAAGAGCTTATGGGCACTTCGATTAATTAACCAAGCTGCTTCTGGAAGAGCAAAAAGAAACCTATCTTGAACAGAACTTATACG
>JBCBVC010000109.1:0-14617 GCA_039817845.1 Cyanobacteria bacterium J06642_2
GCTCCATGTACTCCGACATGTCCAGTCGAATCATGGCGTCTTCGGAACCAAAAAAGTAAGCGGCCAGTGCCTTAGTCAGCTCGGTCTTCCCGACACCTGTCGGCCCGGAAAAGATAAAGCTGGCGATGGGTCGGTTGGGGTTTTTGAGCCCGACGCGAGCCCGACGAATAGCTCGAGAGACGGCCTTGACAGCTTCATCCTGACCGATGATTCGAGTGTGTAACGTCCCTTCCATCTGCAGTAGGCGATTGGACTCTGACTCAGTCAGTTTGGACACGGGCACGCCCGTCCAGGAGCTCACCACGTAAGCAATGTCTTCTTCATCGACCACAGGGGACTCTTCCCGTTGCTCGACTTCAGCTTTCTTCGCTGCCGCTAGAGCGCGAATGCGCTGCTTAATTTCCATTTCGCGATCGCGCAGCTGACCGGCCTGATCGAAGTCCTGGGAACGCACGGCATCGTCTTTTTCTTTGAGGACTTGCTTGAGTTCCTTATCCAGCTCTTTGGCTTCAGGCGGTAGCTGCGAGTTGAGCAGGCGCACGCGCGAAGAGGCCTCGTCAATCAGGTCAATTGCTTTATCCGGCAAGAAGCGATCGGAAATGTAGCGATCGGAGAGCTTCGCAGCCGCCTCAAGCGCGTTATCGAGGATCTGCAGCTTGTGGTGCTGCTCGTACCGCTCCCGCAATCCGTACAAAATTTCAATCGTTTCTTCTACCGACGGCTCGCCCACCATCACGGGCTGGAAACGGCGCTCGAGTGCTGCATCTCGCTCGATATGCTTGCGATATTCATCGAGCGTAGTGGCACCAATGCATTGCAGCTCGCCGCGAGCCAATGCTGGCTTGAGGATATTAGCTGCATCGATAGCACCTTCCGCAGCACCTGCCCCGATTAGGGTATGAACCTCGTCGATCACCAGAATGATATTTCCAGCCGAGCGAATCTCATCCATAATTTTTTTGAGACGCTCTTCAAACTCACCTCGATACTTCGTGCCAGCGACCAGCAGGCCAATATCAAGGGTCACGACGCGCTTTTCACCCAAAATGTCGGGAGTATCCCCCTGAATAACTCGCTGAGCTAAGCCTTCGGCGATCGCGGTCTTGCCGACACCGGGTTCGCCGATCAGCACGGGGTTATTCTTGGTGCGCCGTCCCAGAATTTGAATCACGCGCTCGATTTCTTGTTGACGGCCGACGACGGGATCGAGTTTGCCATCTTGAGCTAACTGCGTCAGGTTTGTGCCAAATTCATCCAGCGTCGGAGTCTTGGTGCGACCGGAGGAGCCAGTAGAAGACACCTCTGCCGTCTCGCCCAACATGCGAATCACCTGAGTGCGGACTTTAGAGAGATCGACACCGAGATTTTCTAGGACGCGTGCCGCCACGCCTTCGCCTTCTCGAATCAATCCCAACAGCAGGTGCTCGGTACCGATGTAATTGTGGCCGAGTTGGCGAGCTTCTTCTAACGAAAGTTCCAGAACGCGCTTGGCACGAGGGGTAAAAGGGATTTCGACAGCGACAAATCCCGATCCCCGACCAATAATTTTTTCAACTTCAATTCGAGCGTCTTTTAGGTTCACGCCCATCGATTTCAAAACTTTGGCAGCGACCCCAGTTCCTTCACCAATGAGTCCCAATAAAATTTGCTCGGTGCCCACGAAGTTATGACCCAGGCGACGGGCTTCCTCTTGGGCCAGCATAATCACCTTAATGGCCTTCTCTGTAAACCGTTCGAACATGACGCGATCCCCTTACCTGCAGCGGCCTGGTAAGAGTTATCCTAACATAGCAAAATAGCCCCACTGAGGACGGTTAACCGCCCTCAGAATCTGCCTTCTGAGGTTTCTAAAACGCGCCTGGAAGGATTCGAACCTCCGACACCGTGGTCCGTAGCCACGTGCTCTGGTCCACTGAGCTACAGGCGCTTACTGGAGCCTCGCGAGTTGGAAGAAATCAAATGTCTTGCTCCGAAGCCCAAGCATCTTAGCACAATCGTTTCTCTTCCCAAAACTTTTTTGCACCTTGGCAGCTGCACATCTCTGAGCACCGCTCACGCGAAGCCGTCCAGCCTCGATCGGCAAGTCGGGATATCCGGAAATTCCCAGCCTTTCCGCGCGTTTTTAAGCATCTTCGAGCATTGCGATCGCTTGCCGCAGTCTCGCCACAGCCCAGCCGCGTCGGTACAGCAGCGTAAACGATGTCATCAGATCGGGACCGCGTAGCGCCCCGGTTAAGGCAGCACGTAACGATTTCATCACCAACCCTTTCTTCACCCCCAGAGCTTTCGTCGCCTCGCCGATGGCGGTCTTAAGCGAATCCATTAAGGCCTCGGGCTCGTTAATCATGTCGGTAGATAAGGCGTCTACCCGGTCTGCCACGGCAGCGAGCGCCTCTCTCACACCCGGCCGCCGCAACTGAACGATGGCGTCTGGAGTGTAGGGAATCTCAGGTTCGAATAAGTAACGACTGATAGCAGCAACCTCATTTAAACGCGTCAATCCTTCACCGACTAACTGCGCAGCATCAGTCAGCCACTGTGGGTCGGGGACGTCGTCTGTGTTGAACCCTGCCATCGTCCAAAATGCCTGCAAGCGTCGCACTAATTCAGTGGGTTCGAGCTGCCGAATGTACTGACCGTTCATCCAATTCAGCTTGTCCCAATCGAAACGAGCTGCGGCTCGGGTCACGCGATCGAAATCGAATTGGGTGGCCGCTTTGTCAAAATCGAACAGTTCTTCGCCGTCAGGAGGCGACCAGCTCAAAAGAGCCAAATAGTTTTTGAGGGCTTCGGGTAGAAACCCAAGATGTTCGAACTCAGTCACCGAGGTAGCACCATCCCGCTTGGACAGCTTGCGCCCCTCGGCATTCAAAATGAGCGGCGAGTGGGCAAAATGGGGCGGTTCGCGATCGAGGGCCTGATAGAGCAGGATTTGTTTGGGCGTATTGCCGATGTGGTCTTCACCACGAATGATGTGGGTAATCTCCATGTCGATGTCGTCCACCACCACGGCCAAGTTATAAAGTGGCTGGCCGTCAGCTTTGGCAATCACCATGTCACCGCCGAGATCCTGAGTATTCCATTCGATGTCACCGCGCACTTCGTCCTTCCACTTCACCGTGCGGGGTTCTTCGATGATGAAACGAATCACAGGTTGGCGACCTTCAGCCTCGAATGCCTGTCGTTGCTCTGGGGTTAAGTTGCGATGGCGATTGTCGTAGCGGGGCGCTTTGTTCGCAGCTTTTTGCGCCGCGCGCATCTCCTCTAACTCAGTAGGAGTGCAGTAGCAACGATAGGCTAAACCGCGATCGAGCAACTGCCGCACTACCTCGCGATAGCGGTCCATCCGGTCGGATTGATAGTAAGGTCCCTCCTGCCAGTCCAGTCCCAGCCAAGACAGGCCTGCCAGAATATTGCGGGTAAATTCAGGCTGCGAACGCTCGCGATCGGTATCCTCAATGCGCAAAAGCATTTGGCCTCCATGACGACGAGCATAGAGCCAATTAAAGACAGCCGTCCGAGCCGTACCGATGTGAAGATTGCCGGTAGGACTAGGCGCAATGCGAACGCGAACGGTCACGAGATCAATCACCTTCTGCTAGATATTTCACAGTTGTCAGCGCCTGGAGGTCGACGAGGCCTCGTGCCGGCAGGGCTGGCGTGGCCCAGCCCAGGTATGCCCCCGTACTGCTTCTGGCAATTTCGGCCACGTCGGGGAAACGATTAATAAAGACTACACTCGAGTCGACTTGGCGCGCGAAACGTCGCGCATTGGCTTGAGAGTCTGTCACGATCGCGACGGCACGACCGTCTCCCAATGTATCGACAAATGCGATCGCCTCGTCCATGTCAGCCACTCGTTCGACCTGAATTTCACTCTCGCCGGTCGTGGGCTCGCCCGAAGTTACAACTACATTGGTCCTTGGGAGTGACGAGTCCATTCCAGCCGTAGGTGACAAGGTAGACATATCCCGACCGCGCAGCTCGCATTCCTGCTGCCGCAACTGCGTGAGAAAAGCATCAAAATACTGTTGAGCCCAGTCTGCATGCAGTAAGCATTGCAAATAAGGCAAATGATAGATGAGACGCTTCCCCGAAGTTGCACTCGCGCGACAATCTGGCAAACACGGATGTCGTAAGACACTCTCCCAAACCTGCTCCCACGTGGCGGACTTGTCAATATAAATCAGGCAGCGGGGTAGTTCTGCCGTCAAAGTCGTAACAGCAGAACGTTCGGCAATTTCTGCCACCCAATGTCTACGACCGCAAGCCAATACTAATTTGAGGTAGCGTGACTGACGCAACAAGCTGATGAAATCATCCGTTTCGCCGCCAGGGATAGATTGAATCGCACCCTCGGGAAGTCCAGCTTCATATGCAGCCGTGCGAGTAATCTCCACCATGGCATCTTGCGTCGCACTCAAGCGGCGATCGCTGGTCACGATGATACTATTCCCTGTTTTGAGGGCCATGCCAATGCCGTTCAAACACCATTCGGGATAGATCTCGTAGGCAAGGGCAATCGCGCCCAAAGGAATACGATATCGCGTCATCGTGATATTCGTATCGAATCGCCAGGAGGAATCGATCGCGCCGATTGGATCGGACAAAACAGCCAGCTGATGGAGCTGTTCGGCCACATACTGCAAGCGTTCGGGCGTAAGTTTGAGACTATCCAGTTCCCAACTCGGCACGGCTTCGCCGCGCCGCTGCTCTAAATCGAGCGTGTTAGCTTCGAGAATTTCCTCAGCGCGGGCCGTGACGGCAGTAGAAATTGCGCGCAAGACCTGATTTTTAGTGGCACCTGAAGTAACCGCGAGAGGCTTAGCAGCTCGACACAATTGCCGCAGTACGGTGGTTAAGTCGAAATCTTTAGCCATGAAGCCCTCAATTACCGACTGTGCTGTGATATGCGCTGACGCGAGATTACCGGTCTACTCATCAGTTCGGCTTCGTGCTGGCTGGCTCTTCAGCGTAAGGCAACAATTGTCAGTAGCTCGGAAGTGGCTCAGAAGGCTTTAGCGCCCGCGAACTCAGACCGAACCGGGCTCTTCTCACCCTGATTGAAATTCTCGTCCGAAACGACTACAGCACGCAGAGCCAGATGCAAAGCTCATCCTGACAGCTCGCGGACGCGATCGCAATACGGGGTTTCAGAAGACAGGCCCCGACTCCGAATAAAACCAATCAACTCTGGCGACGATCGGGGGAAAATATCGCGCGTTTGAGGCACCAAAGTGACAAAAGAAAGAGCACCAATGAGATAGCCAGCCACCAACTACGACTGCGCAGCCATATGGCTGCACATGCCGCAATTAAACACGTGCTGATTAGCAACACCCCCCAGCGAAAGATTCGCGTTTGCGGGCGACTTCTCTCAGATATCCACCGCTGACCTTGCCAGTACCACGTCCGCCGGTAAGGATACGTTCCCGCCATCTGTTCTATCGCGTCGCCGTCTAGATTAATTTGGAAAATTTGCTGGCAACGATCGCACCCCAATGAATCCGTCAGGATGATGGGTTGGAGTTGGCCGGACTGACGACACGGACACGGATAGGTTTGCCGCGGATCGATTTTAGGAGAAGAGGCCGGCACGGCAAGGTCTCCTGCAACTGCGCGAGAACACGAAAAGGGCAGCCGGGGTCTTACTGAACGAATGCAATACAGAGCGAGTCGTGAGAACTGCGACCGGACAAGCGAGCCACCGATTGCGCATTCGCCCTCAGCTTGACACACTTTATTTCTGGTCGGCGAGCGGGTCGCACCTCTGTAATTCAGGACTCAAGGTGTCCGCACAAATTGCAGGCACTTCACAATGCAACAGCATCAACTCGATTCGTCAGTTGCGCGCTATGGGCAAGTCGCGTCCGGACTATCTGTTCTCCTCTGGTGCTCAATCGAGGCCCCGTTCCCTGACAGTGGCGAACGCCAGCAATCATTGCCACTGGACTGTCACTGCTAACCACGAGTGCAGATTGCCCGTGCAGGTCCATTTTTCTTGCCAACTCGTGCACGTCTGCCAAGACTGCCTGGGTATACTACCGAGTAGCATTTAGCATAGTCGACTGATCTTGTAGCTAGTCCCTCTTCTTGAGCGTGATTGAGCTGCGTCAACTGGCCCCGATTCCGTCCGCGATTATCTTTCAGCTTAAGAGGACTCGTCATGAGCGATCCCCAAAATTTACCTCCTACTCTGGCTGAACCCAACTGGGCTCCGCCTCCGGATGAAGAGACAATCGCTTCGGATCTGGATAGCAATGATGCTCCTCCTCCTCTCTCTCCACCGCTAGCCGGCCCTCCTGTTCCAGTAGCAGCAGAATCTGCTCTGGATGGCATTGAGTTCGTGCAGCCTGTCACTGACTTCTCTACCGAATTGGGCGATGACGATTCGCAAACCCTCCTGGATCCCGATATCAGTGCTGTTATTGCGGCATCTCCCACTCCGGTGACCGGTTTGACGCCTCCTGCTGGTGGTTTGACGCCTCCGGTAACAGGGCTAACACCTCCTGCTGCCTCTACGCCAGCAGGTTTAGCACCTCCTGTTGCGGCTGCAGCTCCTGCGGCTGCACCGATGTCTCCGCCGATGAGTCCACCTAAACCTACTTATGTCGATCCGCTGGAGCAAGCGGCTCGGACTCGCCGAACCTCCACGAGCCACATCACGTTGCAACAATTGGTGGAAGAGGCTTTTCACAACGGCTACTCTGACATCCACCTGGGCGTTGGAGAAAAACCGCGCTTCCGCGATCGCGGGCAAATGCTGCTGTCTTCACACCCTGTCACGACAACAGAGGTGTTTTACGACTGGATGCGCGAGTCGCTACCCGAACACCAGGTGTCGGATTTCGAGGCCACGCTGGAACTGGATACCGCCATTCAGTATGAAGGCATGGTGCGCTGCCGGGTCAATGTCTTTGTCTCATTGCTCGGTCCTGCTATGGTTCTGCGTTTGATTCCGCTAACCATCCTGACCATGGAACAGTTAAAGCTACCAGACGTGCTGCGGGATATTGCTAATCAGCACAAAGGATTGGTGCTAGTGACAGGGCCGACTGGCTCCGGTAAGTCCACGACGCTAGCAGCCATGGTGGACTACATCAACAAAACGGCTCCCAAGCACATTATTTCGATCGAAGATCCAATTGAATTCGTTCACAGCAGTCAGAAGTCGATGGTACGTCAACGCGAGGTAGGCATTCACACGCTGGAATTTGCCAATGCGTTAAAAGCCTCGCTTCGAGAAGACCCCGATATTTTGCTGATTGGGGAAATGCGCGATCGCGAGACCGTAGATACAGCGCTTAAGGCCGCCCAAACCGGTCACTTAGTCTTCGGTACGTTACACACCAACAGTGCGGTCAAGACGATCGAACGTTTGCTCAACATCTACAACCCTGACGAGCAAGCGCCCATGCGCGAGCAGATCTCAGAGTCTTTGGTGGCTATTATCGCGCAGACCTTGGTGCGTACGACTGACGGCAAGCGCGCCGCCGCCCACGAGATTATGGTGAACACCGATGCCATTCGCGATTACATCAAGCGCGGTGCGGTAGATGATATTGAAGCATTAATTCCCCAATGTACCTACGACGGCATGCAAACCATGAACCAGTCGTTGTTCAATCTGTACGAGTCTGGACGGATTGATGCAGATGTGGCCATGAGCGCCTCACCGCGTCCGAACGAAATGTCGATGATGCTGCGCGGCCGCATCTAGTTCGACGTAAATGGGGTCGAAACACCTGTCGATCTTGCGACAACCATCGGCACGCAAAAGCTCCGAGGAGGCTATCTCGCGGAGCTTTTGTGCAGCAAAAATCTACCCCGCAAAAGTGTTAACCTAGCAGACGAACCTTGCGGCGGGATCGCTGCACGTTGTTTAACAAAACTGCTTTACTCTGCGGAGATGACGAATCGTGAGTGTTATCAATCAGGTCATTGCTACAGCAGACGATGAGTTGCGATATCCGTCTGTGGCCGAGTTGCAGGCGGTCCAAGATTACATGGGTACAGGATTGCGTCGTTTGGAAATCGCTCAAATTCTGACTGAAAACAAGAAGCGCATCATCGATCAGGCTCAAAAGAAACTGTTTGCCAAGCACCCCGATTATCTGCGTTCTGGCGGCAATGCCTTTGGGGATAAGCGCTACGCGCAGTGCCTGCGTGACTATGACTGGTACTTGCGATTAATTACTTACGGTATCATTGCCGGCACCAAGGAACCGATTGAGTCCATCGGTCTGATTGGCGTCCGCGAGATGTACAACGCCCTCAACGTTCCTATTCCCGGCATGGTCGATGCCATTATCTTTATGAAGGAAGTGGCTCTCAGTCTGTTGAACAGTGAAGATGCCGCCGAAGCAACACCCTATTTTGACTATGTCATCAATGTAATGGGCATCTGAATCTTTCTCGATTTACATGCTGTCCACAACAGAGGAGCCGATGTTTGTATCGGCTCCTCTGTCTTGATGGATCAGCTGCTCGGTAGCAGAACGGCATCAATAACGTGGATCACGCCATTGGACGCATCGATATCGGGCTGCAAGACTTCCGCATCGTTGATGGTCACGCGATCGCCTGTAGTCACTGCAATTGCACTACCTTCTACAGTCGTCACATCCCCATCCACGAGATCCCCAGACTGAACAGCACCAGGGACAACGTGATAGGTCAAGATCTGCACCAATTGCTCTTTATTTTCCGGCAACAGTAAGTCTTCAAGCGTACCCTCAGGTAAAGCCTCAAAGGCTTCATCAGTGGGGGCGAAGACGGTAAATGGCCCAGCACTCTGAAGCGTTTCGACTAGATCGGCCGCTTCGAGTGCTTGCGTCAAGGTGTTGAAAGAACCTGCGGCAATCGCCACATCCACAATCGTATTTTCAGCAGTGGTGTCTGACTCCGAGGTAGAGTCCGGACTTTGGGCAATGTCTGCAGAATTATCAGTATCTAATTCGGGAACCTCGCTGGGTGGAGCTTCTCGCTGACCCGCCATACTTGGCAACGAACTGCCGAGCGCAATTGACATACCAATACCGATCGCAGCCAAAAGTGTATGCCTCACGAAGGAAGAGGTTTTGGAAACGTTCATCACTTTCTCCTGCAAATCTCAAGAATTTAAGTCAGCCTAGCCCTCAAAACGTAGAAAGAGTGATAGCAATAGCCCAAATCAGACTGATATTTGTCGCATCAAATATTGCCTTCTTACAGAAGGCTTATTCACGGTTACTAACAACGCCGAAAAAAGCACAAAAAATGAAACAAATAAATTTATAATAACGTTATTGATTAAAGCTCAGGTAAACCAAAATGCCACGATCGGACCGCTATTGACAGTCTATTTGTCAAGGAAATTTAGAGCTTTATATGCTGTCAAAAAAAGGGGGGTTGCGATCGCCATTCGAGAACGCGATCGCCGTGAAGGCTCTTGAAAAGCGTCAGTCGCGCTGTCCGTGTTTGAGCAGTGGAAACGCGATCGCATCTCGAATGCTGGGGACGTTAGCGATTAGCATGCACAGGCGATCGATCCCCATGCCCATTCCGCCCGTGGGAGGCAAGCCATATTCGATGGCTGTCAAAAAATCTTCGTCCAGAAAGTGGGCTTCGTCGTCGCCAGCAGCTTTGAGAGCTGCCTGACGTTCCAGGCGGACGCGTTGGTCGACCGGATCGGTTAATTCAGAAAAACTGTTGGCCGTCTCCCGCCCGACAATGAAAAGCTCGAAACGTTCCACCATGCCCGGCTTCGTGCGATGCTGACGTGCTAGCGGCGAATTTTCGATGGGATAGTCAGTCACGAACGTGGGCTGCCGCAGCCGATCTTCACAACAGTGCTCAAAAACTGCCACCAGAGCCATCCCCACGCTCTCACAACTCCCAGCATCGCGAACGCCTACAGAGTGGAGAGCCGCCCGCGCCTCTGTCAGTGCTTCCGCCTGAGGGCGGGCGGCGATTGCCTCAAAATCCACGTCCGCGATCTCGCGCACCAGTTCACTCATACTGACTCGACGCCAAGGTGGCGTGAGATCGATGTCCTCGCCCTGATAGTCGAGTTTAGTGGTTCCCAGGACGTCACGGGCAACATTGACAATGAGCAGTTCGGTCAACGTCATCATGTCGTTGTAGTCGGCAAATGCCTGATAGAGCTCGAGAGTAGTGAATTCTGGGTTATGTCGAGTTGAAATCCCCTCATTCCGAAAGATACGCCCGATTTCGTAGACTCTCTCGAATCCTCCCACCACCATGCGTTTGAGATGTAGCTCGGTGGCGATGCGCAAATATAGATCCACGTCGAGGACGTTGTGATGCGTGATAAAAGGTCGAGCTTCGGCACCACCAGCCCCAGACAGCATCACCGGGGTTTCAATTTCAATAAAGTCCAGCTCTTCTAACGTGCGCCTGAGCGATCGCGTAATTTGGGCCCGTTGGCGCAAGGTGCGACGAACATCAGGATTAACGAGCAAATCGACATAACGCTGACGATAGCGTTTTTCAGTGTCTTTGAGACCGTGCCATTTGTCCGGTAGAGGCAGCAGCGACTTCGTTAGAATTTGATACGTGTGAACGGCGATCGACAGTTCACCTTTGTCGGTCCGTTTGATCGTGCCGACCACTCCGATCCAATCGCCGCCATCCGTGAGCTTTTTGAGAATGTCGAAGGCGTCCGCACCCATATGAGCTACGATCCGCTTTTTCTCTAGATAAAGCTGAACCGTGCCGGAGGCATCTTGCAAGGTAAAGAAAGCCAACTTGCCGAATACGCGCCGCAAAATAATACGTCCGGCCGCGCTCACCTCATCCTCGCGCTCTTCCCCCGCAGGCAAATCGCCATAGCGTTCCTGTAACTCCGCCGCTAAGTGGCTGCGCTCGAAGCGATAAGGATAAGGGTCGATGCCTCGCGATCGCAGCTCGTCTACCTTCTCCAGTCGGGCGGCCTTCAAATCGTCAATATTAGAGGCGGAATCGGACGGCTCGGAGGCAGGCATACGTGTCAGAAGGGTTTGGGTAGGATAGAAAACCTCTCACAGTCTAGGCGATGGAGTCAACTGCCACCAGTCAGCCAACTCCACTACCTCTGGGCGCTAGTACGCACGTAACTCTTGCGATTTATCTCAGAACGGCGCGCAGAGCTCCGGCTCAAACTGGAATCGCAAGATGTTGGTGATACGCAGCAAGCTTTTTCGACTCCTGAGGTCTGGCTGTGAAGTCTGAGTGCACAGGGGGTAAAGCTCTAGATTCACACTAGATTCACAAAGGGGTGTTACATCATTTTTTATCAGCCATGCCTGAGACAGGGTGAAACATAGCAGGTATGGTTGAGGTACTAAGTAGGTGGTGTGAGAAACGGCAATGATAAATACAGAGGTCATTCAAGGCACTTTAGGCAAACAATCTGTTGTTTCCGACCAATCCGAGCCCGTCTTGCGGATTTGGGGCAAGCAGCCTTTGAGCGGTCACGCTCCTGTTAGCGGAGCAAAAAATTCGGCTCTCGCACTTATGGCAGGAGCAATTCTTGCCCCAGGTACGACTAGACTGCGTAACGTCCCGCGTCTGGTTGACATCCAAAATATGGGGCGTATTCTTTCGTCTGTAGGCGTTAAAGTCACGCAACCGGACGGGCACACGCTCGATATTGATGCTTCCCATCTCACTACCTCTCACGCTCCCTACGAGTTGGTTAGCAAGATGCGGGCCAGCTTTTTCATCACAGGGCCATTGCTATCCCGATTGGGAGAAGCACGCATTCCTTTGCCCGGCGGCTGCGCGATCGGGACGCGCCCTGTGGACCTTCACGTTCGCGGCCTGCAAGCTTTAGGAGCCACTGTCAGCATCGAACATGGTGTGGTTCACGCTTACGCTCGCAAACTTCGGGGTGCGCGTATTTATTTGGATTATCCTAGCGTCGGCGCCACAGAGACGCTGTTGATGGCAGCCACCTGTGCTGAGGGCGAAACCACGATTGATAACGCAGCCCGCGAGCCGGAAGTTATCGACTTAGCCAACCTATGTCGTGCGATGGGCGCTCGCATTGCCGGCGTGGGTACGAGTACCATCGTCATCGAGGGCGTTCCACAACTCCACGGCACGGACTACTCGGTCATTCCCGATCGCATTGAAGCGGGAACGTTGTTAATCGCTGGAGCAATCACGAATTCTGCGATTACAGTCGGTCCGCTCGTTCCGGCCCACATTCAATCGCTATTGGCCAAGCTAACAGAGATGGGCTTCCGGCTTGAGGAAGTCGCGCCCGATTGCTTGCGAATTTCTCCCGGTGCCTATCGTCGGGCAGTTGACGTGCAAACCTTACCTTATCCGGGTTTCCCAACTGACATGCAGGCGCAGCTGATGGCGCTGATGGTGGTCAGCGAAGGTGACTGCACCATCGAAGAAACCGTATTTGAGAACCGCATGAACCACGTGCCCGAACTCCATCGTATGGGGGCCGATATCAAGGTCAAAAACGGCGTGGCGATCGTACGAGGCGTGCCAACCCTCTTAGGAGCACCCGTATCCTCTACCGACCTGCGGGCAGCAGCAGCATTAGTCTTGGCCGGTCTGTCCGCAAAAGGCATGACTACCGTGCAGGCACTGCATCACCTCGATCGCGGTTATGAGGATATCGAAGGTAAGCTGCGCGCTCTCGGAGCAAAAATCGAGCGGTTTGTTCCAGCCGCTTCATTGACCGAAACCCCATTAAGAGAACCTGGCGCGAAATAAAGGGCTTTATCAATGTACAGTTGCGCGCTCTCAGTATGATGATGAGGGCGCATTTGCCACAGACATGAAGGTTCTTCTCGGCTCGGATTACCACGGCAGCGAGCGCCTGCAGGCGGAAGCGCTGGCGCTGGTGTCGCAAGTTGACTGGTATGTCAATTGCGGCGACTTTTGTTCTCGCGCGGGCAAGCAGCCTCAGGCTAACCAGCTTGGCTGTCATCCTGACGGTCTTGCAGAGGTCGAGCAGCTTGAAGCATTTCTCCGTCGCGTGGACGAAGCCGGTACGCCTTGGCTGTTCGTGCCGGGCAATCACGAACCCCCTGCTAGCACGCTGGCTAACCTTGCAGTTCGCCTCGACAGTCGCATCGGTCAGATTGCAGTAGCCACGCAGCTCGTGCAGATCCAAGACCGCCAAATCCTGGTAGTGCCGTTGACGCCTCCCTGTGGCTGGTGCTGGGTGCTCAGCAACGCTGACGTGCAGGCGATCGCTGACGAATACCAGGATATTGCCATTGATGTGCTCGTAACTCACGCACCGCCGTTGGGCTGCTTGGATGAGGACAGCAAGTGGTACAAGGGTCGGACACCAACCCTCGCTCCAGCGATCGCGGCATGCCAGCCAAACTACTATTTCTGTGGCCACATGCATCATGACGGTGGCAAGCAAGCTCATCTGGGCAAAACGCTGGTGGTCAATGCTGCATTACACAATATGGTGGTCGAACTCTAGCTCCTATCAATCACGATTGCCATCCCATTTTTTCTGATTGTCAGTCATGCCTCGACCTCGCAAACGTTTTGCCCAACATTGGCTCAAGGATGCTAGCGTGCATCGCGCGATCGTGGCAGCAGCCGGTTTGGATAAACGCCCTGGAGCCCGAGTGCTCGAAATCGGACCGGGAACTGGGCAGCTGACACGGCGCTTGCTGGCAGCAGGAGCAGAGGTCACCGCAGTCGAAGTCGATCGCGACTTGTGCCGTCTCCTACGTCGGCAGTTTGACGGCGAAGCTCGGTTTCAACTGATTGAGACTGACTTTCTGAAAATGCCGGTGCCTACCGACCTCGATTCGGTCGTAGCCAATATTCCCTACAACATCACCAGCCCGATTCTGGATAAACTCCTGGGCTCGCCCAAATGTCCCGTCGAGCAATTCCAGGGCATTGTTTTGCTGGTGCAAAAAGAGATTGCCTCCCGCTTGCAAGCTGCTCCTGGCTCTAAAGCCTACGGCGCCATGAGCGTGCGATCGCAATATCTAGCGGCGTGTCAGCTGGTGTGTGACGTGCCTCCCAGCGCGTTCAAACCTCCCCCCAAGGTGATGTCGGCGGTCATCCACATTCGGCCCCGTCCGTTTCCGCAGCAAGCTCGCGACCCGCATTGGTTTTCTCTACTCGTGCGGCAGGGATTTGCGACTCGCCGTAAGATGTTGCGTAATGTGCTGCGATCGCTGGTCGATCGCGACGCTGTTTCTGCAGCACTAGAAACTCTAGGACTCGATCCCCTCAGTCGTGCAGAAGCTCTAAGCGTTAGCGATTGGGTTGCCTTCAGCAATCTCATGTTGACCTCTCGCCTCGCACTTACAAGTGCGGCGAAAGACATACCTCCTCCATCCCACGAGTATTAGTCTTCCACCTCGAACGCGACAAAACTCGTCAATTTCAAACCTCACTCATCCCCAAACTCGCATGTCAGACATCGAGATCCTTGCCCAACTCATGCGCTACATTCTGCGGCTCGCCACCCTCGCACTCGTGCTCTCGGTAGCCGTGAAATATGGCGGTGGCTACTTACACTTACCCGCAACATCTGCAGTAGCCTTAGCAATGTTAATCCTGCCTGCCGCAATCTTGACGAGTATTCTGGGGTGGCAAACCTGGCAAGATCGCCAATCAAACAGGTCGAGAA
>JBCBVC010000110.1:0-14474 GCA_039817845.1 Cyanobacteria bacterium J06642_2
TTTCTAGCTTCACGTTCTAGAGCCATATAGGGAGATAACGTGCAGCTAGAAATACTTTGTTTACGGAGTTGCTCGCTCGAATTAGTCACAAGTGGAATGATTCTATGCCTACGCAAAGACTATCTGCATTGCAGGTGTTTGAACGAAAAAAGTGCTAATTTCTCATATGGTTATTCTGTCAAGAAAGTATGTTTGAATTATTTGGAGACAAGTAAACCAAAGAGGCCGAGGAAGAAAGAGGGTTTCACCTGTCTTAACACGGTCGTCGACCGAGCAGCACAGTTCCATGTCTTCGCAGTCGGTGTGTCGCGTGTGAGGTGACGATGCGAGTGAACTCTGGAGCCGCTTGCGATCGAGGACTAGTTGCAGCTCTGACAGCATCAGTATTTTTGCGAGAAAGCGCTCAGACGGCGTAGTTAGTTTTATGTAGGAGGCTGGGTAGATTAGAGCTATGGTAGCGTTCAACACTCCCAGTTCTCGGGGGTATGAGCTTTGCCAGTACTACTCTCAAAAATAGCTCTGGCATCTATTGCTCTTGACGTTTTAGTTAGGACACAGAGGCCCTGACTCTGCCTGGGCTCTGGGGAGCTAAAACGTCTTAAGCAGCTTGACGGCTGCTATATCTGAAATTAACGGTTCATGGACTGACGATCACCTCATTGCTTCTGCATGAAATTCAAACCACAACTTTTCAGTAATTTACAAGCAAAAGTGCTTGCCGCAGTTAGCAGCACTGTCCTCATACTTTTTTGGGGACAGTTAGGTGTGGCTCGTTTGATTATCATGCGTGGCTATGCCAATTTAGAGTTTGAACAGGCAGAAACGAATGCCGAGCGCATGGAAAGAGCGCTCAAAGGCGATATTGAAAATATCGGCGCTGTCACGAAGGACTGGTCTATTTGGGATGATACCTATGAGTTCGTGCAGACAGGAGATGCCGAATACGTCGAATCCAATCTCACTCCCGATACCTATGCAGCTCTATCTCTCAACTTAGTGGCAATTTTTGGTAACGATCAAAATTTAGTTTACGGACGAGTTTTCGATCTCGATACAGGAGAATTGAGCGATATCCCCACAGCTCTTTTACAAAGCATTGTCAATCATCCTCGCCTGCTGCATCAATCAATCGAAGCTTCCGAACCACCAGGTTTAGTGCAGCTGAATAACGACCCAATGCTTGTAGCCAGCCAAGTGATTTTGACGAGCAAGAGCGAAGGGCCAGCACAGGGGCATATCCTTATGGCCCAATTCTTCGGCCAGTCGCAGCTAGATGCTTTAGCGGAAACAACTCGGTTATCTGTAGAGGGATTTCTTCATCAAGCTCGTGACTTGCCCAGTGACGTCAACGAAGTTATACCCAAACTTCTATCCAGCCCAAATAGCATTGCCGTTCGACCTTTGGACGGCCAGAGAATCGCAGCCTATGCATCAATTCCCGACTGGTCAGGGGCACCGGCATTGATTTTAAAAGCGAGCAGCGATCGCACTATTATTGCCAGAGGAAAAACCAGTTTTCGCTACTATTTTTGGTCTTCATTAACTATAGGCGTAGTTTTTTGTACGCTGATTTTATTGCTGCTCCGTCATCTAGTCCTCTTTCGAGTAGAGATCCTCAACCAGCAGGTCAGCCAGGTCAGTGCCTCAGGTCGAGAACCACTCAAAGTCTCTTTGCCCGGTCGAGATGAACTCGCGCAATTAGCTAGTACAGTCGATTGGAGCCTGCAACAGCTACACCAGCGTACGACAGAATTACAAGCGGCTAAGCAGATGGCTGAAGTGGCAAAAGATGCCGCTGACGGGGCAAATCGAGCCAAGAGTGCGTTTCTCGCTAACATGAGCCACGAACTCCGAACGCCCTTAAATGCCATCTTGGGATTTGCTCAAATTTTAGGGCGCGATCGCTCGCTAACTCCCAAACAACGCGAAAATGTTAGTATCATCAACCGAAGTGGCGAGCACTTGCTCGGCCTCATTAATGAGGTGTTAGACCTGTCCAAAATTGAAGCGGGTCAAAACAAACTTAATGTCAGCAGCTTTAATCTATTTTCCTTACTGGATATGCTCAACGACATGATGTCTATCCAGGCAGAAGCAAAGGGAATCGAACTATTGATAGAACTTGCTGATGACGTGCCTCAATACATTCAAAGTGACAGTCGTAAGCTGCGCCAAACCTTAATTAACTTGCTAGGCAATGCCATCAAATTTACCCCGGATGGTTTCGTCAAGCTCTCAGTGAAGCTCCTGGAGCACGCTCAAACGTCACCGGGTGCTCCTCAAACAGCTCGCGTGCAATTCACCGTCCGAGACACGGGGGTTGGTATTGCTGCGGCTGAACTATCTTCATTGTTCGAGCCTTTTGTTCAAACTGAGTCAGGACGTCAGTCCCAACAAGGTAGTGGGCTCGGACTCGCGATCGGCCGTAAATTTGTGGAATTGATGGGAGGTAGACTCAACGTCACCAGCGAACTCGACCGTGGTACTATCTTTACCTTCGATATCTGGGTGGAGATAGCAAATGAAGCAGAGTTGGACGCGACTCCATCACAATGCCAGGTTGTAAGTTTAGAATCCGGACAGCCTGTTTACCGCATCCTCGTGGTGGACGATCGTGCGATAAATCGCAAATTATTGGTCGATCTACTCGGTCCTGTCGGCTTTGAAGTGAAAGAAGCCGCAAACGGTCGCGAGGCGATCGCGCAATGGGATATCTGGAACCCTCACTTCATTTGGATGGATATGCGCATGCCTGTCATGGATGGGTACGAAGCAACAAAATATATTAAGGCTCAACTCGAAGGACGAGCCACCAAGATCGTCGCACTTACCGCGAGCACTCTGGAAGAAGAGAAAGCGATCGTCCTAGAAGCCGGATGTGACGACTTCGTCCGCAAGCCTGTCATGCAGTCCGCTATCTTTAACACGCTGGCAAAGCATTTAGGCGTGCGCTACCGCTATCAAGAAGACTCCGCTATAGCACTGACCCGAGACCGCAGTAGTGACGAAGGCATTCGAGCTTCTCTAGGAGCTATGACTCCCGACTGGATCGAGCAAATGCGTCACGCCGCGATTCAGCTGAAAAGTATGGATATTATTGCTCTGACCGCCCAGCTACCTGACGAACACAGTCATCTTCGACTGGAGATTGAGACCAAGGTCGATAACTTCGATTTCGATCGCGTGCTGGCCTTACTCGACCGAGTTTCAGGGTAGACGAACGAGAATATGATGACGCACCAGGCCGTGGCAAACACTCAATCTCCTGACCCAAAAAGCGATGGCAGTTCTGAGCAAGGGTTAACCTGCAATCGCATTCTCATCATCGACGATTCGCCAAATAACCTGCGGGTGTTGTCTGCAGCCTTGAGCGAGCGCGGCTATGACGTGCGCTGTGCCAAAAGTGGCGCGGTTGCCCTCAGAGCTATAGAAAAAGAGCTTCCCGACCTCATCCTCCTGGACGTACGCATGCCAGGGATGGATGGATATGAGGTTTGTCAAAAGCTGAAGGCTGACATCCGAACCCGAGAGATTCCCATTATCTTTATTAGTGCCTTAGATGCTGCTTTTGACAAAGTTAAAGCATTTCAGACAGGTGGTGCCGACTATATTACGAAGCCATTTCAAGTAGAAGAGGTCATTGCTAGGGTTCGACATCAGCTAGAGCTCAAGTCAACCAAAATCCGACTTAACCAGCTCAATTACGAACTCGAACAGCGCGTTGAGAAACGAACGCAACAGCTCCAAACGGTCAATCAGCAACTCCAAGCTAGCGAAGCTCGATTAGAAAATATTTTAAATGCATTGGATGATGCGATCTGGTCGGCAACAGTTGAACCTTTCCAGATACGTTATCTCAACCCAGCTGCAGAGGTGATTTTTCAACGACCAAGACAAGAGTTTTTGTCTGACGATCGCCTTTGGCTTGAAGTGACTCATCCAGAGGATCGGGCCGAATTAATTACAGCTATTCAGAGCGTCTCTAGCAGAAAGAGCCTCGACCTTGAATATCGTATTCTCCAACCAGACGGAAGCGTTCGTTGGATACGGAATCGAGCAAATCTAACAAACTCAGGCAATGCTACCTCGGTACAAATTGAGGGAATTATTTCAGATATTAGCGAGCGCAAGGAAGTCGAACAAAAACTTATCTATAATGCCCTGCACGATGCTTTAACTGACCTGCCGAACCGCACGTTGTTTATGGAGCGGCTCGAACACGCGCTCAAACGAAAACAGCGGCGACCTAAATACGCCCTCGCCGTTTTGTTTGTCGATCTAGACCGGTTCAAAACGGTCAATGATAGCTTCGGTCATGCTGCTGGAGATCTTCTCCTGATTGAAGTGGCTAATCGCTTGCGCAGTTGCCTCCGTCAAGCCGATACTGTCGCGCGTTGGGGAGGCGATGAATTCACAGTCATCATTGATGAAATTACTGATATTGAGCACATTCAAGACTGTATCGACCGCATTCTGAGCGAGTTAAATATGCCAATTAAAATTAGTGAAAATATAGTGTCAACAGGCGCTAGCATTGGTGTTGTTATTGTTGACAATACCTATACTTCTGCCTCCGATATATTGCGAGATGCCGATATTGCTATGTACCGTGCCAAAACAAACCCCGAATCCAGTTATGAGCTGCATGCTTAGTATGATTTGCCTTGAATGAAGAACAGTTCCATACTCAGAAATGAAATTAGCGTGCGTCTGTCGCTCTTTCTTGGCAATACGCTTAACTAGCCTTGTTAAAGTCTGCAGAACTGTTGAAAATATCAAATAGTTCGCGGCAGACCTTCTTAAATTTCAACCGAAAGTTTTGGAATGGAACGGTAGAACCGACAAATCGCCAATCAGCAATTGTGGAAAAATGCCAGCGCTGATTGTTGAATAAGCCAAAGCAAACTGCCTCAATACCGATGAGGCGATCGCCGTGAAAGCGCATTTGCACGAGCGTTTGGCCGGTAGGGAAGTTGAAGCCCACGTCTAAAGATTCGGGGTCGGCTAACTCCCGCGCCAGAGGATCGTTGCGCCAGGGATGCAGGCTGGACTTGACGTCAGGAAACTCGCGTCGGAAAGCCGCAATCGCAGTTGCCATTTTGGTGGCCGATTCTAAGTCTTTCAAGCCATCGGCTGCGTTCATCGTTTCGACTCCTCAACTGCTCTACGGCCTAGCCGCTTAGCTATGAGTAGCAATCTCTATCTGCACACTATGTTATCTCGGCTACATGTCTCTTATCTTTTAGAGTTTATTCCCGATCTCCCACGCTCTATCTGCCCGACCGCTTCCTCCTACAATGCTTGTAACGTGTTTGCTAGAAGGAATTTTAATGTCCGATACCAAAGGTGCCGATGCGGTTGATGCCGCGATCGCCCAAGGCCTAGATCTCGACGGCTCGCCCATTCCCCCGACCAAACTCGCACTTTATAACAAGGTGATGGGATTTGAGGCCGGACGCCAGCGCAGTGGAGTCACAAACACGATGCGATCGCGGATTGTCCGCATCGGGGCCAAGCATCTACCGCAAGGCGAACTCAATCAGATGTTGCTCGATGCCGACTTTCCTCCCCTGAAAGAGAAAGAGATCGCCTTTTACTACAGCGGCAAATAAGCCTATACAGTTGCAAGCTGACTCGCCAGAACGGCCTCAGCCGCCAATCTTCCGGAAATCGTCGCGCCTTCCATACTGTCGATGTAGTCTTGAGCCGTGTAGCTACCCGCCAGGAAGAAATTAGAAACGGGCGTAGCCTGCTTGGGCCGATTGGGATCCATCGCCGGAGCTTCACGGTAAAGGGATTGGGCCAGTTTCACCACGCTATACCAAGTCATATTGAGGTTGCGTGCGGACGGGAACAAGTCTTGCACCTGCTGAAGAACGTGCTGAGCGATCGCCTCATTGCTTTGTTTGATGAAGGGGTCGCCAGGTGTAAGCACGAGCTGCATGAGGGAACCTTGCCCTGCACGATAATAGTCAGTGGGGCTGGTGAGGGCGAGATCGGCAAAGCAGGAGAAGTCGGCATCAGCGGTGTAGAGCAAGTTATCCAGTCCGACTGCAGACGCCTGGTCAGAAGCAGTCTTGGTTTCGTCAGAAAGTTCCGTTACCCAACCGTCAAAACGAAGCTGCACGGTAACGACCGGGACGGCAGAAAGCTTGTAGATATTCTCAAACTCGGGCCACTTGCGCCAGTGTTGAGGTAGCAAGCGCTGGACGCCTGGAACTGCTGCTGCGCAAACGTAGATATCAGCGTTCATAACTTCGTCGTTAGCTAGCTTGAGGCCAGCGACCGTTTCGTTGCCCTCAGCATCTGATTCCGTCAGGATCTCGCTGATACCGCGACGCAGGTGAACTTTAGCGCCGCGATCGCTGATGTAATCGACGATGGGTTTGGTTAAAAACTGGTCGGGCGAGCCTTCTAGCATCCGCATTTTTGAAGCTTCAGTTTTAGCTGCAAAAAACATAAAAATGGTTAACATGCAGCGGGCTGAAATGGTCTCAGTATCGATGAAGCCGAGCGCGTAGGCGATCGGATCCCACATGCGATCTAAACTGCCCTGCGAGCCGCCGTGACCGCGAAACCAATCGGCAAAGCTGATACGGTCGAGGGCGCGAATTTGTTTCATCGCCCCGTCAAAGTCCACTAAGCCGCGCACGATTGGGCTAGTACCCAGGGCGATTGAGTTTTGCAATTTATCGAGAGCGGAGAGTTGCGACGTGGTGAAAAAAGCCTTGAGGCCGTTGAAAGGCGCTCCCGCCGGGAAGCGAAAGTCCAATGCTCCAGTTTCGCCACCGCGATTGACAAACGTGTGTACGTGTTCCTTACGCAGCAAGCTATCGAGGGAACCAACTTTTGCCATTAACGCGAACAAATTGTAGTAGCAGCCAAAGAAAACGTGCAGGCCCATTTCAATGTGGTTGCCGTCGCCATCGACCCAACTTCCCACCTTGCCACCAGGAAAAGAGCGCGACTCAAAAATTTCAACCTCATGCCCAGCGTCGACTAAATTGACTGCCGTACTCAATCCCGCCAATCCAGCTCCGATGATGGCTACTCGCATGGATGTCACTCTCGCTGCAAACTGTAACGCAATGTTAATCCTCGCTCATTTTGGCAGACCAGACCAGTCCAAGTGATTTGCGGCAGCATCCAAACGTAAATCTACGCAAAGAGTTCGTTCGTGAATGAATTCCACCGTGCTAAAAGGTTTCTGAGTTCGTAATGTGGTCATTGTTGCAGTATCGATCGTCAAAATGTGTTCTTGCAAAGGCGATCGCTCTCTCTGACTCCCTCGAACTCTGACGAACGACCTATCTGCTTGAGGGATGAAATCATGAGTCTTTTTTATCGCTGTATCGCGGAGGCGATCGGCACGTTCTGGCTGGTATTCGGTGGGTGCGGCAGTGCCGTGTTAGCGGCCTCTTTCCCCGGTTCAGATGCCGCGAACCCATTCGGAATTGCTTTTGTGGGGGTATCTTTGGCCTTTGGTTTGACCGTTCTGACCATGGCCTATGGCATCGGTCATATCTCCGGATGTCATCTCAACCCTGCTGTATCGGTGGGTTTGCTGATCGGTAAACGATTTCCCGTTAGCGACCTACTACCCTACATCGGTTCTCAGGTGGTGGGTGGAATTGTTGCTGCTGCTGTGTTGTTGTTTATCGCCAGCGGCAACCCGGACTTTGCGATGACGGGGTCTAACCCGCTGGCAACCAATGGCTTTGGGGCTCATTCTCCGGGCGGCTATTCGCTTGCAGCCTGCTTTGTGGCCGAAGTTGTCCTCACGTTCATTTTCTTGATGGTGATTTTGGGGTCCACCGACCGGCGCGCGCCGCAAGGGTTTGCACCCATCTCTATCGGCATGTGCCTAACCTTAATTCACTTGATTAGCATTCCCGTGACCAATACATCAGTCAATCCTGCTCGGAGTCTCGGCCCTGCGATCTTTGCTGGTGGCGAATTGCTCGGTCAAGTGTGGCTGTTTTGGGTAGCACCGATTTTGGGAGCCGCGATCGCTAGCATCATCTACTCTCTTCTGTTCGAGCAACCTGTCAACAACTCTTAATAACCAAAAGTATGCGTCCCGATCTCCTCTTTAGGTCGCGATGTGGACTTGGTTTTCTCCCCTCGCACGGATTGTAGATTTCCGTATGCGGGGGGATAGTCTTTGATATCCGAGACTATAATCATTGAGTTATGTAAAGCCTACGGCCTATGAGTGTCTCTCTCATCTTCAAGCTGTTGCTGGGGGTACCGGCGATCGCCCTGGTGGCCTATTTGCTCAGCGCCCGCCGTTATGAGTCTGCTGATACGGTGGCCAATTCCTATGACGAATGGACGGACGACGGCATTCTGGAATATTACTGGGGCGAACACATTCACTTGGGGCACTATGGCTCGCCGCTTCGCCGGAAAGACTTCATTGAAGCCAAGCACGATTTCGTGCGCGAGATGGCCGAATGGGGCGGATTGGATAAACTCCCCGCCGAGACGACACTGTTGGATGTGGGCTGTGGCATTGGCGGCAGCAGCCGAATTTTGGCGCGAGACTATGGATTCTCCGTAACGGGAATCACCATCAGTCCTCAGCAGGTAAAAAGAGCGCAAGAACTCACGCCAGAAGGCCTTGCCGCCAAGTTCCAAGTTGACAATGCGATGGCGCTTTCCTTCCCCGATGCCAGTTTTGACGTGGTTTGGTCGGTGGAAGCTGGCCCTCACATGCCCGATAAAGACGTGTTTGCCCGCGAGTTATTGCGAGTACTTAAACCCGGCGGCATTTTGGTGGTAGCTGATTGGAATCAGCGAGACGATCGCAAAGTGCCTCTCAACCTTTGGGAACGTCCGGTAATGACGCAACTTCTGGATCAATGGTCGCACCCCGAGTTTTCAAGCATTGAAGGTTTTGCCGAACGTTTGGAAGCTACGGGCATGGTGGCAGGTCAAGTCGAGACAGCCGACTGGACGAAAGAAACTCTCCCCTCATGGTTGGACACCATTTGGCAAGGTATAGTCAGGCCGCAGGGTTGGATGCAAGCTGGCCCCACTGGGTTCGTCAAATCCGTGCGTGAAGTCCCCACAATTCTTTTGATGCGCCTCGCCTTTGGCGCTGGCCTCTGTCGATTTGGCATGTTCCGCGCTCGGCGCGCCGCAGTACCCTCAGCAATCTCAACCGAAGCTGTGACGACATAATTTATGGAAATACCCCATCCAATCACGATTGTCGTTCTCCAGCTCCGCGAGATCGAACTTCGCGAATGCTGTTTTGAAAGCATGTCAATTGCAGCATGGTTCAAATGTGGGTAACAGATTAAGCGAGCTGGAGGTAGCCTGAAGGCTTGTCGTGCCACCCCCCCAAGCGATCGCACCGCATGAACTGTTCTGCATCCATCACCAGCAGCTTATCTGCCGAAGTCCGGAAAACGCTTGCGATCGAGACTCTCTCTAAATCGGAACCGATTAGCCAGCTCGCTGATGATTTTCAGGTGAGTCGAAAATTCGTCTATCGCCAAGCGAACCAAGCCCGACATGTCCTCGACCAATCCTTCGCACCATCTGCTGAGCAAGATGACGTGCTTTTCCATCTCCCTGTCACCAAGAATTGGCTCTCCCAGTTAATCCTGGCCTTAGCCCTGATGTGCCATAGCTCCTCTCGAGGCATCGTCGAATTCTTGCGCGATGTGTTCGATGTTTCCATTAGCATTGGCACCATCCACAATCGTCTGCAACAGGCAGCAGCCAGCGCCCTGACATCAATCAAGCTCAAGACCTATCTAGCATTGAGGTGGGACTGCAGGACGAGATTTTTCAGGGAGCTCGACCCGTCTTGGTCGGTGTGGATGCGGCCTCTACCTATTGTTATCTTCTTCAAGATGTTGACCAGCGGGATGAAGACTCTTGGGGATGTTACTTATTCGATGTCATCGCTCAAGGATTCCGGCCTGACTACACGATCGCTGATGCGGGTGCGGGACTTCGAGCTGGTCAGAAGGCCGTCATGCCCGATAGCGCTTGTTATGGAGATGTCTTTCATATTCAGCAGCAATTTGTCACTCTCTCCAATAGCTTGTCTGCTCAAGCCAAGGGAGTCACTTCTCGTCGTCGCCAACTCGAAGAGCGGATCGCTCGGGCACGTGTGACCCATCAAGTGACACGACAGATGAACAGCCGTTTAGTTCACGCCAAACTCAAAGAAAATCGACTGAGACCGGGAAGGCTCATCCTCACTGGCTGGAAATGCTGGGATTCGAGCGTTTCAAAAGGGTATAGTTCTGCCTCATCGAACTCACCTGGTCATCCTCGTAAGGTGGCCGAGTTTGTCATGTCACTGTTACCCAAATCCTGCCTTTTTTGAACCACGCCCAAATGCAAGCCTCAAAGTCCAGCGACATCTCCTGCTCCAATATTTGAAACAATCAGACTCTTCGACGCGAAAAGCCAATATCAAAAAGAAGCGGAGGTAACTATAGCTACCTCCGCTTGAGTGTTTCAAATAATGAATTGTGCAACCGAAGAAGAATTACGCATCTGCTGAGTCAGCATCAACATCCTTCTTCTTGCGCAGGCGGGTAGCAGCCCCCATCAATCCAGCAGCAACCAGGCCAACTGTCGTAGCAGGCTCGGGAACAGCTACGAAAGCAGCAGAATAAGTACGAGGACCGATGAAGAAATCAGGACCTTGCGCTGCCAAGAAAGCAATCAAATCAGGACCTGTGAAATCGCTATTGGGAATCTGGGATGTGAAACGCCCCATGCCAGGCGTTTCACTCAAATCGAGTGCGTCAATAAACGTACCCGTAACGTCAAACGTAACGGTGGTGAAAGCCGGACCGACGTCAACCAAGGGGCCAGAGATGGTTCCCAAATCGAAGGAACCGTCATCAAACGTCAAGAAAGAAGCAACAGGTGCCTCCGCAGTGGGAACAGTCGTGCAAGGGAAAACATCATCAATACACAAATCCGCAATCATGCCCGACGTTCCCGTAGGACCAAAATCGCTAAAACCAGTCGAATAAGTACCTGCAACGCCAGGGCTAGGGCTGCCATCACCACCATCGCCAGGCTCGGTAATAAAGTCAAAAGCATTGACGCTAAAGAACAGCGAGCCCTCTAAGTTGTAACCGAGGTCGCTCGTAATAAGAGCTGCGTTTGCAACCCCCGAGCTTAGAGTAGCGCCGAACGCAACAGCCGAAGCTGCTGCGACAGAGCCAAGTTTGGCCAATTTCATCTCAAATCACTCCAGCTACATCAAGAACGGAGACTTGCTCAAAAACGCTCGTTAGCTCTTAAAACGCTCGCCACTCAATCAAGCTCAAGATACCACGACTTCAGATCGCAGTAACGTTGCCATGAGGCTACCATACGAAGCACCAAATTCCGGTAACTACCAAGACATTTATGCAGTCTAAGTGTTTCAGGGATAGCATAGCCACGTGTAGCTACTTAGATGGTGCCACCTAAGTATAATAGTTGAGTCGGTGAGAATAATCAACCCATTCTCCCTTAGAAATGCCTAATGGTTTTCAAGACTGGGGCGGCAAACATCCGCTTCTTAAGCTAGGACGTAAGGGAAAACTCGCAAAGCTAAAGTTGAACACAGTAGCCACAAACAGGTATCTTGATATGCACAGCTCGCACAGCTCGATATACGTTCCTCGCAGCGAACACTCACGTGAACCAATTTGAGTAATCCTCAGTCATGTCGTTTTCCGAGGCAAGCCTTAAAGGTTAAAGCTTTAGACTGAATGTTTTGGGGAATTGCTGGAACAGCAAGCAGCTTTCTACTGTCAGGTATCTTGTGTGCTGTTCAGCGTAGATTTTATCTACACGCAAGGGGGAGGGAGATTCAAAATCTCAATCAGCTCATTCTAGGCGTCAACTGAACTAGACGATAAGGCAGTGCGAGCAAGCTGGTTGGATTGAGTGCGTTCGCCTAGGCTTTCGATCTCGAATGGGAGTCTCAACAGACAGATGGAGCATGTATAAGTACAATATTCTTCAAGCAGCTTTACACGCTGCTTAGCTGATTCTCAATAAGTTGCATGATTCGCTAGATGTGCTTTACGCAGCAGGTGAAGTTGCTACGTAGGGATGGATTGCATAGTTTGAGAGGAATGTTCGCTCGGAGGGCTAATAGAGATTTCGATTACTTCTGAGAATTTACGAGCTATCTTGATGGGCTAGCAACCACCTCGCAGGGAGTTGACTACGGATTTACCATGACTTCAGAACAGTCTTATCCTTCTCAATCTCAGTCAACGCGGGATGCTCTGGTGCCGCGTCAATCTGACCCACTGGGAGCTCCTGTTTACTATCCAGACTATAGCTACAGCAACTATTACGGGAGTCAGCAGGCAGACGCGGTCGGCCAAGGAGCTGGTGGCGGATTCGGGGCTCTTTGGCAAGCTGCCCGCCGTCGTTGGTGGATTGTATTAGGCGTTGCCAGCGTGGTAACAGCAGGTGCTTGGTGGTACTCGCTGCAACTTCAGGCGATCTATAGTTCGCGTTTTTTGATGTTGGTTAATGTGAGTAGCGATCGCACCAGAGCTGATAGTGACATTCCGATTGAAAAACAGAAACAGCTCGGCTTCAGCACGCTCATCCAAGTACTGCGTAGTTCCTTGATACTCAACCAAGTGGTTGCAGATTTGAAGGATCAGCATCCAGACCTTAATCTGGGGGACTTGGCCGAAAATCTCAATATCAGCTTGGCAAGAGATACTGATGTTTTGATCGTTACCTATCAGAACAACGATCCTGAGCGGGTCAAAGCGGTCTTAGATCGGGTCGGAGCAGCTTATCTCGAATATGGCACAACCCAAGCACGCGTTAATGTCCAGCAAGGAATCGATTTCGTTGAAGGCAAACTGCCCGAACTGCGCGCGCGTGTAGAACGGCTACGCGAGCAGGTTAAGGATTTTCGCCAAACCTATAAAATCTACAATCCAGATGCCCGCGGCGGTCAATTAGCCTCCGAAATTGCCAGTATCCAGCAGCGACAGGAGATGTTACAAATCGATCTCACTGCTGCTCAATCCACCTATGAGCGATTACAAGAACAACTGGGTTACCAAGCTGATACCACGACACCCCAAACTGCAATTGTCACTGCTGCAGTTAGCCAATCTCCTCTTTATCAACAACGCTTGACAGAGCTCCAAGCAATTGAGACGGAGATTCGGCAAGAATCGCAGCGTTTTTCAGCAAACAGTCCGATGATACGTTCCCTTGAAGAAGAAAGGAAGCAGCTGGAGACGCTGCTGGAGGAAGCCGAACAAGACGCCGTGCGGGGCCGACCTTCCGAAGGAACTACTACTCCTTTAACAGGTATTGACTTGGACTTCAATCAACAGTTGATTGAAACCACTAATCAGATCGCGCAGCTGCGCGTGCAAGAAAAGGAGTTGACTCGGCTAAAGGCGGAAACTGAGGAACAGTTCAAAGCATTTCCATCTATTTCTAACGAGTACCTGGCTCTCCAGCAAGAACTCGGCCGAGCAAACGAAAGCCTGAACAATTTCCTTAATGCGCAAGAGCAATATTCGCTGCAGGCGTCACAAGACTCTATCCCCTGGCAGCTGATCACGCCTGCGTCCTTACCGATTAAGCCCATCTCTCCTGATATTCCTCGGCAAATGGCACTCGGCGTTGCGGCTGGGCTCGCTTTAGGCGTGGGGCTTGCACTACTTGTGGAAAAATCAGACAACGTTTACCACTCGCCCGAAACTATGCGAGAAGGGGTGCAACTTCCTTTACTGGGAACTATCCCGCTGTATAAAGCTCTACGTGATGCCGCTCCCACATCACCCGCAGGACTGCCTTCTGGTCGCGACGACGGACGTTTGTTGACGGGAGATAGTGACGGCGATGCCGTCGATCCTGCCACAAATCTCGCCACCGCTAGCCCCAAAGGCAGACAACCACGATATAACTTGTCGCCCTTTTTGGAAGCATTTCGTTCCCTCAACACAAACCTCAATTTTTTGGGTACCAATAAGCCATTGAGGGCGGTCACTATCAGCTCAGCAGCACCAGGAGATGGCAAATCCACGGTTGCAACCTATCTAGCTCAAGCTGCCGCCGCTATGGGTCAACGGGTTTTATTGGTAGATGCTGACCTGCGGCGTCCCCAAGTTCACTCGATTATGGGTCTTGAGAATAAGCGCGGTTTCAGCGACGCGATCGGTCGTGAATTTCCCTTGCGCGATGCTATCCAGCAGTCTCCATGGGAGAAAAACTTGTTTGTTTTGCCGTCTGGACGCATTCCTCCAGACCCTACCCGCCTTTTGTCCTCGCGAAAGGCACAGCGCATTATGGATAAACTGCAGTCAGTCTTTGACTTAGTCATTTATGACGCACCACCACTATTGGGCATTGCTGATAGCACTATCCTTAGCAAACGCACTGATGGTATCGTTCTCGTCATCGGTATGGATAAAACTAACCGTAATGCAGTTAGCGAAGCATTCACTAATTTGCGA
>JBCBVC010000111.1:0-14425 GCA_039817845.1 Cyanobacteria bacterium J06642_2
ATCGTATAAGTTCTGTTCAAGATAGGTTTCTTTTTGCTCTTCCAGAAGCAGCTTGGTTAATTAATCGAAGTGCCCTCCTGCAACTCTTTCGTACTCTTTGCGTTGTCGGTTAATATGATCTCTGAGTTCTTTATGTGACATCTCCTGTTGTGAAAATAGTCTGGGACAAGATCTCCCTGTGAGATAGCATAAGGCTGGGATGATAGCAGATACAGAATTAGCGAGTAAACTCTTCTCGCTGATTTTTAGTTCTCCTTGAATGAGCTTTATACTGCATTCATAGGCCAAGTCAGGAAAGCCAGCCAGTAAAAGCATTGTGACTGATTCTAATAACAAAGGGGATGCTTCATCCGGAGGAAGTATCTGTATATTTTCCCCTAGTTCGGATAAGCGTTGGGAAGATATTGGTTGTGTGGTTTTCATCGCTTTTCGTGACCAAAAGTTCTTCTCTGGGCAGAAATTAAGTTGATGTCTGGTTGTAGAGTGTGGCAGTCAACAGAATCACATCAGTCTGCACAAATAATACTTCTTGCTCCAGCTCAGTTCTAAGGCAGAGGAAAAATATTCAACTATGCATACTCATTCAACTCTTTACTCTTCCTTCTGATTTACGAGCAAATCCCAATCTGAACGGGTTAGTTGATAAACATAACAGCTATTCTGCCCAAAAATACGGCGATCGCTTAACCTAAACCCCAGCTTTTCATAAAAACGATGAGCGCGAGTATTGCTCACCAACGGATCGACCAAGATAGCATCCACCGATTGATCGGCGAAACAACGAGCGATCGCCAACTCCATCATCTGAGTTCCGTACCCTTTCCCTATGTCGGACGCTTCCCCAATCCAAATATCGATCGCGCGTAGATTGCCTGGAACATCTCCCCAGTAGTGAGTTTCCTCCAGAGCTGGGTCGATAATCTGCAAGACCCCAATCGGACGCCCTTCAATTTCTGCAATCAGTTGTTCCCGCCAGTCAGGATCGCGTTGTAGCTCCACCTCCCACTCCCAATCGTCATCTGGGTCGGAGGCGATAACATGAGGCTGCTTGTCCCAATAACGCAAAAGTTCGAGATCTTCGGGTGTGCCCGCTCGTAGTTTCATTTGCGATCGCCAGAGCAAACGGATTCGAGATTAACTTAGCGGCAGCATCACGGCAAAACAGGTGCGTCCAGGAACAGATTCCACCAAGAGGCTGCCGCTATGACGGTTTTCGATAATGCGCCGCACTACGTCGAGGCCGAGACCGGAGCCTTTGCCCATTGCTTTGGTGGTGAAAAAGGGTTCCAGAATTCGATTTTGGACGTCAGGAGGGATGCCAGGGCCGTTGTCTTCGATTTCAACTCGCACGCAGCCGTTTTTTTCACAGGTGCGGATGACAATCGTTGGGGGTTTGCCGTTGGGAGTCCCTTCGTTAAGGGCGTCGATCGCGTTATCGATCAAGTTCGTCCACACCTGATTCAATTCGCTGCCAAAGGCGGAGATTTCCGGTAGATCGGAAGCGTAATGCCTTTCAACTGTGATGCCGTACTTGAGTTTGAAGGCGAACAAGCGCAGGGTATCTTCAATGCCGTCGTGGATATTCACGTGCTGCTGAGCGGCGCGATCCATGTAGGAATAAGACTTCATGGATTGTACGAGGGTTGAAATCCGCTCGGCTCCATCCAGGCCAGTGGCGATCGTGCGCATCACGTCGAAGGACAGGGCCAGCCAGCGCAGCCCCATATCCCGCAGTTCGGTATCGCTATCGCGCCAGCGCTCCATCAACGCATCCAACGTTGCAGGCTCGACTTTTCCAGCTGCGAGAGGTTCGGCTAGCTTCCAGGCGTCGTCCACGCCGTAATCCTCCATCCAGTCTGTCAGCGCGTCCTCGCGATCGCCTAACGCCAGCGGATCGCGATCGGGATGAGCAACGGCCTCAAAACCGCGATCGCGTACGTCTAGCCACTCTTGGGTGTGCTCTTCATCCACCTGCTGTTGGCCGTAGACCAAATTCATGCGTTGGAGTTCGAGCATGGCGGGCTGTACGTCCTTGAGGGCGCGTACGAGAGCGGCGGCTGGATTGTTGAGTTCGTGAGCCAGTCCAGCGGCCAGCGTTCCTAAAGCGGCCATTTTCTCGCGGTTTTGAATGAAAGACTCCAGCCCGCGTAGGCGTTTGCTCACGGTACGAAAGATGTCTTTTTCAAATTCGCGGCAGCTGTGCAGCACTTCAAGGAAGTCGAGACAGTCTAGTCGATAGAGGTCGGCGTTCGTATCTGCCGTCAGCGTGACGGGCACGAGATCTTCAGTTAGGGATTGAATTTCGCCGAAAAATGAGGGGCTTTGATGGCGACCGACGGGCATATCCACCCCATTACTGCGCCGGGTGACGGAGATTTGGCCGCTGAGCTGAATGAAGAATCCCTTGGGTCTATCTCCCTCATGTACGAGGACTTCGCCTGCTGCCAGTGGGACGTGCTCGGCGCGATCGCAAATCCACTCCAACCGCTCGGGAGGCAGAGTGCGAAAGACTTCCATCTCTTGTAAGGCTTCCGAACAAAGCACGATCGCCGCTCCTCGTTTGATAGTGAGTCTCGCATCCATCCTGTCAGATTGAGGCAGCTGCGGTTGTAGCGCAGGTCTTCAGAATGCGATCTCTTCGCGATCGCGCCAAAACTTTCCAGTCTTTGCGCGTGGAGCTTCTGTGGCCAGCCATATTGCGGTGTCGGCTCCCTGTTCTGGAGATCGCGGTGCTGAGGCTCCTCCCATGTCCGTTTTCACCCAACCCGGACACATGGCATTGACGACGATTCCTTTCGAGCTGAGGGATTGCGCGAGCATGAGCGTGGCACCGTTCAAGGCCAGTTTGGAAAGGCAGTAACTGGAGGCTGTGGTCGTCAAACCATCAAGAGCGCCCATACCGCTCGTAACATTGATGATTCTGGCGTCTTGAGATTTTTCCAGCAAAGGCAAGCAGGCCTGAATGAGTCGAATCGTACCGAATGTGTTGATTTGCATCCCAACATCTAAAACTTCGCGAGAGATCGTGAGAATGTTGATGTTCTCATCGGGATAAACTCCGGCATTGTTTATCAGGACATCAAGTCGGTCAAAACTTTGGCCTAAGGTTTCTGCTGCGTGCTCGATAGTGCGGTCATCACTCGTGTCTAAGGCGATGGGGATGGCTGCTTCTGGCAGTAATTCGGCAGCTTGTTTGGCTCGATCCAAGGATCGGGCCGAAATAATGACTTCGCAGCCCAGTTCGAGCAGACCGCTGGCGATCGCGAAGCCGATGCCGCGATTTCCCCCCGTTACGAGAACTCGTTTGTTTAGCTGTGGCATTTCAATTCCCGATTGCTAACGACACGCAAAAACGAACAGTGCGCGCATCCTATATAGCGAACTCTCAAACAGGACGCGGTCATAAGATCGACACCATTATCTCTGGCGTGCCATTGATAAACACGGACAGTCTTGAGGGGCAAGCTTGTCCCTTTACTCCCCGCTTTTTAAATTGTGTTGCTCAACTCCCACAAGTCTGATTGATTTCTGCTGAGTAAAGACCCAGTTTCGCTTCAGAGCTTTCCCAGCCCTGCTCGGTAGATTAATTTTTGTAAAGGCAATGCACTGCATACTCAGGTTCGTCGCAGTCACAGGCTTTGACGGTGGTATCTGTTGATGCCACTTGGAACGGCCTCAACCCAGTCCATTCAGTTATTGGAGTATGTGTCATGGTTGTTGCTGAGAACATCAAACAGTCTGCGGATACACCTCAAGAGTCAAGTGAAACCTCAAATTGCCGCCGCTTGCTTGAAAAAATGGCAGGGAACTGGCACCGGCGTGCGCAATCTGCTCGAGCTAGAGAGAACGTGGCCCGAGACAGTCAGCCTGATATGCTCTTTGACCCAGAGCGCGATGATTTTCGGGTGGATCTGCTACCTTTCAAGGATCATCCAGATTTTTTAGCAGCTCCCCGTGCTGTTCAGAAGCGGATTCTCTCTTGTGGCTGGATTGCTTACAACGAAAAAACCATTGACATCGAGTCCAAAGTCATTGCTCCAGCCTGCAATCACATTATCGATTGCGAGGTGCCGGGGGTTGACGATGGTACGAGCCAAATGATTGCTAGCGAGACACTTGTTGATGAGGCCTATCACGTTCAGTTGGTCATTTCAGCTTGCCGAACGACACGTCAACAACGCCAATTGGAGCACTTACGTCTGCCGAGCTTCAACTTGGTCAAAAACATGAAGCAGGAACAAAGTCTGTATTCTGAGCCTTGGCAGAAAATTCTGGTACAGATGGCAACCGCCATTGTTTCAGAAGTATTTGTTAGCGATTACTTGGCACTTTTAGCTTTTGACAAGACTGTACAGCCGTTGAACCGCCTAACTGTCTACACGCACTTTCGGGATGAGAAAGCGCATCACAGCATTTTCAAAGGTTTGGCGACCTGTATGTACGAGCGTCTCACGCCAGAGCAACAGGGATTTTTTGCTGAGGTGCTTCCCAAACCCGTGCGCTGGTTTGCCAACGTAGAGCTTGAGGTTTGGCAGGCCATGCTCGAGCAAATTGGCTTTTCTCAAACTGAGAGGATGATTAGAGACTGCGCATCTCAGGCAGAGGTGAACTTACTGCGCATCGATTACTCAGATATTACGTCTCTTGCAGACGAGCTTGGAATTCTCGACTCAGAACGAGGGGTTGAGAGCTTTGCTAAGGCTGGGTTACTGAGCTAAGGGGCAAGCCTCCTGACGCGTTAAACGTAGAAGTGAGGCGGAGCGAAATCTCCCCTGCCTAATGAATTCACCCTGGGGGAATCGTGCTCTTTGGGCACGCAAAAAGACCGAAAAACAAGACAACTAGTGTCAAAAGATCGTTTGTCAGCGGAGAGTGTCATGCCACAGAGTAAGTCTGCGATAGCGATTCGCCACGTTGCATTTGAAGATCTAGGGAGTTTAGCCGAGGTCCTTGAGTCCCGAGGCTACAAGATCGAGTACTTAGAAGCTGGTCTAGACGATCTGAGTACGCTAGATTCGTTGCAACCCGACTTAGCGGTCATTCTGGGTGGCCCTATTGGTGCTTATGACGATGACGATTATCCTTTCCTGCGGGATGAGGTTGAGCTCCTCACACACCGCTTGCGAGCGGCCAAGGCGACTTTAGGCATTTGCTTGGGAGCGCAGCTGATAGCACGAGCGCTCGGAGCCAAGGTTTACCCAGGCGAACGAGGTAAAGAGATTGGCTGGTTCCCCATTCAGCTCAGCGAAGTGGGCCGGAACTCAGCTTTACGACCTTTAGCCGATACGGATGCTGTGCTCCATTGGCATGGCGATACGTTTGACCTACCTGTAGGCTGCGAGCCTTTAGCATCGAGTGCACGGTACGAAAACCAAGCGTTTTCTTACAAGCAGAACGTATTAGCATTGCAGTTTCACCCCGAAGTTTTTGCCCAAAACTTGGAGCGCTGGTTCATTGGTCATACCTGTGAGATTGGTAGTGTTCCTGGACTTTCTGCTGCAAGCTTGCGCCAAGGTACGCAGCAATATGGAGACCTCCTGCAGGCGCAAGCCCGACTACTCTGGGGAGCATGGCTTGACCAGATTGAGTCAGCCTCAGGAAACCCTTGAATATTTCCACGACAAGAAGAATGTTCAAACTGGAGGAAATCTCGTGCAGCCTTAAACTGAAGGCTTGAGCTTCTCAGATGGCTCCACTATCTTCCCAATCACAGGCGAAGCGGGCTTTTGAGGAGGTGATCGCACGGAGACTGAAGCACCAACATGATTCAGGAAAAATGACCCCGAGTTTGGGTTTGTTCTCGAATCTGCTTCTAACACTTGGCGATCGCGTCCTCAGCCAATACCAGAGGAGATCGCCACCCTACAATCCTCTCGAAAGATATTGCGATCTCCCTTCCACGCTTTCATCTTGCAGATTGCGATCGCCCATCAAAACCTTGACCTTCTTCTGAAGAACCTAGAGTCTTTGGGAGAATCCCTGCTCGATTTCAAGGCCTGGAATATTTGCAAGCTTGACTGCAAGCCACCCTTGAGTTTTGGCGGCAACTATTTCTGGAATGCTTCATGCGGATGGCTATTCAAGACATTAGTAAATACCTGAAGAATCTGTGGAGATCGCCCAATTAAATAACTTTCCACGTTAGCTTTTCACCTGACCATAAAGGCACTAAACTAGAGTCAATAAAAGGCACTTCATCGGGAATACGCCAGGTCATTTTGGTTAAGGTAATCTGTTCGGTATTACGCGGAAGTTGATAATAATCTGGCCCGTAGAAACTAGCAAATGCTTCAAGTTTATCCAGTGCATTCGCACGCTCAAACGCTTCTGCATATAGCTCCATTGCATGTAGAGCTGAAAAACAACCGGCACAGCCACAAGAACTTTCTTTGCTGTCGCGGGAATGAGGTGCGCTATCGGTACCCAAGAAAAACTTAGGATTTCCAGATGTCGCCACTTTTAAAAGTGCCAAACGATGCTTCTCGCGCTTCAAAATAGGCAAACAATAAAAATGGGGACGCATGCCGCCCTGAAATAGAACATTGCGACTAAACAGTAAATGTTGTGGCGTTATCGTTGCACCAATATTTTCAGTCTCTAACACGAACTGCACAGCAGCGGAGGTCGTAACATGTTCGAGCACCAGGCGCAGTGCTGGAAATCGCTTCCTGAGTGGGATTAAGTGTTTCTCAATAAACACTGCCTCGCGATCGAAGATATCAACCTCTTCATCCGTTACCTCTCCGTGCAGTAACAAAGGCATATCTACCTGCTGCATCGCTTCAAAAACGCGATCGCACTTCCGCAGATCGGTCACCCCGGAGTCAGAATTAGTCGTTGCCCCGGCTGGATAGTACTTAACCGCTTTCACAAACTGAGATGCTTTGGCCGCCAAGATCTCTTCGGGACTCGTATTGTCGGTGAGATAGAGCGTCATCAGCGGCTCGAATTGTTTTCCCTTCGGCATCGCCGCCATAATGCGATCTCGATAGGCCGTAGCATTGGCAACCGTGAGCACTGGAGGCCTCAAATTCGGCATGACAATTGCACGAGCATACTGACGCGCCGTATATGGCAAAACTGACTTTAGCGCCTCTCCATCCCGTAGGTGCAGGTGCCAGTCGTCTGGTCGAGTAATAGTAAGAGTTTCCATCGCTGCACCACTGCTGAGGTTCGATTTCAAAGTAGGATGCGCGATCGCTCCATTCCTCAACCCTAGTCGACTTCCATAACCGAAGCGAAATCTGGAAACCGAGAGCGATCGCACGGCGAAGACCATATAGCGCTAGCTCATCAAGCACCTACAGAATCTAGTCTTCAGGATGGAATGCGATCAAAGACTGGCTCGGAATAGGATTCAGCATTTAGCCAGCAGCCTTTACAGGCATGGCGAAGTGTAGCCACGATCGCGAGCAGTACTTTAGGTAAAGGGTTTCGACCCTCCAGCACTCTTCGGTAGGATATAGGTACACCTGTTATTTAGTCATAGTGATAAGAACCCATGAACTATAAAGATATCATCACAATTGAACCTGGGAAGCGGGGAGGTAAACCTTGTGTTCGTGGCTTACGAATTACAGTTTATGAAGTACTTGAATATCTGGCCTCTGAGATGACCGAAGCAGAAATTCTCGATGATTTCCCTGATTTAACGCGAGAAGATTTAAAGGCCTGTATTGCTTACGCTGCTGACCCCGAGCGTCGGTTTGCTACGGCCTCACTATCCGCATGAAATTGCTCTTTGACGAAGACCTATCACCCAAACTATTCAATCGATTAAGCGACCTTTTCCCTAACTCGCTGCATGTTCGAGAGATAGGGATGGAGGCAACGACTGACTCAATTATTTGGGAGTATGCAAAAGTAAATGATTATATGATTATCTCAAAAGATGCAGATATGCACGATTTAAGCTTAGTATTTGGGAGCCCATCAAAAGTCATTTGGCTTCGCCTTGGCAACTGTTCGACCTTGCAAGTTGAAAACGTGTTGCGTCAGGATTTCAAGGCGATCTAATTGTTTTGTGAAGATGAGCGCTTGTCACTACTAGCTTTGCCATAACTGACGGCATCGACTTCCACAATGGCTGCGATTAGATTATTTCCTGGTGCGCCCTGATGCTCGTTTCCTGCAGAGGCCAAAATCATCGGATCGCCTACAATCGAAGCTACCACTGCATTAGCTACTGCTTTCGCCACAATTCCGGCATAGCCAGCCAGAAAATCGCTGTGAATCGTGTGGCGGCGATCGCGCTCGCTGCCCACTGCATCCGCACCACAGTTGACGAACATTTGCACGATGCGACCTTGCTGCTCGGAGGTGAGGGGATGGGAAGCTTCCAACCCAGCCGAGGACAGTGCCGCGTAGACTCCTGCGGTATCGAGCTGATCGACCATCATGCTGTGCCCGACGCGATAGCGGCTCACCGACTGCGAGCTATTGCCCATCACTAAAATTCGACAGGCTGATTGTTCCCCTCCAGCTGAGACCGAGCCACGCTTGGTGAATAGAGAGCGATCGCGATTGACAATTGCATCACTAAGCTTTGTTTCAGGTACTTCCCCTAGCGCCAGCGCGATGCCGAGCGCACTAGCACCTTTTGAGAATGAACTCGCTTGTCCGAGATTGGAGCTAACGACCAACTCACCCCGACTCGCCGCATCGTCTAAGCGAGCAGAAGTCATCGCAGGGCACTTGACCTCAACGCAATGCACGTCATCCAGGTCGGTAATTCCGGCATCGGCGATCGCCTTTTTAACCGCAGCCGCGACGAGTTCGATCTGAGTCAGCGTGCCGTATTCTTCGGGCCGCAACGCACGCGTATTCGCTGTTCCGACGGTCAAACGTTTCTCCTCGGCAACCGGCTGGGCGAATTCTATCTCGCGACGAGTGAATACCGTGTAATGCGGACTCATTAGGCCACCACAGAGGCCGATCATCATCATGGGAATGCGAGCGAACACCTCTTGCGGTGAAAGGTTGAGATGTTCGGCTAGCAGCAATTGCATGCAGAGTGACGTGTAGCCGCGAGCGAAGCCCGTGCCCTCCGTCTGAGCGATGATGCCCAGAATGTGCGCAGCTTCAATCTGTTTCGTTTCCAGAAGCGTTTTCAAGCCACTCACATCTTCGGGAGCAGACATGGGTACGCGATAAACGCCAACATCAATTTGGGTTGAGGATGTCATGTCGGGCATTGCCTCGATAATTATTGCGTAAGTGGAATTCCCTGCTGACAGAGAGGACACGTTTCAGGCGCGATCGCGTCCATCCCTTCCAACGAAATCAACACTTTGACGGGACAGCCTAAATCGATCTGAAACAAACCTTTGGTTGCAATCAGTCCTACCCCAACTGGAGTAGCTCGTGCTGCCTCGACGATCGTAATAAGCTGCTTAGCCGTGCCTCCAGTCGTTGTAATGTCATCGACGATGAGAACTTGTTGCTGTGGAGCGAGAGAAAACCCATCAATCAGTGAATATTGATGATTCCTTTGGCGAGAGATCGCCACTCGAACTCCCAGCCGTTTCGCTACTTCAAACGCCAAAATACTTCCGGCTTCATTCGCCCCCAAAACTACGTCCATAGGTTCGGAAAACTGCGCAGCTAATGCGTCGAATAAAAAATCTGCTGCCTGTGGGTTTTCTAGGAGTTTAATGCAGCGAAAAAAACAACTGCTATGCAGACCGCTGGCAAGCTGAAAGTGACCTTGTTGCAGCGCTCCGGTCTGTTCGATCAGATCGTCAAAACGGGTCTTCAAGGCTTCCGTCATACTACCTCGGCATTCAGTAGCTTCCATAACGTATCACAGCCCTTTTTTCTCACTGATTCGTCTAAATTGCAGCGCGAACGCAGCGATCTCGTTCGTTGCCCCCACAGTCAAAACGTATCCGTAACTACAATGATTTACTCAGCTTTACTCGAAGCTAAGCGGAGATTCGGTCTAGAAGTTGTCATTCTGAAGCGATCGCCACCATGGGTAAGACATTTCACGCGGCTAGCGTCTTCAAGTGCCTGTCTCTCTCAGTACTTGTAACCTCGTTACTCGGGTTCGCCGCTCTCCAAGCTCCGCTCTTGCCGGTTGAAGCCGAAGAAGCTTCTCGCAAAACGTTGGTTGCGCAGGCTCCCGACTCGCTCAAGACAGTAAATTTCACGCTGTCTTGGTTACTGCAGGGCGTTGACGCACCTTTAATTTTGGCGATGGATCGCGGTTACTTTGTCGAAGAAGGACTGAAAGTGGAGTTCGAGCGGGGATACGGCTCTGCCAGTACGGCCAGCACGATCGCTGCCGGTCAGTACGACATTGGATTTGGGGACATGTACTCGATGGTTGAATTCAACCAAGAGAATCCCGATGACAAATTAGTCGCAGTCGCAGTGGCTTACAACAAATCCCCCTTTGCCCTGATTGCTCTCGAAGAAAGCGGCATCGAGTCGATTGAAGACATGATCGGTAAGACCTTAGGTGCTCCTGTCGGAGATGCACCTCGCCGCTTGTGGCCGGTGTTGGCTGAAGAGGTAGGCGTGGATGCCGAAGGGGTTGAGTGGGTGAGTATGGAACCCAAACTGCGGCAAACTTTTTTGTTGCAGGGGAATGTTGATGCCATCAGTGGCTTCAGCTACTCTATGATGTCCGCTTTGGTTGCTGGTGGCAGAAGCGTGGACGACCTCAACATTTTTTACTACGCCGATAACGGCCTCGACTTTTACGGCAACGCCATCTTGGTCAAAGAGTCATACCTAGAAGACAATGCTGACGTCGTTAGCGGGTTCGTCAAGGCTTATATCAAAGGTCTGCAAGACACTTTACGCGACCCTGAAACTGGGCTTCAGGCCGTGCTGGCCGCCGGAGATGACTTAATGGAAGAAGATGCAGAGAAGCTGCGCCTTCAAATTGCGTTAGATGGCTTGTTAATCACGGAAGAAGTCGAGCAAAACGGTATTGGCACTGTCGACCCAGGTCGATTAGAGGCAACGATCGCCCAAACGGTTAAAGGCTTTGACCTACCGGAAACCCCCGCCGTTGAAGATGTCTTCGACGATAGCTATCTCCCGCCCCTAGAAGACCGATTGCCTCCCCCAGCCTCCGAGCGTCAAGCGCTGGATTAACCCCATCTTCCCCAAATCGCGATCGCCATGCTCGTCACGCAGCACCCCGTATTTCGGCGATTTTGGTATCCAGTCGTCCCCATCGCTCGCGTGCAGCAGGGGCCGCAGGCCTTTTGTCTTTTGGGACAAAACCTGGTGCTGTGGCTAGATCGAACTGGACGTCCTGCCGCTGCCGTGGATCGGTGCTGTTATTGCTCGGCTCGACTTTCATTAGGCACAGTGCAGGATGATTGCTTGCAATGTGCCTCTTACGGTTGTTGGCAGTTAAATGCTGACAGAAAGCGCGATCGCATCCCTCAATTAAGAGATCGCCCCGTGCTTGAGACCGAACGAACTCAGACATTTCGCTGCGATCGCCGCTACGGATACGTCTGGGTATGTCTAGACGATCCCATTTCGGATATTCCTGGGATTCCCGAAGCCGAAGATCCACGATTTCGCTACATTCCTCAGTTCTACGAAGTCTGGAACTGCGCGGCTCTACGCCTGATGGAAAATTCGTTCGATAACGCTCACCCTCACTTCGTGCACGCGCAAACGTTTGGCCTACAACAATCGCCTATCCCCCCTGCTCCGGACAGTTTTACAGAAACCGCCGAAGGGTTTCAGATGACTTACCGACTCCCGGCCAAGAACACTGAAGTGCAAAAGCGGAATCTACGCCTGGATGAGTCCACCACCGTCAGAACTAGCCAGGGGAATTGGTTTTTACCCTTCACGCGATCGCTGAAAATCACCTATCCCAATGGTCTCGTCCATCTCATCTTTACGGCTGCGACGCCCATAAGCGATCGATCTATTCAAGTGCTTCAGTTTTGCCTGCGAAACGACACCGAAGCCGAGGCGAAAGCTAGCGAGATCGTCGCCTTCGATCGCCAAGTTACGTTAGAAGACAAAGTGGTTCTAGAAAGTACCGACTTTGACGTACCGCTGCGGCTCCAAGACGAGCAACATATGGTCAGCGATAAGCCTGGCATTATTATGCGTCGTCGACTTGCCGCCCTGATCGAGCGAGATGAGCGTAAGAACGTTGAAAGAACGCTGCGACATTAAAGCGGAATGGGCGCAGGCAAGATGGCTTTGGGCAAACAAGCATGGACGCCTTTTCGCGGCAGATTGACGGCTTGCGTGATATGAAAATGAACGCCCAAACTGCACAGCATGTAGGCATCATCGGCAGTGAGTTCGAGATAACGCTGCAAAAAGGTAACCATGCGCTTGAGGCTTTGCTCGAAAGCCGCATCCAACGTCATCCCAAACCCCATCACAATCCAATCGGTAGTCGTTTCAGCCAGGGGAAGTGGTAAGAACTGAAGGAAAGAGTGCGTTATCAACTGAATCACCCCATTCATAGATGTTTCCAGCCCCGTCAAGCAGGCTTCCCCATCTCCTTGCAAACTGTGACCGTCACCGATAGAAAATCGCGCTCCCGGCAAAAAAACCGGCAAAAACAGGCGGCAAGGAGCTTGCAATAAACGATTGTCCAGGTTTCCACCGTAGTCACCAGGTGGCACGGAATGACGGTGTCGGTCCTCAGTAGCAACGCCCATCACGCCAAAAAAAGGTTGTAGAGGTAAAACAACCCCACTTGCAGGGGGAAACTCCACCGTGCCGCGTTCTAGGTCGATCTCTGTAAACGTCACCACCGGGCGATCGCACTGCTGGGGAAGACCGCCTGCCCCGGGGCGAATTAGCGTAAATCCAACTGGCAAGCTGGGCTCGATTTCCTCTACACAAATTTCAAGTACGTCGCCAGGTCGAGCATTTTCAACGTAAATAGGACCTGTCATCAGATGCGGCCCTGGCGCAATCCGGCGATTCGCAGGTAGGTTCTGACAAATATCTAAAAATGCGGGCGGTAAAAACTCTGGAGGCGCGTGCTTGTATACGGGTAAGCCCGAAAACGTTTGGACTGCAATGCGATCGCCCGATTTTACCGTCAAGGCTGGCGGTAAGCTGGCCGAAAATCCACCGAAATGAACTGTTTCACGAGTAGCATTCAACTGATGAAGAACCACGAGCCGAGCAGGAGATAGTGAACTACTGCAACCCTCAAACTCCAAACCCAAAAAATCCGTATCTAATATTACAGAATTAGACTCCGTTCCCTCAGAGCATGTCTGCACGTCAGCGGTTCTGAATCACACTTGACATTCAAGCCCAGGGAAAAGTCATGGTTGAGTCCCTTTCAACATCAACGTCGGCACCGCTCAAATCTCGAACTCTATTGGAATTTCGGGACGTCAGCCTGAATTACACGATGTCCGGCCTGCCCATGCAGGTAATCGATCGTGTGTCGTTACAAATTGCCTCAGCCGAGTTCGTATCGATCGTGGGGCCGAGTGGCTGCGGAAAAACGTCACTGTTAAGGATGATTTCAGGCCTCAACCCGGTCAAACAAGGGGCCGTCTACTTTGGTGGCAAAGCCATCACAAAACCACTACAAAGTGTCGGAGTGGCATTTCAAAATCCAGTATTGTTACCCTGGCGAAATACGTTAAATAACGTGCTGCTACCGTTAGAAATCGTGCCTCAACACAAGCATCAATTCAAACAACGGCGCGAACAATATATTTCCGAAGCTCAAACCTTACTATCTACTGTCGGACTTAAAGAGTTTCAAAAACATTACCCGTGGCAACTTTCAGGCGGAATGAAACAACGAGCATCTCTGTGTCGCGCTCTTATTCACCATCCTGAAATTCTGCTTTTAGACGAACCCTTCGCTGCTCTCGATGCATTTACTCGCGAGGAAATGTGGGAAATGCTTCAGCACCTCTGGCAACAAACGCAATGCACTAGCGTACTCGTCACCCACGACTTGCGAGAGGCCATCTTCTTATCGGACACCGTCTACGTAATGGGGCCGCGCCCAAGCCAAATTGTTTACACGCTCGAAGTCAATCTACCTCGTCCTCGTACGTTAGATATGTGCTTCACTCCACATTTTCAGCGCATGTATACCGAATTAAGAAGCTACATTCAGCAAAACTGACAGATCGCGATCGCGCAGGAGACTCAGATGACGACGACGACAGACCGGAGCGGGCGATCGCAATTCGATATTTCGACATTTTTATCGTCAAAATATGCAACGTATGGATTACCGGTTGCCTCTGCGTTGCTTCTGCTGATCGTGTGGGAACTTGCGGTTGACTGGCTTGATATTGCCAAGTTCGTCCTGCCCGCTCCATCTGTAATTTTGGCAGAGATTCCTTCGCGGGGCGAAGTCGTTCTCAAACATGCTTTAATTACGTTATTCACCACTCTTATTGGTTTCATTAGCGCTTTAATTATGGGGGTATTGATTGGATTCACA
>JBCBVC010000112.1:0-14136 GCA_039817845.1 Cyanobacteria bacterium J06642_2
GCCAGCTAATCCATTTGGTAGCACGAATACCCATTGCGGCTACTTTGCGACCCTCAATCCAAACCCCGGTCAAACCGGGCACGCGATCGGCAGTGAGACCTAATTGAGCACAAACGTCAATGAGAACGGCCTCCAGCTCTCGCAGATACCAGTGCAAATCTCGGCGATGGCGGCGCAAATCCAAGATCGGATAGCCGACCCACTGGCCGGGGCCGTGATAAGTGACTTCACCACCGCGCTCTACTCTAAAAACGTCAGTATCGCTGGTTTCCGGATCGAATTTAAGATATCGCGCATCGCCCCCCTGACCGAGGGTGTAAACGGGAGGGTGAGTCAGCAGGAGGAAACTATCAGTCAGGTTAGTTTCAGCGATCGCAGCCAAACTGACTCGGCTTTGTTGCCATATCCTTGCGGTTTGATACGGGACTTCACCTGGTAAGCAGTAGTGCAGTTCCGGCTTCATAGCTGACCTGAACGCATCGCACGCCACAAAGTTAAATAATCAGCCGCAACTTCAGGTGACAAGGGCTGGAGAAATTCACAGCGGTCGAGCAGACCGGGCTCGAACTCGGGACGATCGCGTAATTTCGCCGGTAGGCGATCGCGGCCCATAGGGAGCGAGACCGGCAACATACTGGTACGGACTATGCGAGCAGCCACCTCGGGTTGGAGGAGAAAGTCGAACCAGCTAGATAGGACTGGCTCAGCGTCTGGTTCGGAGCGGTCTGAAAGAGCGGGTTGATTGGGCTTTACCCACAGATCCCAAGCAATGGCGGAGCCAGATTTGGGAATGACAACGGTGATGTTGCGATCGCGCTGGCTCGCCTGATGTAAATCTTGCGTCCAGCCCACAGCCACCCAACTATCGCGGACGAGTAGAGTTTGAAGGTAATGCTTCGAAGTGTACGACAACGCCTGCTCGTGCAGTTGAGCCAATTTGGTTGCCAACTCAGCATTTTCTGCCACGGGCGCATTGTAGGACTGGCCGAGGGATTTAAGCGTCAAGCCGATAACTTCGCGCGGATGGTCGGGAAGTACGATCTTGCCTCGTAATTCCGGTCGCCACAGGTCCGACCAGTCAGATAGCGGAAATTTCACGAATTTGCGATTGTAAGCGATGCCAGATACACCCCAGTTCCAGGGCACCCCCCACCTCTGCCCATGACGCTCGACGGCTTGCTGCCAGCGCGACGGCAGAATCGCAAAGCGATCGCCGAGGTCGGCCTCGGAAAGCGGTGAGATTGCCTCACTAGCAATGGCTGGTTCTAACCAATCGGCCCCCAGCAAACTCAAACGCTGAGGTACGGGTGGAGGCGGGAATACCTGTCGCAAAATAGCTGCCAACACCCGCCCCAAACCGCTGGACTGAGGGGGGTCGGCTAAAGCAATCAGTTCGGCAAAGAGAGCCGCGCGATCGCTCACCTGTAGGGGACGAGCTCGGACTCCCACACGGTTGAGATCGCGCCATACGCTTCCTGGCAGCATATCTGGTAGAACGGTAACGCTCAACTGCGTAGGCGGGCGACGACCGCAACCTCCCAATCCATAACTGAGCACACTGGCTCCCAATCCAGCTAACATCTGACGACGCGTCCACGGGAGCGGACGAGTAGCAGGAACGTGTAAAGGCACTGACGAGTTTGAAGGTAAGGTGGGCACGGTACTGTCACGAAGTCTTGACGCGCGAGTTCTAGCCTAGCGCTCGACTTACGAGGTGGGCGATCGCTGGTGCAAATAGCGCTCGACTAGGATGACGGCGGCAATGTCGTCAATGGGACGCGGCGGCTCGCGCAGTCCCAACGGTACGAAGCGCGTTAGGCCTTGCGGCGGATAAAAGTCCCAATATCGCCGTCGCGCTTCTTGGGAGCTGTAGCGCTCGTCCACCACCTGAATGTCAAGATGCGGCATGGCTTGGCGGAATTGCATCGTCCATTGTGCTGACGTGGTTTGGTTGCCCATCACGACACATATCGAGGCACTGCGGAGGCTAACAAACTCAATCAACGTTCGCACTCGGTCAATGGCGCGATCGCTAGGAACGATCTCGCGATAGCAAGCCTCGCCCGATCCCGTTAGTAACGCAACTCCGCACTTGTCTCGTCCTGGGTCGAATCCCACGTACGCATCAGCCCTAGCAGGAAAGTCGAAAGCGAAAGATGTGGCGCTCACGATAGTTTGACGGTAGGTTCGGGGGCGATCGCCGAAGCGTCAGTCAAGCGCGATTCGAACTGAAGGGCGCGACCGCGAGCATCGGTATCCACTTCCCCGGCCTGAAACACGACGCGACCGGCCACCAGCGTTACCGTCGGCCATCCCGTCAGTTCCCAGCCTTCGAACGGACTCCACCCGCATTGGGTCAAAACGTCCTCGCGACGTACGGGATAGGTATTTTCTAAATCGACCAATACTAAGTCGGCATCATAACCGACCTGAATCTGGCCTTTGTTGACGATGCCGTAGGCTCGGGCAGGATTTGCACTCATCCACGTCACGATTTGCTCTAACCGACACAATCCCTGCTGCATTGCAGTCAACATCATAGGTAACGACGTTTCTACCCCTGGCATTCCTGACGGGGAATTTGGGTAAGGATGCGACTTTTCTTTAAGTGTATGAGGAGCGTGGCCCGTAGCAATACAGTCGAGTACGCCATCGTGCAGCCCCCGCCAAAGAGCTTGACGATCCGCAGTCGATCGCAATGGCGGGTTCATCTGTGCCAACGACCCCAGTTTTTCGTACGCGCTGGTATCCAACATGAGATGTTGAGGCGTAACTTCGGCCGTCACCCATGCGGGTTTGTGTTGGCGCAGTAGCTCTACTTCTTTTGCCGTAGATAAGTGCAGGAGATGGAGTCGATGGCGATATTTGGTAGCTAGGTCGAGAGCCAGTTGTGTTGCCTCTAGTGCGGCAATGTCATCTTGAATCACCGAATGAATCCCGACTTCTCCGAAGCGATCGCTAAATTCCGCTCGCCGTGCTTCGATGCGAGCCTGATTTTCAGCATGAACGGCGATGAGCTTGGTCGTGTTGGCGAAGATGCGCTCGATCGCGGCTGAGTCCCTCACCAGTAACGGCCCGCTTGTCGACCCCATAAACATCTTGATGCCGCAGGTGGGAGCTGCCGCTTGCAGAACTTCGAGATTATCGGCAGTAGCCCCGATGAAAAAGCCATAGTTGACGAGGCATTTCTGGGCGGCTCGTTCCAGCCGGTCGTCAAGGACAGCTTGCGTAACGGGCAGCGGGATGGTGTTGGCCATCTCCAAAAAAGAGGTTACGCCACCGCGCGCGCAAGCATGAGAAGCCGTTTGTAACTCTTCCTTGTGCTCGAAGTGCACTTGCGAGTCAATGACACCCGGCAATAGGATCTGATTCGTGCCATCAATCGTGATATCGGCTTCAGGAGCTGCTATTGAGCGATCGATGTGCGAGATCGTGCCGTTCTCAGTTAGAAGGTCGCCCGCATAGATTTCGCCAGTAGGCAAAACCATTCGCGTCGAGTGAATTAGAGTTTTCATGGCCCGAGTCGTTGACCGTAATTTCAGCTTACGCTCTGCCACCTAAGCTTGAAAACGCGGAACTTTAGGGATTGAGGTCACGCATATATGCTGCGATCGCCTGTTTGGTAGATTGAGAGAGCTGAACTTCGTCAGCCATCTGAGCCTGACAATAGCGCACCGAACTTTTCTGACTGTCGCGCTCCATGCCATACCACGCGGGTAGCTGCATCAGCCACTGCTCGCACTGAGCAATTTGATGCATGTTGTGAGTGATGGTTGCAGTTGCAGCAGCTAAACCCAACATCACGACAAAGGGCAGTCTTTTCATCCTCTTGGCCCGAACGCTCAATACGTTCAGTATCGAGACTGGAACCTCTGTTTGCAGCGATCGCGATCGCAAGTGATTATCCTGCAGGCTCAGTCCATAGACTCAACTGTTCGGAGGTAGCCACATATGCTGAGGGCGTCTCGACGGTTGCTTCAAAATCAAACTCGCCGACCTCTTCAGCGTCTACCTCCGCCTGCGCGACCAGTGCGCGAGCGGCTGTCAGCATGTCGGCCTGCAAACCAGCTAAATCTTGGCGAGTTTGCAAATAAAGTTCTAAAGCGTCGATCGGATCGAGATCGCTAGCTGCTAGTCCGGGTAAATGCAAGCGCGCGGGGGCGACGACATCGGGATGAATGGCATAGCTAGATGCGTCTGCCAGAGCAGCGTGTAGAGCATTCACGTCAACTTCGTCAGCGATGTCGGCCCGGATGCGGTAAATCAAACGTGCGATGCAGTCACTGATATCGGCTTTGGCAATCGCTTGCAGCAAGCGATCCGTCGGCGAGGCCAGTTTGGCATTCTCATCCGTCGGGCCAGCCTCGCGCTCGGCAGCAGTTAAATCTGGACTTTCTGTCAAATCCACTCGGACAGTGACAAAACGACGCACGTCCAACGGCACGAACTCATACGCGGCAGAATCGGTCGTCACTTCAGCGAGGACAAATCCTTTTGTCTCGCGCTCCTCGCTAAAATCAACGCGCTCGATGCTGCCAGGGTAAACAACGGGAGGATCGTCACATAAGACTTGATGCTTGTGAACGTGCCCAAGGGCAACGTATTGGTAGGCCGATCGAGCCAGTAGCGACAGGGGCACAGTAAATCCTTTACCGACAGCAAGGTGGCGTTCTGCGCCATAGCGGGCCGTATCGACCATGGCATGCACCAGTAAAATGGCAGGCATGTCGGCATCGAGCTGACGAGTTTCAGCTTCAAGGGCGAGATCGAGACGCTGCAAAAGTTTGGCGGAAATTGCCTCTCCTGTGAGTCCTTCCATCTCGGGTCGAGTGAGCAAGGTCGAGCGATTGAGCCAGGGTAACGTCGTTACCTGCACGGGACCGCCGCGCGTATCGATGAGTCGCGTGCGCAGGCGATCGCCGACGTAGAAGCCAGAAACCCCCAGCGTGCGATAAATACTCAAACTGGTACCTTCCTGGCCTTGACCGTGCTGGTCGTGGTTGCCCACCAGCAACACAGTCGGAATGTTCGCTTCTGCCAACCGTACGAACTGGCGAGCAAAGGCATCGCGATGCAGCGGCGGCGGGGTCGCGTCAGGAAACGCATCTCCGCCAAAAATCACCAAATCCACTGGCTCGGAAATGGCGCGATCGATACAGCGCCCCAAAGTGGCAGTCAAATCCTCTAAACGCGTATTCAATCCCGTCTCTGGATTGATGCGGCCGTGGGCTAATCCACTCCCCAAATGAATGTCAGATAAATGGAGGACTTTGACCATAGCTCGAACGAGAGGATTGCATCATTTCCATTATCCTCACAGTATGCTTGCCGAGCTGCATGGGTCTGAGCTAATGACGATTGCAGGCGTTCAAGTACGGGCTAAACGATTCAACATGCGTTCGGCTTGCCGCAAGTAAGGGCGATTGCGCTTGTACTGAAATTCATAGGTGCCTTGCGATCTAGCCAGCATCGTTTCCAAGTGAGACTTAGCGCGATCGTAGGCTCCTTCTTGTTCGAGAATGCGAGCTAACAACAAATAGGATTCGGCATTCCCCCAGCGTTTGATGTCTCGTTCGAGTTGCTGCCGCGCAGCTGGCCAATCTTCCAACTCAAATAGAACTTTGCCGTAAGCCAGCGACGCATCACCTCGACGAAAGTCGGGCTCGACCTCAAGAATGAGAGACAGCTTCTCGCGCGCGGCTGCAAATTGTTTATTGTCTAAATCAAGCACTGTGGCTCCCCACAGCGCCTCTGCATTATTGGGTTCTTTGTCGAGAGCGGTCGCAAATGCACCAGCAGCCTTATCAGGCATTTTTAGGTCATACAGCAAACGACCTAGCTTGATATACTGATAGGCCTTGCCAATGTTTCTTGCTTCTGCTTCTGCTTGTCTCAATTCGGCTTGCCGAGTCCAACGAGAAAAATAGGCAATTTGAGGAATATCGATCGTAGGCAATACTTTGACGAGAAAATAAAGAGCGGCCCCCGCCAAGTTAAGAAAAATCAAGATGTAAATCCAGGAACTACGCCCACCTTCTCGTTTGAGGCAGTGGTACATCATGCCAAACCAAAAGCCAAACATGAGTACCTGCAAAACCACAGGTGCTGCATATAAAGCTTGAAATAATGATGACAAACCCAATCCCATCGAAGCATCCTATTTATCTTCAATTAAGATACCCACCCAAACATGTAACCCAACAGGTGTAAGTGAGTACTCTCCGAGCAGACCGAAGCCGGGATTACTCAACGAAGTCAGACTCCATCTCGCTCCTCTCGCAAGGCGATCGCCAATTCAGACACAGTTGCAAAAATATTTGCTGCGTCTTTCAGCATGAGATTAGGTGCGATAACGCGATCCGGCAGGCAAATTTCCATTTCCGAACGAATGCCATAAATCGGTTTACCCAGGGCATAGGCAAATCCCACCTCAAAGGCCGTCCCTGAATCCACATCCACTCCCGACAAATTAGCCACAACAATTCGACTGCCACGCACGCCTTCAACACAGGCAGAAAAAATCAGCTCAGGTCGATCTTGAGGGCAATCTCTTTGTGGCAGAAATGTCTTACCGAATGGCGCGATCGCCTGCTCTAAATCTCGTTGAAAGGCACGTTCATAAACGTTAAACAAGGGTCAATGTAATAGTCATAAATCAACTCAGACATGCAAACATCCTCGCGACGCGCGCAATTGTATTGCATTCCTTTATACTGCGCGTGGGGATAATTTCGGGAGCTTTTTATTGTGTTCTCCATCACATCTAGTTCCGATGTATACACCACGTATACGCTCAGAGATAGCGATGCTAGCTCCAGCGTCAATGTCGTTCCGGAGCGGGGCGGAATGGTGACTACTGCTAGTTTTTGCAATCGCGACGTATTTTATCTCGATACCGAACGCTTTACCCATCCTGAATTGAGCGTCCGAGGCGGCATTCCGTTTCTATTCCCCATATGCGGGAACCTGCCTGACAATCAGTACGAGTGGAAAGGTCGAACATACGAACTCAAACAGCACGGCTTTGGTCGCACATTACCCTGGCAAGTCGCCAATCGGGAAATCTCTGATAATGGAGCGGCATTGACGGTGGCTTTAACAGACACTCCCGAGACACTCGCCGTTTATCCATTTCAATTTGAAGTTCGCCTCACCTACGTCTTAAAAGGCAACACGCTGACTATCGCTCAGGAATATCGCAACAAGTCCGCCGAGAAAATGCCTTTTTCCTACGGCTTCCATCCTTACTTTGCGGCACCAAACAAGACGAATTTGGAATTTGATTTACCCAGCACGTCCTACTTCGATCGCGCTAATCAAGCCTCTGGGGCTTGGCCCGAGCGGCAATGGGATTTCGACCTAGAAGAAATCGATGCTGCATTTGAAGCGCTACCGCCAGCAGATGCTGTTTCGACGGTAGTCCGAGATCGCCACCTGCAGCTCGGCCTGACTATGACGATGGCTACCACCTGCAGCCGCTTGGTGTTTTGGACGCTCAAGGGCAAGCCGTTTTACTGTCTAGAACCCTGGTCAGCTCCCCGCAATGCCATCAATACAGGTACGGATCTGACGACACTCGAACCTGGAGATACCTACTGCGATCGATTGGTCCTAGCTTGGCGGACGCTCAATAGCTGAGCAAACGGCGTCTTATTGGTTTTGCTTGGTTCCAGTTTCCGAGGCAACGAGCAACACCAGACGAGAGACGTTGCGACCGTCGCGCGCCTGGAAAAAGGACAGCCCACCCCCCATCTGACTGACTAGGTACTGACATAAATACAGCTCTCGACCGGGAGACTGATTGAGGATGCCGCGTGAGGCCATGGGAGATAATGCCGGTAGCGTAGAAGGTACGAGCGGATGCTCACCCAGTGCCTTCACGAGCTCGGTTGCGGGTTCGCCCTCATCGGCAATAGTTAACTCTACGACATCTTCAGCCGGCTGCGACCACAATTCCACCCTGCTGCCGGATTTGCTACGTAAAATCGCCAGCGCTAAAAGTTCTGACAGGATCGCCTCCAAACGGCCTAAATCGCCGCTGACGGTCACGTTGGTCTCACCGTGCACCCGCGACCACAGCTTCTGTTTCTCAATTTGAGGTTGAAACCGCAGTAAAGTGTACCGAATCAATTTGGTGAGGGAAACACGCTGCTCGTGCAGGCGCACGTGCCAGTACTCGCGTTTTACCAGCGGTCCCGCTTGCACGGCCATTTCGCGCAACCCCTGTGTCAGCTCGGCTACGCGATTCCAGGCCGAATCATCAACTCTCTCGCCCGGTGGCGGCGTTAATTTTTTCAGCTGGCGCCAGCCTGAGGCAATACCCGACTGAAAGTACGTCAAGTAGCGATGTTTATACCAGTTCAGCTGACTGAGTTCGCCGACTCGCTGGGCCAAAAGGCGCTCTTCACACAACCGGCTCATACAGCTACAAAAACTTATACGGATCTGGTCGATCGCCTGCAGGTGATAGGGTTGCCACTGGCGCTCTCCCTCCAGGCCAACGACGAGCACGCTTGCCCAGTCAATGGGGCCGGGGGGTAGAGGCATGCAGGCAATAGCCAGTATCTGGCTCAAACTCGATGCGTCCAGCCACTCTAGCGTCTCCTCAGACAAGCTTTCCACGGAGAACGCTATAGCCCCAGCAGATTGAAAACACTGTTGTACTAGTGGATCGCTGTCAAAGGGAATGGAGTGCTTAGGGTCGGCACTAATGGCAAATCCTTCCCCTTGATGGCTGGCATGTAGAAAGCCGGGTCGCCCTGCGTGGTTCGTAGACTGTTGCGTGCGATTAAAGATTGCGGCTAGCGGCGTTTCTAGAATAGACATCAGCGCACGCTGTGTGTGGCGATATAATTCCTCTTCTGTCTTTGCTCCCAATACATTCTTGAGCGAAACGGGCAATGCGGCAGCCGTACGCGTTTGACCTTGTTGCAACTGCACGAGTTGCAGTTGTCGAAATGCAACTCCCAACTGACGCGCGACCGCCCGAACCGCATAGCATTCGTCACTCGTCCAAGTTCGCGGTTGCTCGTCCGCCAACACGACGATCGCTTCCACAGGTCGCTCGCTAACATTGGCTACTTCAGGTAAGCCAGTATGGGCCGCTAACAAGGAGCGCACTCCTCCTGCCGTCAGTTCTGCGCTCCAAGACGTCAGACGCAGGTCATTGGGATAGTCTTCCGAAACGACAGCATCGTCAACGTGCCATAATTCGAGCCAGTCGGCCTGGCTCAGAGGACCAAACGTGGTGCCAAACGTGCGCGTGCCTCGGGACACCGATGCTGGCAGGAGCCGAAATCCCTGAATTTCAGGAGCGTAAATTAGCATCAAGCATGTAGTCGCACCGAGCTTTTCGCACAGACTTTCTGCAGCTTGGCGCAGCGTTAATTCCCAATCCGTCTGGGTGTAGACCGAGCGAGCCACCCGCGTCAACAAAGCTTGTGCGCGGTCGAGATCGAACAGCCGCGATCTCGCAACTTCCAACGGTTCGATTAACGCTAGCAGCTGGGCAGCTCCCACGATAAACTTTTGTTCGGGAGCCGACCAAGCCCGCGCCGCATCCGAAAGTACGAGCAAAAACCCCAACAGGCGGCCTTCAAAGAGTAAGGGCGCTGCCACCAGCGATCGCACCTTCAACTTCTGCATGACGCGCGGGCCGACGAGCGTGCGGGCCGAATCCAGCGATTCGCTGACGACGACCAGCGTCCCTTCTGCCAGAGCCGGATACATTGCCCCCAACTCCCGTGCTTCTAGGACGACCGACCCTGTCCTCGCCGCTTGAGCTAATGTCGTCCCGTGGGGAACGAACGAACCATTTTCGGGGGTAAACCAATACACTTCGGCCCGGCCGACTTCGGCGATCGCCTGCACTTGATTGAGGATCGCCTGCACCCGCTGTTCCCGCGTATCTAAATCCCCCATAGCGGCACTTAGATCTAGCAGCGGCGTTTCAATCTGTTTGGTTTGTTTCTGCTGCCATTCTTCTTCCACCTGTTCGAGAGAGTTAGCTAGCTGACCCAGCAACATGCCCAACAGCGCCTTCTCGTCATCATTGGCGAGGGCACCCCACAACTCCGAACCCAACAGCAACATACCCACGCACCGGCGTCGCACTCGAATGGGATAGACCAGACACCCCACCACCCCTAAGCGTTTGGCTTCTTTGTTCCACACCCCCATTCGCGTTTCAGTCGTCAAGTCAGGAACGCCAATCGGCCTTAATTCAATGGTTGCTTGTTCCAGAATGTCTCCCGGCCGGAGCAGACAAGCAGAGGTCAATAGAGTGCGATCGCCCGAAAACGTAAATCCACCCTGACCGACAAGCTGATGACGTTCAGAATCATAAAGTGCAACCCAAATCAGTGGGGGTGCAAAAGCTGCACGCAAAAAATCAATCGTTTCCTGAATGAGGACGTCTGGCTCCTTGTGCTCTCGCAACTTATGCAACGTGCGCTCTAAAGCAACGAGAGGACTTTCAGATTGGGACGGAGCTGATTGCGCCATAGTGTTTGTTTCTGGTTCCCAACAGGAAAGCTACCCAATATTGCCCACAAGCGTACCTAGAGTTAACTTTTGGATAACTTTTGGGACTCATTCCCAGTGGTCAACCCGAGCATTACCACCCACAAACCGACATCTGTAAACGGATTGCAATTCCAATCGGTGCTGGCTGGAAATCGCCGCGAAAGTCAAGCAGTTGAACGAGAAACAGATATCCGATGCTGAGCGCAATAGCGAGCACTCCAGCGACTACAGCAACCCACTTCGAGCGATTCAACGGCATCCTCCTTATGATGAACTTGAATACATAATCTCAAGCATAAGGGTTCAGTCTCAAGCCAAACCGTTAACTCTCAATTGGGTTCTCGCGATCCCAATCATATGCGCTGTAGTAGATTGAGACCGTGGGTGTCGGTCCCGCAGGTGACATCTAAACCGTGGGCAGCTGCGAGTTCGAGCGCCTCTTCAGTCTGGACTGGACTGGGCGACCAAGGCTTTGAATTCCGATAGCTGTAATAAGCTTCAATGCCATCAATCCCGACTTCTACAGCAGCAGCCACCAGTTCGGACGCAGCTCGCCGATAGCGGAAAGGATGAGCCAGTACGGCAAGACCGCCAGCCTGATGGAGAGCTGCGATCGCAGTCTTCGCCTCCCCGTCAATTCCCCGTACCCGTTCCCCTGTTAAATAAGTCTGCAACACATCGTCCTGCGGCTCAAAGCCATATCCCAGAACGTGAACTTCAACTCCTAATAACACCGCCGTGATCTCGACACCAGTCCACAGCGTGGGGCCGTCATCAGGAAGCAAATTGCGCGCGCGCGCATAGCCTTTGATGGAATGGTGATCGGTGATGGCAAACCCTTTTAGGCCGATATCGAGCACTTGGCTGACTAAATCACCGGGGGGCAGCTTTCCGTCCGAGCAAACGGTGTGCATGTGGAAGTTATAGTGACGAGGGCAACTATCGTGGTCTAGCTGTCGCCACACTTTTCTAAGGTCATCTGTATGAGACCGTGATGTGTTGGATCGCAATGCTGTAGGCAAGGCTGGCATATGTGGTGAGTCTGGCAACGCAAACTGAGATAAATGCAATTGAGCCGTCATATCACTCCCCCAAGCACGTGCGGATCGATCTAGCTCTTAACCCATACCGACAGACCGTTTCTCAAGCACAATATTTATCACGCTAACTTCACCCAGCTACGAGTTAAGTTTTGACCCGGAAACCACGCTAAATCAATTCTACCCAACTGGTTGAAGGCTCTCTCATCTCCATTGCTAGACTGGACTAACAGACTTCAATACACTCAGTTCTTCCAGATCGGCTGCTCTCGTGTTTGCCAAGACGCTACTTCCTCCTGCATTCGACCGTACAGTCGATATCGCAATCGATCCGTTTGAGGCGATCGCGCGACTTAAGCGGGACCTTAACGCAATTGTGTTGGCACACTATTATCAGGAACCCGACATCCAAGACATCGCCGACTACGTGGGTGACTCATTGGGATTATCTCGGCAGGCCGCCTCGACTGATGCCGACGTCATCGTCTTTGCTGGCGTCCATTTCATGGCCGAAACCGCAAAAATTCTCAATCCGACCAAGCAAGTCTTATTGCCCGACTTGACAGCAGGATGCTCGCTTGCCGACAGTTGTCCACCAGAGGAATTTGCCGAATTTAAAGCTCGCTATCCCGATTGCATTGTCGTGTCATACGTCAACTGTTCAGCCGCCATTAAGGCCATGAGCGATGTCATCTGTACGAGCTCGAATGCGGTTGACATCGTCCGGCAATTGCCTGAAGGTCGCACCATTTTGTTTGCTCCCGATCGCAATTTGGGCCGTTACGTCATGCAGCAGACTGGCCGAGAGATGGTGTTATGGCAAGGCAGCTGTATCGTGCACGAAACGTTTTCGGAGAAGAAAATCATTCAGCTGATGCAGCAGCATCCTGAAGCCGAACTCATCGCCCATCCCGAGTGCGAACCACCAGTGTTAGAACGCGCTCACTTTATTGGCTCGACAACAGCATTGTTGAACTACGCTCGCGATTGCCGAACTCCCGAACTGATTGTGGCCACCGAACCTGGGATTTTGCATCAAATGCAGAAATCTTGTCCTAACAAGACTCTAATTCCAGCACCACCGCAAGCCAATTGTGCCTGCAACGAATGTCCTCACATGCGGCTCAATACCCTCGAGAAATTGTACGAATGTATGGTGAAGCGATCTCCAGATATCACTCTTACCGAAGACATACGTCAGCGCGCGCTCAAACCGATCCAACGTATGTTAGCCATGAGCTAATACCGCATTCATTGGTTTAGTCAGCCCAAACTGCTTTCCCGATTGAAATTTGAACTAGTCGCATTCAGCTTTACAGACGAACTATTTGGAATATTGGATAGTTTTATCCCGGAGGTCGCAAATAAATCAACCGCACAGTCGAGAGCGAAAGCAACAAGATTACCAAAAATAGGACTGTACCAATTGCTGCCGCATATCCCATATCCAGATTGCTAAAACCGCGCTCGTAGAGATAATACACGACAGTTTTAGTGCTGTTGGCCGGACCGCCACGCGACATAACATAAATTTCTTCAAACACCTTCATGGCAGCAATAGAAGATAGAACCGACACCAATATGATGTAAGGCTGCATCAATGGAATAGTAATGTCCCAATGCCTTTCCCACCCGTCGGATCCATCAATCATCGCCGCTTCATATAAGTTGGCCGGAATTGATTGTAAGCCAGCCAGGTAAATCACCATGTAGTAGCCCAACCCTTTCCAAACTGTCACCATCGCGATCGCAACTAGGGCCAAATTGGGTTGAGTGAGCCAGGAGATACGGACGGGCTGAAAAGCTAGCCAAGAGAGAATGTAATTTAGCAAACCGCTCTCAGCATAAATCCACTTCCAGGCAATACCAGCCACGACAATCGAAACAATTACAGGAACGTAGTAAGCGACCCGAAACCAATGAATACCTTTTAATTTTTGATTAACTGCGATCGCCAGACCCAAAGGTAATAGAACGAGAAGGGGTACAACCGTAGCTAGATAAACCAACGTATTGCCGAGAACTTCCCAAAAACGGCGATCGCCAATCAGCCGCTGATAGTTTTCCAAACCAATCCATCGTGGTGCTTCAATAATGTCATATTCAGTAAAGCTCAGATAAATAGCTTGAGATACAGGCCAGAAAGATATCAATCCTAGTGCCAGCAAAGCTGGCACTAAGAACAAGTAGGGTGTTCGGTACATTTAGGCAACATTTTCTAGTCTACGCATCACATTACCCTCTATTTATCCAGATCGTACACAAATGAAATATCTTCAAATAATATGCAAAATCTTACATGCCATCAACTATTTGGAAGATCATTAAAGCGCAAGCAGAAGCATCAGTTTTCAATAATTAGCATAGGATAATCGAAGACATCGATTTCAGCAATTGCAACGTCACCAGATCTGCGAATTCGTAAATATTCTGAAGTGCCTGTAATCGGGTCGAATACCACAGGTTTACTCCCCAGTAACTCATTAATCTCAAAAGATATCTTCCGAGGTTCAAAAAAATCTTCTGAAGTGGCAGTCGATGCATCAGACCAAACAGCAAGAGCTTTTCTCCC
>JBCBVC010000113.1:0-13445 GCA_039817845.1 Cyanobacteria bacterium J06642_2
ATACCATTACTTAAACCAATCCGCTCGACTGCACTCCCCCCCGTCAGAGAAAGTTGCGATCGCGACAACCAAGATGAGTCTATGGACATAAAGTTGCAACCGATGGGGCCAACATCGCCCCAGCAGGGGGTTGACTAGGTAGATGTACTAGTTGAGTCTACCCCAACCGAGACCGAGCATTCTTCGGGTTTGAGTACCGTACAGAAATAGCGACCCGATAACAAATAGGTGCGGGCCAGATCGCGAAGTTCCTCCGCCGAAATGGAGTGAACCCGCCTGAGATACGAGCGCGCCAGCTCAGTGCCCCCATTGAGCTGATAGTAGCCATAGAGGTGGGCTAGCTGCATAGGCGATTCGGCCGCGAACACAAATTCATTCGCCAAGATACGGCGCACTCGCTGCAACTCGACTGGCGAGATGCACTCGCGGCGTAGGCGATCGACTTCCGCGAGAATGGCGCTCTCCACTGCAGCAACATCGGCTGCTTCGAGGTACGCGCTAATCGTGAATAAACCTGGATCGAGATGAACCGCCGACGCACTGCCGATACCGCGGACTAACCCCAATTCTTCGCGCAGTAACTGCACCAGACGCGAGCTGCGTCCGTCTCCTAACACGGAGGCCAGGCATTCTAACCCACAGGCATCTTCCCAATTAGCAGAGCTAGCTCCCGGCCAAGCCAACATCAAGCGGGTCTGTTCGAGCCGGGGCTGGGCCTGCTCTACCCGGCGCACTTCATCCAATGGCGGCTCGGGCGAGAAGACCGGCAAGTCTACTTCGCGGTGTGACGATGTCAGCGTACCGAAATGTTGCTCCAGCAGCGCAAAAGTAGCATCAGGCTCGACTTGTCCGACGACGACCACGGTCATGTGCTCGGGCTGATACCAGCTGCGATGATAAGCCCGCATCATCTCGGGAGTGAGAGTATTGAGGCTGTCGATTGTACCCAACACGGGCCGCCGGTAAGGGTGATTCTGATACGCTGCGTTGAGCATCAGCTTGAAAGCGCGGCGATCGGGATCGTCTTCGGAGCGGAGGATCTCTTCGATCACCACTTGCCGCTCGCGTTCGAATTCGTCGGCAGGAATGGCCGCTCGCGTTACGACTTCTGCCAGATAAGGCAATGTATCGGCTAAATCGTCAGCAGCAACTGTGATGTAGAAATGCGTGTAGTCTTGACTGGTAGCAGCGTTGGTCAGACCTCCACGCCGCTCGACCGCGCTGTCCAGCATGCCCGGCCCAACGCGATCGCTGCCCTTGAAGACCATGTGCTCTAGAAAATGCGAAACCCCCAGCAGAGCCGGAGGTTCGTGGCGGCCACCCGTCTTGATCCAAACATCCACTGCAACTGCCGATCCCACCGGAATGGGATGAACGATTGCAGACATGCCGTTGTTGAGCTGGCGGACGGGGGCAGTAAGCGGTGACGTTACCAACGTGAACTCGATACCAATTCCACTTTCCATCCAGTATAGCGTTACGAACCGTCCCAATGACAGAGTGAACTGTGGTCGCGTGCAGGAATGCTGTTAGAAGGCCGCACCCTCGTTTTCATCCCATATTTTTAAGTCAAATCACAGAAGGAGCATGGCTCCAACTAACGCTAAAGACAGTAATAAAGTCGCCCCAAACGCAACCAGAGCTGACACTTCTGCAGATGACAGCGGGCGACTGACGAGATCGTAAGACGACACATTTGCGTTATCCGCTAGCGGGACCGGGCGATCGCCGATTTGAGAATTTTGGAGGTGCACAATCGGGATCTTGCCGTAGCCGATTCTGGCATCGTAGGCAGCACGCTGCGCCGGGTTGCTGAGAATTGCGTAGGCTTGCTGGAGACGCTGGAAACGCCGTTTAGCAACCTCTGGAGCCAAGGGAGACGTATCGGGATGATAGCGTTTGCTCAGCTCGCGATAGGCACGTCGGATTAAGTCTGTCGAAGCCCAAGGAGAGATCCCGAGCTGCTGATAATGGGTCGGTTCTGCTGGAGATTGAGGCGAATGCGATGTCGTCATAGGCCTACATGTGAATGACACCAACCCGTGCTGCCAGAATCCCAGTACAGCACGCTTCATTCAATGTAGCGGCTAAATGAAAAACTGCTGCAGCTACTTTTGACACGGCAGCAGCCACAGTGTTAACAGAGGTTTCGACGTCTATCTGAGATGTTGACCAAGTCGCTCCGACCCGATTATTCTTCGTCCTCTTCTTCCGCTTTGGAAGGATAGTAAAAGCCCGTATTGCGCTCGGACAAAATCGATTTTCCGAGGGACAGCGCCCGCTGAGCTTGCAGATCGGCTTTGCGCATCCAGGTGGAATACCGACTGCGACGCTTCGATTTGGAGGTTTTCTTCTTAGGGACAGCCATGGTGGTGTCAAATTACAGCTTTGCTAGTTTAGCAAGAAATTCACCGAGCCCGATCGAGCAGTTTGGCTGCACCTAACAGTAGGACGAGACATCTTCACCGCAATCATCGGCTAGATAGGACAGCGCCCGAAAGCGCAGACCCACCAACTGGTCGTAGAGCGGATTGATCTTGCACATAGCTGGAATGTGAACGATTTTGCGACCGAACAACTTGACGTCGCGCTCGAATGGACATTGAGACGGCACCATCTTGCAAATAAAGCGGGCTACCCGCGGATCGTTCACGTCCATACCATCCATCCAGGATTTGACGGGTTGGAGAATGGCAGGAGAGTTATCCGGAGGAGAAATCGGACTCACTGCGGTCGTACTTTCGGCCTCAGCTTCTGTACCGGGTCGATATAAGGTGGCTTCAAGGGCACGCAACGCCTCAATGTCTAAGTCCAAAGCCGTACAAAACTCTTTCAGAAGCTCTGCTTCAGGAGCTGAATAGACGCCATCGGCGATCGCCACGATGGTTGCCGTCCGCATGAAATTTTCGGCCGCATCGCGATCGCTCTTCAGCGCAGCCGCCAGCTCCGCTGCTGAGATCGGTTCGAGATCGCCTAGGTCCGTTTTGGGCGCTAGCTCAGATTGCGTCAGTTGCGCGATCGCCTCGCGCTCCTGCGGATCGTAGTTCCCATCCGCCCAGGCCACTGTCAGTAAGCCGCGCAGCCAAGCTGAGATTTGTACGTCGGAATAAGCTGCAGGAGAGGCAGAAGTCATAGCAAATTTAACGAATCACACCTGGTAACACAACAATCCTACTGGGTTAGTTGCCAGCATGACGGGATAACTGCCACAGTACGGCTCGATCCCTACGGACAGACCACATGCACTGAGTGCGATGACAACCTCAACCGCTACACTAAGGCGCCGCCCTGCAATTGCAGCTGCCAATAATGCGCGTAGCGCTTGCCTTTGGCCAAGAGCTCGTGGTGAGTACCGCGTTCGACCACGCGCCCCTTCTCCAGCACCAAAATTTGGTCAGCTTTGACAATGGTGGACAGTCGGTGCGCGATCACCATGACGGTACGATCCTGTTGCAGCTCGGCTAATGCCTGTTGCACCAAAGCCTCAGATTGACTGTCGAGGGCGCTCGTGGCCTCGTCGAGAATCAATACTTCGGGTTGTTTGAGAATCGTGCGAGCGATCGCCAACCGCTGTCGCTGTCCGCCCGAGAGACGATAGCCGCGCTCGCCCACCACCGTGTCGTATCCGTCCGGCAGCTCTGCAATAAACTCGTGCGCTTGCGCTGCTCGCGCCGCCTGGATGACTTCCGCGGCAGTAGCGTCGGGACAACCATAGCGAATGTTATCGAGAATGCTGCGATTAAACACGAACGTATCTTGACTGACAACGCCCAAATGCGAGCGCCAACTGTCTAAATCAAACTCGCCCAGCTCGACTCCATCAAAGCGAATGGCCCCCGCCGTCGGGTCGTAGAGTCCGACCAGCAAATCCGATAGCGAAGACTTACCCGCCCCCGAACCTCCAACTAGGGCAGTCATCGTGCCCCGCTTCATGCGAAACGATACGTCTTGGAGCACGCTATCCCCGTCAAGGGTATAGCGCAACCCAACGCGATCGAAGTGAATGTCGTGGTGAAGCTGAGTAAAAGCCAGTCCTCCCCGCCGAGTAAACGATTTTCCCTCAGTCGCCAAAATAGCGTCGAGGCGCTCGATGCCACCAATATTATCGGCCAGACGATTGCCGACGCTGCTCAGCGATTGCACCTGAGTTGACAAGCGATTGAGAGCGGCAATGAACGTAATCAGAGCCGGGAGCACCAAACGAGCCGATTGGTCGAGCAGAAAGAAACCGGCTACGAGTAACCCGCCAATGGCGGCGATCGCCATAATGTCACCGATAAACGGTAGCGCATTAAGCAACCGAGCTTGTCGCTGCAACAAGGGCATCAGTTGGCGCTGAATGTGACGCACTTGTTGCACGGTAGCCCGTTGGCGCGCAAACGTATGAATAACTCGCAATGCCTGAATGCTCTCGGCCAACTGCTTGGTGACGTCGACGCGTTTTTCAACCAGCCGTCGAGACGTGCTTCGAATGCGCGGCTGTAAATAGTTTTGCGCTAGGGTAACGCCGCCCGCTAGCACGACCGCTACCCCCGACAGCGGCAGCGAAATCGCCATCACCACGACTGCGTACACGACAATGCTCAATAGATGAACGATCGCGTTGTTCCATAACGAAATCTGGAGCTTGACTGTATTGCCAGCATCATTTACATAGCTGACCAAATCGCCCACTTTGTAGCGACTGGCACAGGGAAAACTCAACGAGAGAATTTGCGAGAATACCCGCTCGGTCATCTGCACCTGAATCTTGGCGGCTAGGTAACCCGAAGCCACCATAGCTACATAGCGCAAGCTGCTCTTGGCTAGCTGCATCAGCACAGCAGTTCCGATCAAGCCCAGGAAGAGCTGTCCGCGATCCAAATTTGATAGCAGCGCGTAGATTGGCGGGAACGCCGTGAAGCGATTGTTGCGGAAATCGGGTAGGCTCTCGCTGCCCAATACGCTCAAAGCCCCGAAAATAATCCCGAACGTGCTGCCTTCAAACAAGATTGAGAATAAATTACTGTTAAATGACAGCGCAACGAGCCAGCGATTGCGGCTGACCGTGGAGAGAATAACTCGGTAGGCTGGATTGGTAACTTTTGCCGAGAGCAAACGTTTGAGGCGTTTCAACAAGCCCATCAGTGATTCCTTCGGTCAGCACCGGCTCGACGAATGCGATCGCAATCGCTTCGGCTTTAAGAGAACGCTTCTGAGTCAGGATACCGTGAGATGACAATTCTCGACGCGCGCTCGGCCCGCGAACTTTATGGAGCCTCCCATCAGCCAGTCGACCGAATCCTCAGCTAACTTTACCCTCGTCCCCACTGCACCGGCGGGGTTTCGGTCGGGATTCGTAGCCCTGGTAGGACGACCCAACGTAGGCAAGTCAACCCTGTTGAATGCCCTCGTGGGGCAGAAGTTGGCCATTACTTCTCCGATCGCGCAAACCACGCGCAACCGTTTGCAAGGCATTGTGACCTTACCCCACGCCCAAATGATTCTGGTGGATACGCCCGGCATTCACAAACCTCACCACCGCCTCGGAGAAGTGCTGGTACAGAACGCGCGCGCGGCCATGCAGGCTGTTGATGTTGTCGTTCTGGTGGTGGACGGTACCGTCGTAGCGGGCAAAGGCGATCGCTTTATCGCCAACCTAGTTGCACCCAACACTCCAGCCGTGGTGTGCTGCAATAAGCAGGACTTAATCGCGGGCAAGTGCGAGCAGCTGGAAGCAAGCTATCGCGAGCTGTTACCTCAAGCCTCTCTCGCGAGCGTATCCGCTCTGAAGAAACAATCGCTGCCATCGCTACTGGACGCCATCTCCGCATTGCTCCCCGTCGGTCCTTACTACTACCCCCCTGATGCTGTCACCGACCAGCCCGAGCGTTTTATCATCGGCGAGCTGATTCGCGAACAAATCCTGCATCACACCCGTGACGAAGTGCCTCACGCCGTAGCGATCGCGGTGGAGCGCGTCGAAGAAACTCTCCAGCTCACTCGTATTGGTGCCACCATTACAGTCGAACGCGCCTCGCAAAAAGGCATCATTATCGGCAAAAAGGGCGCCATGCTTAAAACTATTGGCAGTGCGGCCCGCCGCCACATCCAAAAGCTGATCGCGGGCAAGGTGTATCTAGAACTGTTCGTGCGAGTGCGGCCTCGCTGGCGCCAATCCAAAACCCTGCTCGAAGAGTTTGGCTATCGCGTCGAGTCTGAGTAAGAACTGCACTCAAGATTGGGCGATCACGGCCGGAGCGCCGACAGCTTCGTGCTGTTGACACACCTGCCGAATGCGATCGGCAATGCCCGCACTCGTCAGCTCCAATCGGCTCAATGCTTCCTGAGGTGCAGCGTGATCGACGAGGATATCGGGTACGCCCAAACGAGTCACCGGCACTGTGACGCCTGCATCTGTCAGCATTTCCAAAACGGCTGAACCGAATCCGCCCATAACGCAGCCTTCTTCCACCGTGATGACGCGCCCGATGCGACGCGCCAGCGGCAAAATCAGTTCGGTATCGAGGGGCTTGAGGAAGCGAGCGTTGATCGCCGTGGCCGAAATACCGTGTTCGGTCAGAATTTCTGCGGCATGCAAAGACGGATAGACCATCGTGCCGTAGGCGACGATCAAAACGTCGTCGCCCGAGCGCAGCAGTTCGCCTTTACCGATAGGTAGCGGCTGCCACCCTTCCTCTGCTAGCGGCACGCCGACACCGCTGCCGCGCGGATAGCGCACTGCGATCGGACCACCTTCATACTCCACGCCCGTCACGATCATGCGTTGCAGCTCGGCTTCGTCCTTTGGCGCCATCAGCGTCATGTTGGGAATACAGCGCAGATAGGCCAGATCGTACAGGCCCTGGTGCGTCGGTCCATCGGCCCCGACCACTCCAGCGCGATCGAGACAGAAGAACACGGGCAGGTTTTGAATGCATACGTCGTGAATAATCTGATCGTAGGCCCGCTGTAAAAAAGTGGAGTAGATTGCCGCGACGGGCTTCATCCCTTCGCAAGCTAAGCCCGCCGCCAACGTGACTGCGTGCTGCTCGGCAATACCCACGTCGATAAATTGTTTAGGAACTTTTTCCTGTAATTTTGTCAGTGCCGTTCCAGTAGCCATCGCTGCCGTAATGCCGATGATGCGGCTGTCATTTTCCGCCAGCTTGGTCAGGGTATGGCCAAAGACTTTGGCGTAATTGGGTGGTTTGGGCCTAGTGGAGGGCTTGGGCTTGCCCGTTGCTAAGTTAAAGCTGGACTGCGCGTGGTAGCCCACTTGCTCTTGCTCGGCAAGGGGATATCCTTTTCCTTTGGTCGTCGCCACGTGGACCAGAACGGGGCCGCGAATGCTTTTGATCAGCTTGAAGACATCCAGCAATTCAGGTAGGTCGTGCCCGTCGACGGGACCGACGTAGGTGAAGCCCAGTTCTTCAAAAATAATGCCAACTTTATTATTTTGAACCGCCGTGACCAGCTTCATGCTTTCCTTCATGCGCTCGAGCTCGGAGCCGAGATTGGAGCCGACCAGAGGCAAGTTTTTGAGCTGTTCTTCCAGGCTGTCGGTGATGAACTGAACGGGGGGACTGAGCCGCAACTGATTCAAATAACGCGGCATAGCTCCGACGTTAGGGGAGATGGACATACCGTTGTCATTAAGGATGACGACCAGATCGGTATCGGGTAAGTGACCGGCGTGGTTAATCGCTTCGTAAGCCATACCGCCCGTGAGGGCTCCGTCTCCAATAATGGCGTTGACGCGGAAATTTTCACCCTTAGCATCGCGAGCCAACGCCATCCCCAGCGCGGCTGAAATACTGGTGGAAGCGTGACCCGCACCAAAATGGTCGAATGGACTTTCGCACCGCTTTAGATATCCGGCAATACCGCCTTTTTGCCGCAGCGTATGGAAGCGATCGTAGCGACCCGTCAGCAGCTTGTGAGGATAGGCTTGGTGCCCTACATCCCAAATCACTTTGTCGCGATCGAGATCGAGATTTTTGTACAGTGCCAGCGTTAGTTCGACAACGCCCAACCCAGGCCCCAAATGCCCACCCGTAGCTGCGACCGTTTGCAGGTGCTTCTCCCGAATCTGTCGAGCTAAACTGCGTAACTCGGCAACACTGAGATCGTGCAATTGATTGGGATGGATGATATCGCTCAGTTGCATGGCGCGAGACGGAATCGGATTATTCCACACTATACCGGGATCGGTTGGCGTCAAATGTGGGGAAAGATGTACCTTCTTTGCGGAGATCTCCCTACCTCTCATTGGCGTGAAGTTTAATTTCAGCTAAATATTCCGCCACGCGATCGCCACAACTCTGGGCTCGCTCCACACAAGTTCCCAGCGCTACTCCGTCCAGGTAATTGGCACAAAGAAATAGCCCGGGAAAGGCAGCCAAGCTGGCGGTTAATTGCTCTACGCGATCGCGATGTCCCAAAGTGGGCTGGGGAATGGCGCGGGGCCAACGCTTGACGCCCAATACTTGGGGTTCGACCTGACGAGTCAACAGCGTTCGTCTCAAATCCCGATGAACCGCCTCGGCCAGCTCGGCATCGGTGCATTGGCCGGCATCGGGGTCGAGCGCGCCGCCGATATAGCTGAGCAAGCAGTGATAGCCATCGGGAGCCCGACCGGGAAATAGGCTGGAGGTCCAAATAGTACCTAAAGTGCGAATGCCGCGATCGCGGGGAAACAGCTGGCCGAACCCGGCAAACGGTTGAGGTAAGGCTGACACCGGATATCCCAAGGCAACAGCGGCAACGTGAGGGTAGGGAATCGTTTCTAGTAGGTCGGCCGCCTCGGGCTGCAACTCGCGCAACAGTTCTGCCGCAGTATAGGCAGGAGCTGTGGTAATCAGGGCGTGGCCGCAGAGCGTCTGCACTCCTGCGGGAGTCTCGAACTCGACGCTGAAACTGCCGTCCTCGCGCTGCGAGATGCACCGCGCTTGCCACTGCAGCTTGACGACATCATCTCCTAAGTCAGAGGCGATCGCCTGCGGTAGGGTTTGGAGACCGTCTTTAAACGTCCCGAGTTGACCGCGCTTGGGGGCCGGAATTTCGGGTGCTAAAGGTGGCTTGGGCGATCGCGGTTCCCGCAGAATACCGGCAAACAAGCTGCCGTGTTTGGCCTCCAAATCGGTAACGCGCCCGAAGGCACCCGACGCGCTCAGGCTGTCAGGATTGCCCGCATATACGCCGGACACGAACTGAGCCACTAGGCGATCGCACGCCTGCGAGCCGAGTTGCCGCGTAAAGAATTCGCGCACGGTTTCTTCGCGCGTGGGGGGCGACAGCACGAAGCCCAACAGGCCGCGCAATACTCGCAATTTACCGCCCACGCTTAGCAGCTGTGACGTAATCGCAGCGGGCGGGCTCATCGGTACGGGAAGGAGGCGACCGTCCCAATAGACGAAGCGAGGCAGTTTCCCATCAGCCCATACCAATTGGTCGGCTAGGCCGACGTTGGCAGCGAGGTTCAGCAGAGTCGGATTGGGCGTAAAACTATTAGGACCGTCCTCCCACTGAAATCCATCGCGCCGCTGCGTCCCCATCGCGCCCCCGACGCGATCGCGGCATTCGGTAACGATAGGGCAATAGCCGAGCTGTCGCAAACGATGGGCTGCGGTCAGGCCGCTGATACCGGCACCCAAAATTAAGACGTCGGCAGTGGCAGCCGAGGCAGCAGAAGCAGAAGTCAAATCAGCCACGATACGATGCGGGATACATGCACGAACAGATCTAATGTAATGCTGGCGTTCCTCTGTAAGGAGTGAATTGTGGAGAAGTTCATCGTAATGGAAGCCCATCAAACTTGTCTGGTCGATCGCAACTTCGGACGCGCTTAGCTCAAAGGCGGTTGAGGACCTGCTTGTGGAAAAGCGGCTCGCTACGGCAACGAAACCGGTCAGCTCTGCAACGAGAACGACCTGGCACGATCGCGTTTGGGAATGGCGCGGCGTGTGGGTAACAGCTCCGGCGATCGCCATGTTGGTACTAGGCTTGCGGGGGCTGGGACTGCTGCAATCGCTAGAGCTGGCCCTATACGACCGCATGTTCCGCTGGCGGGCATTAGAGCCTACCGATACGCGAGTGGCGATTGTGGGAGTTAACGATCGAGATGTGACTCGCGCGAATCGATGGCCGCTGGCAGATGCTGAGTTCGCTCGCCTCATTCAAATTTTGGCCGCGCAGCAGCCGCGGGCGATTGGTCTGGATTTTTATCGGGATCTACCCGTGCCGCCGGGAGAAGCAGAATTGACTGCGGCGCTGCGAGACACGCCCATGCTGATCGGCATCGAGAAGCAAGTGGGCGATCGCATTGCGGACAGCATCGCTCCATCGCGCGTGCTGAAAGAGGCGGGCCGCATCGGGGTCAATGACGTCGTGGAAGACCGCGACGGTCGACTGCGGCGCGGCATGTTGTTTCTGGCAGATGAAGAAAACCGCCAAATTCCGAGTTTGGGATTGCAGTTGGCCGGACTGTATTTGCAAGCAGATGAGATTTATCCGACAGCCGACCCCGATACAGGGGCCATGCAGCTCGGGAATGTCACCTTTGCGCCCTTTGAAACCAATGACGGAGGCTATGTCAGGGCAGATGCCAGCGGCTATCAAATCTTGATGAACTATCGCGGACCGTCGCGTAGTTTTGAAACGGTGTCGCTACATGACGTCTTGGACGGCCGCATCGGTGAAGATTTTGCCCGCGATCGCGTCATTCTCATCGGCCCGACCGCAGCCAGTCTGAATGATTATTTCTTATCGCCCTATAGCAACGAACTGTTCGAGTCGCCCGAGCGCATGGCAGGGGTAGAAATTCACGCTAATGTAGTCAGCCATATCCTCAGTGCGGCACTGGACGGTCGCCCGCAGTTGACCGCGTGGAGTGACGGTTGGGAATGGCTGTGGACACTAGCCTGGTCGGGCACGGGCGCAACGCTCTGCTGGGTGCTGAAACTCCGCTGGACGACGCTCGTTGCCTTGGTGGTAGCGGGCGGGGGATTGACGGTGGCAGCTTACGCTGCGTTTTTGCAAGGCCTGTGGATTCCGCTCGTGCCACCCTTTTTAGCGCTAGCAGGCGCGGCTACGACTACCACCGGCTACATTGCCAATTCGGAGCGAGCCGATCGCCAAACGGTGATGAACCTGTTCGGGCGACACGTGACAGCGGAGGTCGCGGAGGCGATTTGGCGAGATCGCGATCGCTTTGTGGCGGACGGGCGCTTACCCGGTCGGCGCGTCACTGCCACGGTGCTATTTACCGATTTGAAGAACTTCAGCACGACTTCAGAAAAGTTCGACCCGGAAGCATTGATGGTATGGCTGAACGAATATATGGAGGCGATGACGAAGGAGGTACTCGACCGTCAAGGTATTGTAGATAAGTTTATCGGCGACGCGGTGATGGCGGTATTTGGCGTCCCCATTCCGAGTACGACTCAAGAGGAGGTTGCAGCCAATGCGCGACTGGCAGTGCAGTGCGCGTTGGCAATGGGCGAGAGCCTGAACGAACTCAATCAACGGTGGCAAAAACATGGCAAACCGACTACGGCTATGCGCGTGGGCATTGCTACCGGCTCGGTGGTTGTGGGTAGTTTGGGGAGCGCTCGACGGGTGGACTACACGACCATTGGCGATACGGTGAATGTAGCGGCACGACTAGAGAGCTACAACAAGAGCATCGATGGAGGGGTCTGTCGTATTCTGATTGAGTCCGATACCTACATGCTTTGCCAGCACGAGTTTCAATGTCAATCCATTGGTTCGGTTAAGCTAAAAGGCCGACAGCAGGAAGAGCGCATCTATCAGGTGTTGGCCGCGCGTTCTCCAGCGGAGACATCCTGCGATCGCGATCGCAACTAGACTCCCGCCCCTTCGTTACAGTCAGATCGAAGCGAGTTGTCTTTTATACTCATGCACGTCCTCCGGCTCAGTTTTGCTTCCGTTCTTGCCAGCATTGTGGCGGGCAGTGGTGTTGGTTGGTACTTGCAGGCAGAAGCCCTGTACGCGCAAACCCAACCTAGCGAGGAACCTCCCGCCGGAACCTTCTTCGGCTACAGTCCCCCCGATCGCGGCGCGCCTCGACGCACCCGCGGGGCTGGCTCGCGAGGCTGCCAGGCTACTCGGCCACTCGGCCTCACCCTTCTCGTCCCTTCCGATCACACCGGCCGTACGATCTCCAGTCATCCCACCTTCGCGTGGCATTTGGCTGGAGCGACCGACGTACCGGTTGAATTTACCTTGGTACAGCCTGGAGTCGCGCAGCCTTTGTATGCCGTCACCCTACCGCAGCAACCGGAAGGCTACGGCCAAATCGCGTTGCCCGCAGAAGTACCTGCCCTCGAAATCGGTCAAGAGTACCGGTGGTCGGTAGAAGCCATCTGCAATCCGAAGCGCCCATCGAGCAACATCTTCGCCCAGGGCTGGATCGAACGGATCGAGCTCAGCCCCGAACTTGCTCAAACTCTAGAACGTACGTCCAACCGGCGCGACGAAGCACTTGTCTATGCCGAAGCAGGCGTGTGGTTCGAGGCATTGTCAACGCTCTCCGAAGTCGTCGAACTCGACGCTAGCGTCCAGGCCGATCGGCTCGCACTGATGAAAGATGGGGGGATCGAACTCTTAGTTGACGCCCCTTAACCTCGACTCGATATATCCGAGAAATGACATGTGCCCCTTTGATACTGCCTCTACAGCGTCACTGGAACGTACAGTAAAGAACGCGTTCGTTCTTTGCAAACTTAGATGGCCGTTCACCTGGCAACTACCGATACCGAAATCGCCGCTTGTTTTGAAGTCATGCGCCACTTGCGCGATCTGACAAACGCATCCGCATTCGTCGATCGCGTGCGCTATCAGCAACAAACGGGGTATCAGCTGGCCTATCTGACAGAAAGCGATCGCCCGCTGGCAGTAGCCGGATTTCGCATTGGCGAAAACTTCGCTTGGGGTCGTTTCCTCTACGTGGATGATTTAGTTACGCTACCCGAAGTGCGATCGCGAGGCTACGGGTCGACATTATTAGCGTGGTTGACAGACTATGCTCGCTCCAAGCATTGCACCCAACTCCATCTCGACTCCGGCACGCAACGCTTAGCCGCCCATCAGTTTTATCGGCGTGAAAGTCTCGACGTTTCTAGCCTGCACTTCAAGCGATCGCTGTAAGCAAATTATTCCGGCACGACTTCCTATGCGAGATTTAGCAACCGTCGAGTTGCTCGGAAGAGTTCGTCAACTATCCAGCTCCAACTACGCACAGGGGGAACAACTGGCGTCAAGACAATTATGCTCCACGGCGCAGTGCAGCATGCCTGAGGATTTGCAAACTTTTTCTCAAATGGGTTTCTATCACCCTAGCGAAGCATCTACGATACCCCGTAACCCGAACGCCTCAACAGCATTGCAGCGTGCGGACAGCCACATTACTCATAATGCAATTTCGTCCAATAAACACCTGCTAT
>JBCBVC010000114.1:0-14016 GCA_039817845.1 Cyanobacteria bacterium J06642_2
ACTTTATGCCTCAGTAAGTGATATCTGATGATCTGGCATCTGGCTTAGATAGTCAATTAATCGAGGTGCCCAATTGTAAAAGATCTGTTTGAAGATTTAAGAGATCCGGCTCAAGATGTTTCGAAGAAGGAAACTAGAGAGTCTTTATTGGTCAAGCTAGGAATATTTCGAGAAAAGCAAAAACTCATCATGTCCATTTATGAAAACATAGGTCGCGGAGAAGCCAGGTATATGAACCTTCATGACGCGAACGGTCTCCCCTCGCATTATTTAATTGTAGGACTTTCCTTTGATTAAACCTGAAGCTCTATAACTCTTGTCTGTTTAGAACTCATTTCAAAATAGCTTGCAACCCGAGCAGAGTGGAAGATAGATATTGCATTCAACGATCGCTAATCGTGAGTTGTTAGCCTCTAGCTCTCTTCCTACAAGCCTCAAAAGCTAGCTCAGCTCAATGCTTGTAGGGTTCGATAAGGTTTGCCTGCAACCCATAGCCAATATTGACATCAATGTCGCCATCGCTCACTTCAAGATTTTTGCTTACGGCTTGAGCCGCAATCGTTCCCGTCACCCATACGGGCTCGAACATGCCTGCACTTTTCATACCTTCCGGAACCTGCACCAACACGATTTGATTGGGCGGCGGCGGCGGTACGTGGATGCAAGCTCCCACATAGGGCACCAAGAGAAACTCAGTAATCTTCGTATCGGTAAATTCTAAAGGCAGCACGTACCCTGGCATTCTGATTTGGGCGTCGTTAAGCTCGGGATTAATAGCCGATGCCTGTTCGATGCGAGCTTCGCGCGTCGCATCCCATTCAGCAATCAAGCGATCGACTTCAATGCCAGCTGCCAATAAGCTATCGAGTTCTTCCTGCACGTACTCTTCAAAAGCCGGGTCGGTTTCCATATCAGGATAGCGAGCCTGCTGCTCCCGCACGTCGGCAATGAACATAACACTAGTGGTTTGCTCGATGCTCAGTTGGGCAAATGGGTCCTCATAATCCGGCTCCGGCATTAGATCTTCCCACCCAATTTGGCGTGCAGACCTACTTGCCGCTACGATTTGCGTCATCTGGGCAAATGAAGCCTTAGGCAGCAAGGCACTCGCACTCATAAGCCCAGCGGCGGTAGCTAGAGCAATTGCAGCTAAAGTTTTCATCCTTGATGATTCCTTAGATGACTTAAAAAGGCGATCGCGCTTCCGGATCGGATTACAAGACCGTTTATCAGCAAATTATGTTTATCTTGCCCGTTAGTCTTGTATTTGTGAAGGCGCGATCGCGCCATTTCTTCCTCCTAAAGCCGAATGGTCATACCATCAGCGAGGGAATAGTGATAGCTACGGTAGCCGGGAATAAAGCCAATCGAGACGCCCGCAACGCAAACTATCCCCATGAGTGCTAATTCGTATTTGGATAAACCACCAATTTCGAGATACAATCCCAGGCGCGATGCAATCAGAGGTCGGGCCACAAATAAGCTGCTGTAGAGCAACACAATTCCAGTTGCGAGGCCCATGACGGTTACAACTCCCGCTTCACCGACGATTAGTGCAAACACGTGCAGCGGTCGTGCCCCCACCGATCGCAAAATCGCCATCTCACGGCGACGCTCATTCGAACTCGTCAGTAGCGCCGTCAACATACCCGACAAGCCCACCAGCACTACCAAACCAGAAATGGCCAACAGCCCGCGTTCTGCCACCCCCATCAAATCCCACAACTCCTGGAGAGCGACACCAGGGATGATGGCGAGCAGCGCCTCTTGAGGATAGTCATTGACGAAGCGCTGTACGGCAAACGTAGAAATGCGTGAATTCATGCCGACGAGCACCGCCGTGACCTGAGTGGGTTGTAATCTCAGTCGCCGCGCCCTCTCAGCAGAAATTTCCAACCCAGGAACAGGTGGCGCACCATCTTGCCAGTCGATGTGGATGGCTTCAATGCCCTCAAGGCTGACGTGAACGGTGCGATCGACCGGCGTCCCCGTGGGTTGCAGGATACCTGCCACGCGAAACGGTTTGTCGGCATGTTCGATCAGGCTGACGCGGCCCGCTCCATGGGCGATGACGATCTGGTCGTCAATGTCATAATTTAGTGCTGCCGCAACTTCAGCCCCCAGCACAGCATCATAGACATCATCAAATCTTTGTCCTTCTGCTAGTTCGAGCGGGCGATCGCGCCCGACGCGAAAATGCTCGAAGTAGTCCGTCGTCGTGCCCATCACTCGATAGCCTTGGTGCGAATCCCCTAATGAAATGGGAATCGTCCACGCGACCTCTGGATGGCGAGCAATCTCTTCCGCACTCTGCCAGGAAATATTGTTGGTGGCATTGCCAATGCGAAAGACCGAATACAGCAACAGCTGGATGGCCCCACTGCGAGCCCCCACAATTAAATCCGTGCCAGAAATGGAGTTGGTAAAACTCGCCTTCGTCTCTCGCCGAATCCGTTCCACCCCCAGCAACAGCATCACGCTCAGTGCGATCGACAGCACCGTTAAACCAACCGTAAACTTGCGGTTGCGCAGACTTTTGAACGCGAGGGTGAACACGAACATGGAGACTTATCCTTTAGCGGGCCGAGCGCGATTGATGTCCGGTAGCGAGATGCTGCGGTCGAACAGTCCGGCCAGTGCACGATCGTGACTGACAAATACCAGCGTAGTTTTCTGGCGATCGCATTCCGCAAACAGCAGTTGAATAAATGCTTCTCGCAAGTCCGCATCCAAAGATGACGTCGGCTCGTCGGCGATCGCAATTTCCGGTTCTCCAATCAGCGCTCTTGCCGCTGCCACGCGCTGCTGTTGTCCGACGCTCAGTGCGGTGACCGGTCGTTTCAACAGGTCGGGATCGTCTAAGCCGAGATGACCGAGCAGTCGCAGGGCCTCATTTTCTACCGTACCGCTGCGCTTTTGGGCCTTAGCGAGCCGAGCGGGAGCAAACCAACAGGGCAGCACGACGTTTTCAACGACTGAAAGATAAGCAATCAGGTTGAATAGCTGAAAAATTAAGCCGATGTGTTGTGCCCGAAAGCGATCGCGACTGGCCCCGTTCATGTTGGTCGTGCATCGATCGAGGATTTGCAATCGACCAAATTCTGGAACCGTCACTCCAGCCAACAGATTCAACAACGTGGTTTTGCCACTGCCGCTAGGACCAGAGATAAAAACCCGCTCTCCTTGCTTAATTTGCAATGTGGCAATATCGAGAACGGGTTCGGGCTGTCGTGGCCACTTAAAAGTCACGCCTGCCAGCGAGATCGCCACGTTATCCGCGCTGGCAGAATAAGTTTCAGTCACTATCTTTAGGAGGCTCTAGCCGGTCAGAACGACAACTGCGCTTGCTCCGGCGTGAGTTCGACGGAGGTTTGCCCGGTCTCACTCAACAATTGCACTTCAATTTCCTCAATGCCAGGGAATTGTTCGAACAATTTCACGTCCATCTGCATTAACTGCTCGGGGCGATCGCATTCAAAGCGATAAGTGGCCGCAATTTCGCTATGAGTCTCTTTGTCACCATCACCATGCTCGTCATGATGGTGTTCTTCCTCACCATGCCCCTCTTCCCCATCTTCGGCGTGATGTTCGCCCTCTTCATGGTGATGCTCGTCATCACCATGCTTGTCATCACCATGCTCGTCATCACCATGCTCGTCATGATGGTCTCCCTCACCATGCCCCTCTTCGGCGTGGTGCTCTCCGTCTTCATGGTGATGTTCGCCCTCTCCGTCTTCCGAAAAGGAGGTCTGAGCATTGGCTTCAATCAATTGACATCCCGCATTCTCCGGCAAGATAAAAACAACATCACCGGCTTCCAGCTGTGCCAGAGCTTCAGCGATCGCCGTCTCCTGCTCTGCTGTCTCGGGGCGGTGCTCGAAGCCCACGATATTGGCAGCAGGACTATCAACCTCAATGTCCAGGGTGCCGTTCTCGACGGCCACATTCATGTTGGTAATGCCGTGGACGTGGCTGTCAAACTGACGGCGCTCCTCATGCCCCTCAGCATCGGCTCTGCCAGCAGATACCAGACATAGTGCAACTAACGCACCACTAGCCAGCCACTTCAATCTAGTTTGCACGGTTCAACCCTCCCAACATCCAGCGCAATGGCTTTACGCCTGAACTCATCGACTCGGTCTCGTTATAACTTCAAAAATGATAATCATTATCATACTGCGAGAGCTGGCGAGTGACCTGCGACCTGAAAGTCTGCTGAGTCGACCAACTCGCCGCGCGAATGTGGGTCTTTGCCGCAGCATTGTCACAGCCATGCGATCGCCGAGCATGGATGAAAGGTATAGAGGCTCCGACAGCTAGTCGAGAGACCCACAAACACTCCAAACTCGAACCCACACATCATTATTAGTCTCGGTCTTGAGCTGCTGCATTTGGACTGCACGCACCATCTCCTTCCAGAAGTTGCAATCCTTGCCGCGCAATCCAGAAAATCCAGACTGCGCGCCCCAATCATATGGCCTTACCCCTTGACGGCTGGCCATCACGCTGTTCTAAGAAGTCTTCAAGCTTTTGTGCGGCAAACCCGACATCGTGTCTGCATTTCACTGCAGGCGATCGCCACCATCACTGCTAGTACAATTCATCGGCATGCTTCACCACAAGCAGTGATGGGAAGGATGGTAATGTACAAGCGGTTCTCTACAAACTTTTCCAGGCACTGACCGCCTGCCACCGAGAGCTTCAAAGCTGGAGTAATCCCTCTAAGGTTGCCCCGATGACGCGGTAGTCGGCGTCGCCACGGAGCTTGTTTAGGGCAGCTTCGGCCTGCGAACCACTAAAGTAGCGCAGCGCTTGAGCAACTTCCGCTCTTACAAGACCATCTTCTGCATCAGCTGCCTTCAAGAGGAGCGCAATCGCGTCTTCTTGCCATGGCGTACCAGCCAACTTTTGCAGCACAGCTACAGAGATTTGTCGAACGACCGGGTCTTCACCCTCATACCCAATTTGACAGAGCTCGAGCAGGAGAGCGGGGCAATCAAAGTCTTCCAGAGCAGCAAAAATACTTTGACGAACTAACCAGTGAGGATGTTGCTTAAAGACGGCTTCTAAGTGAGGTAAAGCGCGATCGCCATACATGGCTAAAGAATTAGCGGCCTCGGCAATGACATTCATATCCGTTTCGCGAGCAATGATGTCCAGTAAAGCCTCATAACCTTCTTCCGTTTTCTTATGTCCGAGCCCCATTGCGACAAACGAACGAATTAGGAACTCACTATCAAACATGCGTAATTTGAGCAGAGGCACGGCATCTTCGGCCGAATGGCCTCGTAACTCTGTAATGCCTCTCATGCGGTTCTGAGGATCGGAGCTGTTCAAAAGAGTAGTAATTTGCTGTAGAAACATTAGAAATCCTCAGTATCTCTAAGTGCATTTTACATAAATTTACATTTTCGCTGTAAGACTATTTTCTCTACCTAGGTTCGCGTTAACCGTAAAGTGATTATTCCTAAATCTCATCAAGCTATCGGTTCACATCACCAGATGATGGCGTTTTGGATGTGAGATTTCAGTTGATTCAGAGCTTGGCATTGCAATCTAGCTCACTAGATAGGCATGAAGGTCTTGCTTCGTGCTCCGAAGTTTAGTCATGGCAGCGCGTTCCACTTGACGCACTCGCTCGGCACTGAGGTTGAGCTGTGACGCAATCTGTCGGAGCGTGAGCGCTTTCGAGCCATTGAGTCCAAATCTCAACGTGAGGATTTCTCGCTCCTTCTGCGTCAGTTTTGTCATCACATGTTTTACGTCTTCCTCAAGCGAAGAACGAACCACGCTCTCGTCCGCTGACGCGCCCGTATCTTCTAATAGATCGCCCAGCTCTGTATCTCCATCCCCAACGCGAACATCCAATGAGAGTGCGTCGCGAGCATATTGCAGACATAGGCGGACTACAGAAGCCTTCATGGCAGTTTCCGCTGCTATTTCTGCGATCGTGGCATTTCGTCCGAAGCGTTGACTCAGAACGCGCTGTGCTTTCTTAATTTTGTTCAACTTATCGCTGACGTGAATTGGCAACCGAATGGCGCGACTGGTTTGGGAAACTGCACGGGTCATGGCTTGTCGAATCCACCAGTAGGCATAGGTTGAAAATCTGTATCCTTTGCTAGGGTCGAACTTTTCAACTCCTCTTTGCAACCCAATGCTGCCCTCCTGAATGAGATCGAGCATGTCCACGTTGCGATTGAGATACTTTTTGGCCACTGACACGACCAGGCGCAGATTAGCTTCCACCATTTTGCGTCTGGCTCGTTCGCCGCGCTCAACTGCCAGCTGCAGCTCTGCAGTTTCTAATCCAGCCTGTTGGGCCCATTCGGATGGCGTTGGCGTGCGATCTAGCTCAGCAGTCAGGTCAGCTTTGACTCCTTTAAGCTTCATAAGCTCTTGAACCTGTTTGCCGAGTCGGATTTCTGCTTCTGGAGTTAACAGGGCAATGCGACCGATCGCTTGAAGGTAGTCTTGTACAGCATCCATGGTGTTCGACTCAATGTATGTAAAAAGCTTTTTGTTAGCCTGCAAGACTGCACTTTCACTGCGCTTGCAACTCGGAGGACAGTGCAGAACGACCCGAACCCCGGGATCGCAGCAGTTCCGGAATCGCAGTCTTCTCCAGTAGTCCTAACAATTGCCCCTCGTGGTCGAGCACCGATAATTCGGACAGCTTGCGCTCTTCAAGCGCTTTGACCGCGTCGAGAAGCGAAGCATCCGCCGCAATGGTTGTTTTATTCTCATAAGGACGCATCAACTCTTTGACTTCAACTTGAGGCCAGGTTTCTACGGGAATGCGCTTTAGATCGTTGACTGACAAGGTGCCAGTGAGTTGGCCCTCAAGATTGGTAACGAGATACTGTCGCCACGTCATCTTGCCGATAACGTAAGTGTTGGCAAATTGGCGTAGCGTTAATTGCTCTGAAACGATCGGACTATCAGGTGTTACGGCATCTGCAGCTGTCAACTGAGACATGCGATCGCTCAAATCTGCAGACTGTGCGGCGCGATCGGCGTTGCGCAACAAGAACCAGCCGATGACTGCGTACCAGAAATTCCCGAAGCTACCTGTCGTTAGCCAAGGAATAACTCCAGCCGCAACGGCGAGCCAGCCGAAGGCCTGTCCTGCTCGCGCCGCAAGCTTGGTGCCCTTGTAGGGGTTATCAGTGACCTGCCAGATTAGAGCTTTGAGGATGTTGCCTCCGTCTAGAGGTAAGCCTGGGATCAAGTTGAACAATGCCAGCGCGAGATTGACCGATGCCAGCAGACCAGACAAAGCTACTAAAGGAACAGCTAGTCCTGAGATTGCTTTTAAAGCACTAAAAAGTGCAAAGAGAACCAGACTGACGGCTGGACCGGCGATCGCCACTCCAAATGCACCTGCTGGCGTGCGCGATTCTTTATCGAGACTGGCTAGCCCGCCGAACAGAAATAGCGTGATCGATTTGACCTCAATTCCTTGAGCGATGGCGACGAAACTGTGGCCTAACTCGTGGGCGAGGACTGAAGCAAACATTAGTAGCGCCGCAGTTAAGCCCAGTAGCCAGGGCAGAGAACCAGCTGAGGCAGGAAACAAATTGGCAAGGCCGCTGCCGTAACTCAATGTCACCAGGCCCAACACGAGAAACCAGGAAGGGTGGATGTAAAAGGGAATTCCGAAAAGGGTGCCAACGCGAAGCGAACCGTTCATGGTGTGTTCCTCAAGGCTTGCCGTCGCAATTGACAGCCTTACTATTTAGAAACTTAACAATTCGAGATATTGAGTTCGTGTCGGTTGCCGGGGGCAATTCCCGAATCCGCCTGTACGGTTGTCAATATTCTGCGGTCTTCTTATGTGTGGAAGGGTTGGTAGATTTGCTCCAGCAGGCGACCGCGCGTCTGGCTGGCGAGCCGTGAGGCTAGTTCAGTCAGCTTTTGCCCGCGCACGGGCTGGCGATCGCGAATCCAAATCGGCGGCGCGATTTTGATGTCGACCTCACGATACATGACAACGGGATGATTGCCGCCTGTCTGAAAAGAAGGTTCGGTCGGGTCGAAGTAACGAAACAGCTCTAACGGCAGATCGGGCGCGCGATATTCGTAACGCGGACAGATGGCCACAGGGACGATCGGCAGTGGCTCGACGCGCGATCGCAGTGCGAGTTGAGCAAAACCGCGATGGAATGGACTCATGCGTTGTGGCGGGCGATGTGTCGTCATGGAATCGACACCTTCTGGAAAAATGCCAACAGCGGCTTGACGCTGCAAACAAGATTCGGCTTGCTGTAAGAACGCTACCTGTTGCCGCCTGCTCGTTCCCAGCGGCAAACAGTTGAGTCGAGCGACAATCTCTCGTAAGCCCGGAACCTGAGTCATATAGAAGTGGCAAGCATACCGGATGGGTAACGCCAAAGCTGACATTACGACGAAAGGATCGAGGACGCTGCGATGATTGCTTGCAACGATCGCGGCTCCGTCAGGCAAGTTTTCTCGACCGAACACGCGGACTTGAGTGCCGCAGGTTGCCAAGAAAAATTTCGACCAGTCTAGAGGAGACAGTGGGGTGGAAAAAGGGGGCAACATGGGGCGATAGCGAATGGGGAAACCAATGAATGAGGAGAAGAAAGTAGAGCGAAACCTGTTCGGCGTGGCAAACCTAGAGCTTGACGAGTCGAGCCAACTCGTAGACCCAGCAAGAGATAAGTGCGGAGTTCGGTCGCAAGCGAATCGCAGCTTAGACCGAACGAACCTGGTAGCCGCAGGTTGCGTACTTCATTTCACCCTCGTACTCGGCTGCAAGCACGAGACTTTCAGAGATGAGTAACATACTTTCGCCACAGTCAGCGAGATTGTCGTAACCGAGAAATCCGAGAACGATCTCTGAAATGAGCCAGATAGAGGCCTTACAGGCAAGTTGAGTCCACATTTTTCGATCCAGTACTTTTGAGCGCTGCTGGTGCTGCAGGCTTCAACAACTTGAAATCTGTTGCACGATCGGGAATTGACTCGAAGCTTGCACCTGTTAAGAATTGTATATAAAGATTTAATTAAATTGCAATGGCTGCGCCGGGGGTTGATATTTCTGACTTTAGGTGGGGATGTCCGCACTCGCTTCCAATCCCGCTCTGCATCGGCTCGTGAACACAGTTATTCGAGAAGATAAGCGTTGTCTTGGCAACAAAAAATAATAAGCGGGGAAATAAATTTTGAGTTGAAATACTCATCTGGGCTTGACTTGAATAAGTATTCTAATACTCCTTGTCTAGATATACGTAGAACTCGCGGATGGCCTTTTTGTGCGGCACCACTCTCCTGTTGGCATATTGCTCTTGACGTTTTAGTTAGGACACAGAGGCCCTGACTGCGCCTGGATTCTGGGCAGCTAAAACGTCCTAAGCAGCTTGATGCTATACGAACTGTTAGGAGAAGTCAGCGCGATCGCTTTGCACCTTCCCAGTCCTGATCCCGTTCTGAGCATGACCTATGTATTCGCGACCTTGTGGGTGCGGTTACAGCCCGTGCCAGACTTCCTCGACTTGACTTCGACAGTGCTTCTGAGTCGTCTGCCGCTGCTTTTCATTCCTACTGGGATTGGTGTGATAGTGCACTTCGAGCGCATTGCAGCTTAATGGCTACTCATACCTGCTGCATCGGTTCTCAGCAAGCTGTTCGAATTGATGTAGACTGCAACGGTCATGGTGAGTATGAAAGATCTGTAGAACTGAGAAAAAGACAACCCATTGTCGATACTTGCTTTTATCGAGAGGGCTCGATTCGACAAATCTTGTTGTGTCTATGGCCAAGTTTGTTTCCCTTTCCACCCGAATTATCGAAAACGGGAGGATCGGGGTTTGTTTTGCGTCGGGCAATACGCTCGCGTTATATCAGGCGATCTTAAGTGCACGTGTTTCGTTTTGCGACCCTTGACACGTTTCCGCCAAAGCTTGAATGACGATGGCCTCAGTTCGCGTCGCATGAGTCGAACAACGTCTGCCTCGCTGAGACCGAACTGCTCTTCAATGGCTTCGAACGGAGTGCGATCTTCCCATGCCATTTCAACAATGCGCGATGTCGTTAAATCTACCAAGATAAGCTCCTCTTACGAACTTGACTCTTAATCCTGAATTCGATCCCATAGGACCGAATTAACTCGTCTGATACCTTCCATGCCTTTGAAATGACTTTGCAGATGCAGGTGAATGCCGAGAACTCAGTCCTGAAAAGATAAACTGCTCAATCCCTCACTTTATGTTTGATAACGAGTCAAGCTATTGATACATAAATTAATAATGTATTACATTAAGCAATATAACCTCTCGGCACGAAGAGATTTAATCCAATGCTTCTTACCGCTGATAAAGCCTCTGTGTCCAATGTCTACGTCAATCCGGCTCAGGCTGTGGACGCAATTCAGAGCCTGTCTGTCGACGACCAGTTAGGGCTGTTGTGGGTTCTTTACGAAAACATGGGAGGCCTGATTACTCCTGCTGCTCCCGGTGCTACGGAGCGCATCAAGCTGGCTGGTGGTCTCATCTACGAGGTGGCAAGTTTGTCCCACGAAGAGCAGCTAGAAGTGATGCGCGACTTGGTAGGCAGAGTCAACAATCCCTTGACGCGTGCTTACGGTCTGCTGTCGAGCAACAACAAGTTAGCCTTTTGGTACCAGCTGGCTGAGTGGATGCGCTCTGGAGAAGTGGTTCCGGTTCCGGTAGGCTATCAACTCTCTGCTCCAGCGGCGGCTGTCTACAGCAAAATCGTAAGGCTTGAATTTGGCCAGCAGATTGCTGTCCTACGCTTGGTTGTCGGCAAGATGGGCATAGACCCTCTCAGCTAGGTGTCACCAATCATGTCTACCCAACCCTCAAAGCGTCAACCCTTGGCGTTGCTGACCTCAGAAGATGAGGCAGCGATTGTATGTCGCTACTTCTCCGCCTTTAATCGTGGTGAGTTCGATGCAGTCACTGCACTCTTTGCCGAGGAGGGTAGTCTTTATCCTCCTTTCGAGCCGCCGATTGTTGGTAGAGATGCGATCGCGGTCTACCTGGATCGGGAAGCTGACGGCATGGAGGCCTCGCCTCACACGGTAGAAGTTCATCCTCTGGCAGACAGTCGCATTCAAGTTGACGTACGGGGTAAGGTGACGGCTCTTGTCTTCAACGTCAACGTGGCATGGCAATTTATGTTGACAGCCAGTGGCGAAATCGAATCCGTTCGTGTCAACCTGTTGGCCTCTTTGGAAGAGCTGCTGAAGATACGTCCCTTCGCTGCTTCCCTTTCCGAAGAGTTAGTGCCCGGAGCCGGAAGCAGACTGGACTAGGCAGCGCAAGACTGTTGCCAGGCTTTAAAAACGAGCTCGCGTCCCAGGGCGACATCCTGGGGCGCGCACTTCCAGTCTTCATGAGCTGTTAGCAAGAAAGATTCGATCGTTTCGCGATCGAATAAGTGCCAAGCAATCGCACCATCGACTGGATGGGGTATGGCGTATAAGTTCTCGGCCACACGATGAATCACGAGGGCTCGCTTCGAGAATGTGGACAAGGTCAAGGTTTGATCCTGTTGCAGCGAACGGAAGTCCAATATTGCGCTTTTGAATTCCTGTTGCTCGGACAGTAATAGACCCGGGATAGCGACTCTCATCATCGAATCGCCATTGACTTGAATCCAATAACGGCGAACCGGATCGATTCCCACCAGCCAAACGGTTTCATCGTCCAGGTGGTAACGGGGTGCAAGAGACAGCTTGGATTGCATCATCAATGGGCGCGGTCCAGATAAAGGCCTGGCAAATTGACCTGAATGAAACCTTAGCTTCCACCGTCTTCAGGACGTTCGTACTCAGTCCGAAACAAAATTTAAGCATCTCAATGACCGCGATTAATTTCAGCCGACACTCGTTACGGGTAAATAGAGCAGGCGAGGTTGCCTGGGTCGGAGTTGCGCTTGCCTGCGTGATTTTTTTGACGTGGTTCTCAACCTTGTTCTGGCTGTGCTCCTGGAATGTGTCCGAGAGCTCGGTTCTCTTTGTAATTATGGGAGTTGGACTCAGAACTTTTTTGCATACGGGCCTATTTGCGATCGCCCACGATGTCATGCACGGCAGTCTCCTGCCGCAGTTCCCGAGCGTTAATCGTCGCTTCGGTCAGCTAGCGTTAGGACTCTACGGATGCTTGTCCTACGACACCTGCCGCCGACTGCACTGGAAGCACCATTGCTTTGCCACCGAAGCTCGCGATCCTGACTTTCACGAGAGTAAGGGTGCATCTTCGATCCTGAGTGCGTGTCGCTGGTACCTCAAGTTTGTGGCCACTTACATCAGTTCTCGCCAACTCGTTTCTATCGCTGCAGGTATGGTTTCCATTGGGATGGTAGCGATCGTAGCTGAGTTGAGCTTACAGTCATTAGTCATGTTCTGGCTGCTGCCTTGGTGCTTGAGTTCGGTGCAACTGTTCTTCTTTGGGACTTACCTCCCCCACCATTCCAGATCGGATAACGCTCTTAGCGGAAGAGCTCGAAGCTATTACTATCACGAGTTTTGGTCGTTACTGGCTTGCTACCACTTCGGTTACCACGGGGAACATCATGCCTATCCCGATATCCCCTGGTATCTGCTTCCACAGGCAATCAAGTTTGAAGGCCCTAGTTTTGGAATCCGAAAATGATGAAGCTGAAACTCACAGAAGGGGATAGTCCTAAACATGCAAGGATACGTTGTCACTGTGAACAAACATCCAGATAGCTCAAGTTGATTTTCAAGCTTTTTGGCCAAGGGGAGAGCTTTGCATACTAAGCGTGAAACTCGCTGACGCATCACATAGTTGAAACGCTCAACATACTGGTTTTGCCAGTTTAGTTTCTTTGCCTACAGCTTTGTGGCGTTTCTGGGGAAAGATAAGAACATAGGCATTCCCCAAATCGGTGTCACTCACCGCGCATTGGCAGTAAGACATCAGCAATGAACGCCACTGCTCTGGGTTCCCTGGCTGGAGCAAGCGCCCACATGAATGTCGACAATCTTGCCAGGGTTGATATCCAGAGCTAGTCTATGTCATTGCTGGTTGCCTTTCTCTCCCATAAGCGATCGCATCTCATCCCATTGAACCGCCAGCTGTTCTTTTTTTGACGACACATTCACCTGCCGAGGCACCGCCTCGTACTTGCAATTGACGTAGCCCTGCAACTAGCTTTCATCAAACTTCGCAAACTCTAGCGATACCGGCTACAAGTATCTTCTCGAGCAAGAGCTGATCAATTGACTCCTGGGTGGCTGAAGCGCCCCGTTGGTGCTGAGGTGATTCAACAAACTGCAAACTGATGGCGACAGGCTTTGCCTTGAAATTTTGCATGTTGCTATGGATACGACCATATTTGACAATCTTCTCACAGTCGCAGCTCGGGCAAGTTGGCTTCAATATGACTGGCTCAGGAGCGTAAACTGATGCCTATCCTAACATTCAGTGGATTATCGAAAGTACGATCTTTTCGTACTTTGCTTGCATTGGCACATTTCTAGAGCCGACTACTCATTTACGGCAAGGCAATAACTCTGCTGCGGAAGATACCATATGTATCATCTATAAGATCTTTATAGAAGTAGAGCTGAACTTTTGGCTCTGACATATATATTTAATTGCAGTTGCAAAATGAGTTGGCTGAGGCTAGGCTACAGCCCAGTCTTAAATATGTACAGCTTGCATCTTCATTTATCTCTCATTTTGAGAAAGCCATATATGGTTTCATTCGCATTCAAGCAGAGATTGCTGCTAAGCTTCTATTGTTGTGTGCACTCATGTCCTATACGGTTCAGCAGTTAAGTGAAATCTAATCAGGCATTAAAATCTCGGTGGAGCTTAGGCTCTTTTTTTCGGCTTGTTGGTCATTTGAGTCCCCGCCGTCGGCGTCAGATGATTTTGCTTAGCGCGCTCAGTACCCTGTCTGCAGCTGGGGAAGTAAGCAATTTAGCTATTCTATTCTTTTTCCTAAGGCTGCTTGAAAATCCTAGTGAAGCATCCAACTCTATAGGTTTTTTGTCTTCTT
>JBCBVC010000115.1:0-13910 GCA_039817845.1 Cyanobacteria bacterium J06642_2
CAAGACAGTTATTTCGAGTTTTCGACGGGGACAAATGCCATTTGCGGTGAAAATGGAGCCGGAAAAACGAGCATCCTGGTCGAAAGTTTGCTTCCGCTCGCAGCCAAACTCTTCTGCATTGGAATTAAGTAGGCAGGTCCATTCGAGATCGTTGCTTAACTTCTGAGGTAACGTCGTCTCTTCTTCTCCGGGCAAACAAAAGAGGACGATGCTTTCGCTCTCCAATGAGGTGTAGCGGATGGCAAAAACGCGATCGCTCTCCCCCAAATCAGCAAGCACTTCATACTCAGTTGCTGACGTAATAATGCGACGACGTAGTTCGACAAGGCGGCGATAAAACTGGAAGAGGGTTTGATGCCCGGTCTCGTGCTTGAGAGAAAGGTTGAGTTTTGAGGCTGCGAACCAAGCTGCATCCTGCGGGTCGATGACGGAATCGCGTTCTCCCGTTTCGCGCTCGCGGCCGCGTCGCATGCCCTCAATCACCGTTTGGTCTGAAAATTCCGTGAAAAAATAAAACGGCGCAACTTCCCCGTATTCCTCCCCCATGAAAAGGAGTGGAACGTAAGGGGAAAGTAAAACTAGCCCTGCAGCCAAGCGAACCAAGTGAGGTTCGACAAGAGTACTGAGGCGATCGCCTTGAGGCCGATTGCCCACTTGGTCGTGGTTTTGGCTGTAGACGACAAAGCGATCCGGAGGCAGAGGGGGTGGCTCGGGAGTGCCGCGTCGCCGTTGATAATAGTGGGAATAATGTCCGCAAAAGACGAAGGGGTGTTCGAAGGCCTGTTGGAGCTGCTGGGCCGAGCCGAAATCGATATAGTAGGTTTCCCGCTCGCCCGTGAGCAACGCATGTAGGGCAAATTGAAAATCGAAGGCCCACTGGCCGGATAAACCGTAACCCGCTCGGTCTCGTTCCAGTACGAAGCGCGGGTCATTCAGGGCCGTTTCACCAATTAAATGAAGCGGGCGATCGAGCTGCTGTGAAAGAGACGCGACGCGCTCGGATAACTCGCGTACGAAAGGATTTGCCCCCGCATCAATCACGCAGTCAATCGCGTCCAAACGCAGACCGTCAAGGTGAAACTCCCGCAGCCAGTAGAGGGCATTTTCGATGAAGTAATGGCGCACGGGTTCCGAGTGCGGCCCGTCAGCGTTAATGCTCGGTCCCCAGGGGGTGAAGTGGGTTTGACTGAAGTAGGGAGCGCGATCCCAAAGATAATTGCCTTCGTGCCCGAGATGGTTGTAGACCACGTCGAGGAACACGGCGAGTCCGGCCTGATGGCAGGCATCGACAAATCGCTGCAGTCCCAACGGACCGCCGTAGCTGTGCTGAACGGCGTAAGGGAACGTACCGTCATAGCCCCAATTGCGATCGCCGGGGAACTGGGCTACGGGCATAATTTCAACCGCCGTAATGCCCAATTCTAGTAAGTGAGGAATGGCCGCGATCGCGCTCTCAAAAGTGCCAGCAGGAGTGAATGTACCGATATGAAGTTCGTAGATGATGCAATCGGCTAGAGCGATTCCCGACCAGTCTCGATCGCCCCAGGCATAATCGCGCGGGTCGAAGATGTTGGAGTGACCGTGAACGCCGTGGGGTTGCCAACGAGAGGCCGGATCGGGGGTAGGGAGATCGTCGACAACAAACTGATATCCCTGCCCGGTTTGAAGACCGTTGATTTCGGTAAAAAAGTGCCCGTAACTCAGTGGATTATCGGGCGCGTCAGACAGAGAGGAAAGCGCGATCTCGCGAGGCTCAGAAGAGGTATCTGCAAAAAGCTTGATGCATACTAAGCGAGCTCCAGGCGACCAGATATGAACTTGCCACCGCGTTTCATCCACTGGATACACCCCTGGAGCGGGTAGTCCAAGCATTTCAGATGTGGATGCAAACTCAGCCACGACAGCTCTACTTTGCCTCGGTGCCTGCCCCGTTACCTTAACGCGGTTTGTCTCAAGACCGTCATGTTGTTGGCTGCAATGACCCTCGAAGGCCTTAATGGAGACGAGTGCACTCACTTCAGTTCACACTGCTTTGAACTACCACAGCTTCAGAGGTGTTGAAGTTTCATAACCGAGATGAGCGTATGCAGCAGGCATGACGACGCGGCCGCGAGGCGTGCGTTGGAGATAGCCAATTTGCAGCAAATAGGGTTCGTAGACTTCTTCAATGGTTTGCGAGTCTTCGCCTGTAGCAGCCGCGAGGGTTTCTAGGCCGACCGGACCGCCGTCGTAATGCTCGATCGCCGTAGTCAACAGTTTGCGATCTGTCCAATCCAGTCCCTTCGGATCGACTTCAAAGAGCTCTAGGGCTGCTTTTGCAACTTCGGCATCGATACTGCCGTCGCCGCGCACTTGAGCGTAGTCTCGCACCCGCTTGAGCAGGCGATTGGCAATCCGAGGCGTCCCTCGCGATCGCCCAGCGATTTCTGTTGCTCCAGCTTCGTCTACAGGCGTATCGAGCAAGCGGGCCGTTCGTCGGACAATTTGCACCAATTCACTCACTTCGTAGAAGCGCAGGCGCTGGACGAGACCGAAGCGATCGCGCAACGGAGCAGTTAGCGCGCCTACTCGCGTCGTCGCGCCAACCAGGGTGAAGCGAGCCAAGTTGATGCTAGTGACGCGCGCCGAGCGCCCTTTACCCACCGTGATATCCAACCGAAAGTCTTCCATGGCCGGATACAGCATTTCTTCCGTGACTTTGGGTAAGCGGTGAATTTCATCGACAAATAAGATATCTCCTGGCTTCAAATTAACCAGATAACCCGCAATATCTTTTGGTCCTTCTAGGGCTGGGGCAGTAGTCAGATGCATCTTGACGCCCATTTCGTGAGCTAGAGCTGCACAAATCGTGGTTTTCCCTAAGCCGGGCGGACCGTAGAACAATAGGTGATCTAATGGCTCGGAGCGAGACTGGGCCGCGCCAATGGCAATATTCAACACTTCTTTGAGTTCGGACTGACCGACATATTCTGAGAGAGATCGCGGTCGCAACGATTCTTCTTGCTGCGCAGACCCAACATCAGTAGCCGTTGCCTGTGGAGTCAAGAGATTGACGTCCGTCTTCTCAGCTCGAGTCTTACGCCGTGCTGCTCCATCGTCCGAGCGCGACTGAGAAGAAATAATCGCCATGTGAGCTCAAGCCCGAATCCATGCCACCCATTGTAGTGGGGGTCACTTCTGCACGCAGTCAGACCGAAGCTTCAACTAGTTCTTGAGTTTGCAGACGAGCTTGATAGGGGGGCCAACTGTCGAGTTCAGGATGGGCGCACTAGAACGGGAACTCGTTTGTAGGCTGGAGTGTGCGATCGCGGGTCGAGTTCAGCTTTCATCAATACGTTGGCTTCGGGGTAAAACATCAATGCGGCTCCGCGACGAATCGCACCGCAGATAATCTCGATATCGTCCAACTGTCCTGCATTGCCTCGGATGCTAACGCGCTGATGATTTTTCAGTTCAGCAGCGGCAACATCTTCAGCATTCATCAAAATGCAATGGCGGTGGGGCATACCGCGATAGCGATCTTCAGTGCGATATACGACCGTGTTGTGTTGCCCGTAGCTGCGGCCAGTAATGAGCGCCACCACGAGGCCGCGCTCGGATTCAGACACCCCAAAATCTTCTACGTTAGGCAGCGTGAGGTTGGGAAGAGGCGTCATTTGCATTTGTGCCTTACCCGATGGCGTGGGGAAGTGAGGTTCCGTGAAAATTCGCCCCGAGATCGTGAATTCTCGTTTGGTGTCGTCGATGGTGGCGATCGCTTCGTAGCCCGGAATCGTTTGCGCGATTAACTGACGCACGTAGCGAGTATCTTTAAGTCTGCGCCAATCGACCGGAGTATCCCCGTGGAGTCGATGGGCCAGCTCGATGAGGAAATCCACCTCAGCGACCAGAGCGGCATTGCGTAAGTGCGTCTTGCCTTCATCATTGAGTCGAACAAAATTATTGCCCGATTCAACCGTGGTTTTGTGGGGATTTTCAAAGCGCGCGAAGACCGGCAGAATCAACGTATTGCGGCGGGCCAAACCGTGGAAATGGCCGAGATTAGGCTTGGTCGCCATGTAGATAATCGTGTCTATGCGAGACAAGGCGCGTTTGGCTTGCTCTAAATCCGGATTGGCAGCAAAGAAGTTACCACCTAAGCACAGCAACGTATCGACCTGACCCGCATCGGCGGCATCCATCAGCGATCGCGCGTCATATCCGGGCACGCGGTTGAGCGATCGCCCTAACAGCTTCTCTAAGGCCTGCCGAATCTCGTCTTTGAGTTGATTGCTCACCCCCATCGACCCGAAACCTTGGACGTTGGAATGTCCCCGTATCGGCATCAATCCGGCACCGAGTTTACCCGCGTTCCCGGTTAACAACGCTGTATTGGCAATGCCCCAGATGTTCTCGACCCCGTTTGCCTGCTGCGTAATGCCCATGGCCCAAGCAAAAACAACCCGCTGCGCGCGCGCGATCGCTGTTGCAGCAGCTTCGATATCTTCTCGATTGACGCCGCAGGTATCGACGAGCTGCTGCCAAGATGCCGAACGGGCTCGCTCGACCACGGCCTGCCAATTCTCGGTATGAGCTTGCAAGAAGTCAGTATCGATCAGGTCGCGTTCGACCAAAGACTTTTGGATGCCGACCAGCAGAGCCAGATCGCTACCTGGAATCGGCTGTAAGAAAAGACTGGCAATCTCAGAACCGGGCAACAGCGATTTGAGCGGATATGCAGGAGAGCCAAATTTGACCAATCCCACTTCGCGGACGGGGTTGATAGCGATGACAGTGCCGCCGCGATCGCGCAGTTTAATTAATTCGTTCAGCAAGCGGGGATGATTGGCCGGAGCGTTAGACCCAATCAGAACGACGCAATCCGATTGCCGCAGGCTTTCGAGACTGACCAAAGACGTTCCGGTGCCAAAGACCGCTTTCAAGCCTACGGCAGAAGCGCGGTGACAGAGATCGGAGCAGTCCGCTAAGTTATTCGACCCCAAAGCCCGCAGCATCAACTGCAATAAAAACGCGGCTTCGTTGGACGATCGCCCAGAACTATATGAAGCGACGCGCTCGGGAGGATGTCGAAAGGCTTCTTCCACCAAGTCGTAGACTTCATCCCAGCCAATGCGCTCGTAATGCGATCGCCCTTCCCGCAGAATCAGGGGTACGCTCAATCGCCCCAAGCGATCGGCTTCGCGAGAGGTGAGCTGTTGCAGATTTTCGATCAAGTATCGCTCGAAGAAGTGAGACTTGACGGCAGGCTGCAGCTCGGAGGAAATGGCTTCAACGCTTTTGGCGCAGCGCTGCAGGGTTTCTCCCAACTCATTTGTAAATCCCCCTTTTTGACCGCCCGTCCCCCAAGCACAGGAAAGACAGGCACTTTTCCCGAACAGAATTTCCCAAGTCTTCGGTCCTGCGGGCGTGAGGGTGTAGTCAGCCCACTGTTGAATAACGGGCAATCCTCCCCCCATTGGTAGCCCCGATCGCGCTTCTGCCGAAAAGTCGGACGATTCGTGCTTACCCATCGGACTGGCTCGCGAGTAGAGTGAGTGCTTGGATTTATTATGCGATCGCCGTCGCCGTTATTCTGGGTAGTTCCGAGTCACCTGGGCGGATACTCCCATCCAGAACGGGGTAATAAGAGCTAGTCCTTCAGGTGTTCTGGCGCGGTAGATAAAAGATAGACAAACCCGTGTTCTTCAGCTTGTTCGCCTTTTTCTGGCTCGACGGCCCAATACCACCCTCCATGTCGATTCACTATGCTGTCGGCGCGAAATCGTTCAAAGCACTGTAAGTACTGAGAAATCATAAAGACAACATCGCTATTTTGCGGTAACTCATTCAGATCGAATTCCAGAAAACTGTGAAAGGGCCGATATTTTTCACTTAAATAGGTATTGGAATCGCGAAGAAGGCTATTGATGAATCCAATTTTGAAGGTATTAACGGTATCATTTGGCGACTTGTTAGAGAGAATAGATAACTCGTCATAGACACCTTGGATTTGAGTACGTAGCTTCTTAAAATCGTCAACACCCTGCCGTTTCACGAATGCCTCCTTCCCATATCATCTACATTCAGTGTTGAAATCAGGTTATATTGCCACGCATGGAAAGGAATATAAATTTAGTTGAATTAGTTCGGCTCGTTAAGTGTTCGCGCGAACATTTCCTTAGGCGAGAAGCCACCGGTACTTGCTTTACAGCCCAGCATGATTATTTCCACCTGGCTCAATGAACCAGGTGGGACGAAAGTCCTTGAAGTCCTTCGAGCAATCGTCAATCAGTCTTAGGAAAGAAACGTAAGCTATGCACAGGCATGAGCAGCACGCTTGTAAGCTTCATCCAAGGTCTCAGCCAAAGTGGGATGGGTGTGAACTAGCTTGGCCAGGTCTTTGACGTTGGCACGCTCGGCGATCGCCTGCGAAGCCTCATGAATCAGGTCAGCAGCGTGAGGACCGAAGATGTGAGTGCCCAAGAGCTCGCCGCTGGATTTATCGAAAATGACTTTGACCATACCGTCCGTTTCGGCAGCAGCGATCGCCTTCGAGTTACCACCGAAATACGTCCGCGCCACGCCCACTTGATGGCCTTCCTCTTTCGCTTGCGGCTCGGTTAGTCCAACAAAACCCATCTCAGGATGAGTGAACACTGCAGCCGGGATGCTGTGATAATCCACATTCGAATCGCGATCGCACATTGCCTCGACCGCTGCAATACCTTGTGCGGAAGCCGTATGAGCCAACATCATCTTGCCGGTCACATCGCCAATCGCCCAGACGTGGGGGACAGACGTGGCCAAGCGATTGTCCACGGGAATGAAACCGCGCCGTCCGGTGTCGATGCCCAGCTCTTCCAAGCCCATATCTTTGCTGACGGGAATGCGTCCGGTCGCTACTAAACAAGCATCCACTTCTAGGGTCGTATCGTTGGAAAGCTCGATTTGAACCGGACTGCCGGGAGTAATTTTCTTTGCGAGGACGCCAGCCATAGCTTCAATGTTGCGTCCTTTCAGCAGCAGACGCTGGGCCAGACGGGCGATATCGGGATCGAAAGCAGGCATCAGCTTGTCCATGGCTTCGATCATCACTACTTCGCAGCCGAGAGCAGTGTATACGTCTGCAAACTCCAGACCGATGTAGCCGCTACCGATGATGGCGAGCTTTTTGGGTAAAGAGTCCAACCGGACGGCACGATCGCTCGTGAACACCGTTTCGCCGTCTACCGTAATACCAGGAGGAACGAAAGGAACGGAACCCGACGCAATCAATACGTCTTTGGCCGTGTAGGTGTTAGCTTCGCCGTCAGTGGAGGTGACTTCCACAGTCTGGGCTGCTAGAAGCTTGCCATGTCCAGTCAAAATATCGACTTTGAGACGTTCGAGAGATTTGGTCAGATCGCCGCGAATTTTGGCTACGACATCGTGGGCGTGTTTGGCGATCGCTTCTCGGTCAAAAGATACGTCGCCCACCGAAATTCCGAAATGGTCAGCATGCTGAATCTCCCGCAGGCGACCCGCAGCTGCCAACAGTGCTTTGGAAGGAATGCAGCCTCGATTGATACAGGTTCCCCCCATCTCTGCCGACTCGACAATCGCCGTTTTTAGACCGCATTCCACCGCGTGCAGAGCGGCTCCGTGGCCTCCCACTCCAGCACCAATGATAATTAGGTCGTAATCTAACGACTGACTCATTTCAAGCTGTCCTGCATATTGCATCGACTAGCCTACATCAATGCGAGATGAAGTTGTGTAGAAAGCGCGTAAATCCTACTCGCGATCGCAGCACGAACTTCTCAATTCGGGGGATCGTGCTGACCATTCAGAAATGACTCGGCAATCGCACGCTGACACAAATAAACAATCGGCTCAGTTTTGCAACCTAGCTCTGTAGCAGCAAAGAACGAGTGCAGGATTGTTAAAGTGAAAATAGCCATATTGAATGCGTGCAGAACGTGCAGTCTCCCCCCGCTATCGCCTATTCAGAAGCGATTTACCGTCGTGCCGAACGCGCATTGCGCTGTTCGCCATTTACGCGGCATCTAATGGAATCCCTGCGAGATCGCAGCGTCGACCTGTCCGAAATTAGCGGTTGGCGGGGGCGCGAACTCGGCTTTACGACTCGCGTCGTGCCCGAACTGGCTGCGGAAAGTGCGATGTCGTGGCTGATTCAGGTAGGAGCTTTGCGACATGAAGTGGACGGTCAGGGTATTACGAGTCGCTATCGTTTGTCTCTCATCGGTCGCCAACTGCTCAATCGCCTGTCTCCAGACGACGCGCTGGGAGATACAGCCGGGTTCTTCGATTGGCTGTGCGATCGCCTGACTCGTTTCGGACTGCGCTAGCGGGAGGCGATCGTGGCCGAGTACGAGCAAACAGAACTCAATCTTTCTGCAACCGAACCGGAAGCAAAGCCAATCCCACAACCTGTAACCGTGCGCTTTTTGCCGGACGACATTTCAGTAGAAGCCATGCCAGGAGATTCGCTATTACAGGTAGCCCACAGAGCTGGAATTGATATTCCTACCGGATGCCTGCGCGGGTCTTGCCATGCTTGCGAGGTAGACACTGACTTGTGGGGACCAGTTTGTTCTTGTATTGCTGCCGTGCCGCCGCGATCGCTCACGGTCGAATTATGGCAAGACCCCACCTGGTAAAGGATTGCCTGGCACGCTAGCGGATCTGATGAAGGATGGCATAATTGGCAGGGGTAAACTAGCTGCACCGTCGTTCTGCTCAAACAGAGGCATCTCAATGGCTAAAGGATTTGGACCGTTTGGAAAAATTCAGGAAGCGCTGAAAAAAGCCCAACAAGTCCGTGAAGGCGCGCAGCAGCTTCAGACGGAACTCGACAGTATGGAGATTGTTGGCGAGGCTGGGGAAGGCAAAGTGAAAGTCACCTTGAGTGGCAACCAGGAGCCTCGCAGCGTGTCTCTGACTCCTGAAGCCTTGCAGGAGACTCCCGAAGCGCTTTCCGAAATGCTGTTAACCGCCATGAATGACGCTTACATTCGCTCCACCGAAACCATGCGCGAGCGGATGGAAGACCTGACGGGCGGTATCGATCTCCCCGGATTCGGCGCGTAGTCGACTTCGAGTTTGCTTTATCCATTAGCGCTTGCAGATTGCGGCAAGCGCTTTTCGCATTTCGATTGCCCATGTACACGCGCCCGCTGGCTCGCTTAATTGAGGAACTGCAACGGCTGCCCGGTATCGGCCCCAAATCCGCGCAGCGTTTGGCTCTGCACCTGCTTAATCGACCTAAACCCGAAGTGGAAGGCTTAGCGCGAGCATTGCTCGAAGCCAAAGAGCAGGTCAAACATTGTTCCACCTGCTTTCATTTTTCTGCGGAAGATCCCTGCGAAATCTGCCGCTCGCCGCAGCGCGATACTCGCCAAATTTGTATCGTTGCGGATTCCAAAGACTTGATCGCCCTGGAGCGCACGCGCGAATTCAAGGGCAAGTATCACGTCCTCGGCGGCTTAATTTCCCCCATGAACGGCATCGGCAGCGAACAGCTCAACATGCGATCGCTGATCCAGCGCGTTGCCCAACACAAACCCGAAGAAATTATCCTGGCCATCGGCCCCAGCGTGGAGGGAGAAGTCACCATGCACGTCGTCGCCGACTTTCTCCGGGAGCTGCCTCACGCCCCGCGCATGACTCGGATTGCATTTGGATTGCCCGTCGGGTCGGATTTGGAATATGCCGATGAGGTCACGCTCGCTCGCGCCCTGGAGGCTCGCCAAGAGATGGTTTAGGCTGGGGAGAATTGCCCCTCACCCAGCCTCGATAAAGGCCGCGCGCTGTGTTCAGATCTTTGCGTTCGGCGATCGCCCTCGCGTTATGTGCGTGTTTGTTGGCTGTGCCAGCGCGATCGCAACTCACTCCCTCTGCAACTCCACCCACCGAGCCTGACAATCCCCCTTGGCCCATTCGCGTCGGCCTCCGCATTGCCGAGCTCCGGCAGAAGGTTCCGACCGTCGATCGCGTGGTTCTAGTGCCCGATGAAGCGACCTTTCTAGCGGCTATCCAACAGTGGAGCCTGGCCGGACGCTGGCCAATTTTAATTAACGACGATCGCTATACGCCTCTGTTTTTGCAGCGGTTTCAGCCTGCTGAGGTCGTCCGCCTGCCTGCGGTCGGTACGCCGCTCCCCGCGGGAGAAAACCTGCGGGAAGCCATGCAAAACGCGATCGCCCCGGCGTGGAATTCACCTGATGCGCGATCGCTATCTGCCGTTTGGCGACGGTTGAATTGGACGCCGCCGGGTGTCGTATTTACGTGGGAACGGGATACGGCCTGGCCCGCTGCTGTCGCTTTAGCAGCCGATCGCGGTCAACCGCTGAAATTTCTCGACGGCGATTTTGGCTCTCCCAATAGTGACTTAACCGACGCACTGCTCTGGAATCAGCTCAATGGAGGCGTCGAGCAAGGGGTAGAGGAAACAGGATATGCCTACAGCGGCCAGGGAGACGCGATCGATACCGTTACCGTCGTCCGAGATTTGCCCGTCCGTTACAACAATCAGGCCACTACAGATCTATTGGCTCGCCATCCCACTCAAAAGCGTTGGGCCGTAACGGGGTGGCTATTTGGGTCGTCGCAACGAGCTTTGTATCAAGCCATGTGCGCTATTTTTCTGCCCACGGAATCGGTTCTGCTCTACAACAGCTATGCCGCCGAGAAAGAGCCGTGGATTACGTATTCCACCGACGATGCCGCTGAGTTTTTCCAGGCAGGTGGCTTATCCGTACGCCACGTCAAACCCCCCGAAGCCAAACGCAGTACCTGGCTGAGCCTGAACGAACCCACGCCTTTTCCGTTTGACTTGATGCTGATGAGTTCGCGCGGCCCGCGCCATATTTTCCGCGTCGGTCAAGGCAATGCGGCTCTCGACGATATCCCCACACTGGCTACGCCTACAGCGATCCATCTCATCCACAGCGGCTCTGCTGCCGCTCCCGGTGACCCCAACACCGTGGCCGGTCGCTGGCTGGACAACGGGGCGTACGCCTACATAGGCAGCGTCCGCGAACCCTATTTAACCGCATTCATCCCACCCAATGTCATGACAGCCCGCCTGCTGCGGGGGACACCATTTTTGATGGCTGCCCGCCATTACAACCTCGAACCCTGGCGCATTACCACTATCGGCGATCCGCTCATGATTCTGATGCCTCCACGCGATCGCCTACCGCCTCAGAACGTGCCGCTTCGTTAAGCGTGAAGGTCGCCGCTCGCGAGTAGCATACGGATAGCTAGCCATGATACGAACGATCGCGGTGTTAGGAGAACGCAAATACGATGCTGGGAACATTGCAGAGTTCGACCACGCGGATTGAAGTAGACGCCACAGCAGCGCAGTTGCGAAAATGTTTAACCGATCCGGCTACCATATCTCGCTGGGTACAACCACTAGAGGTGGTCGATGCGGCGGCACCGTCTTTAGAAGTGGGTAGCCAGTTTTTCACGCGCATCGGGCCGCTGCAATTCGGGCATGAGGTGACGGAGCTGACGGACGGTCAGCTAACGCTGATTTTGTGGGGGGGGATGGACGGCTGGAACGAATGGCTGTGGGGAGAAGGCTGGGTTCAACTACGGATGGAGGGCGTGTCACTTCTGCCGTTAGGCTTGGGGCAATCGGTCATGCTACGGCGCCTGCAGGAGGTAGCCCCCCAAGTTTAGGTTTAGACCATCGAGCTGGAGTTTCCATCGACAACCAACCCTTTTTCTGGAGAGGCGAGCGACAACTTTGACGAACGGAGTGTGCGAGAGCAAGTGGAGCGATCGCTGGTGGCAACGCTGGCGACGCGTGTTGTTGGCACTGTGTTGCGGAATCGTTTTGGCTCTAGGGCTGAGTTGCTATGCAACTGCACCAGCGCAAACGCCCAGCCCGGACACAAATTCAAACTCGGTCACGTTGGATCTGCCGCAGCCATCCCAGTTTTCTCAGGCCGAGCCGACGCAAGCTGAGACGGAGCCCCGTGGCAAGCCAACCCCTTTACTCGTCAATGGCTTGCCTGTTTTCAACCTGCAATCTTCAGCTCAGTTTCCCAGCGATTTGCGGGTGCTGAATGTCACTCGTCGCATTGATAAATTTCTCTCGTTCCGGAGCAATGGGACTATTCCCTTGCCTGACGTGCGCGCGTTGCAAGATACCAACAATCAATACGTCCTCTACTTAGGCGAAGTCGGACAGTTTAACGACACCCGCATCCCTTTATTTACGGTGACGTACGAAGATGCGGCCGCAGAACTGGGAGAGGCTCCAGCAGGCCGACGTTTGCTCCACGTGCGGCAGGTGGCAGAGGCGTGGGACGATCGCCTCGAGCAAGCGCTCGTCCAAGCTCGCCAAGACAAGATTGACCTGCGTAGAGCGCGCCGCCCTCTTTATCTGGCCCTGAGTGTGGTAGCCTCACTAACGGCGATCGCGGCGATTTATCCATTGTGGCGTTTGCTCAATCGCGGCCTGCAGCGCATTCAGATTTTGCTCGGAGAGCGGACGGGTGAAAATTGGTCGGGATGGCTGGAGTTAGGCATCTTTTGCCTCCACTGGTTGCTACGGGTGGCGATCGTCGGCGTTTGCTTGCACCTAGCTCTGTACGCCATACCGTTATTACGCCACATCCAGCGAGAGCTCTACTTCCGAATAGGGCAAAGTACTCAGGCTTTTTTAGGGCTCCTCCAGCAACCCATCATTCCCAATACGGCGTTTTCGATTAGCAGCCTGGTTCTGTTCGGCATTCTGGCCGCGATCGCCTACGTCATTGCCCGCAATCTCAGTTTGCTGGTGCGCGAGCGCTTTTTACGGCGATCGAATTTAGATATAGGGACGCAGGAAACTACTGCTACTGCTATTCAGTATTTGCTTACGCTGATCGGCATCATTATCGTGCTGCCGTCGGCGGGGATTGATTTTAGTTCGATCGCGCTGGTGGCTGGTGCGGTTGGTTTGGGGATTGGTTTCGGACTGCAAAATTTGAGTAACAACTTCATCAGCGGCTTGGTGGTGTTGTTCGAGCGACCCATTCAGGTGGGTGACTTTATCGAAATTGAAGATTTACAGGGCACGGTAGAGCGCATCAGCATTCGGGCAACGGCAATTCGCACCCAGGATAATATCTACGTCATCGTACCCAATTCCCGCTTTGTGGAAGCCAATGTAGTGAATTGGAGTTACCGCAGTCCGCGCTGTCGCATTCACATTACCGTAGGCGTAGCTTACGCTTCTGACACTGATGCAGTGAAAGAAGCAATGTTGGCAGCAGCTCGTTCCAATCCGCGCGTGTTGACTAATCCGGAACCGCGCGTGTGGCTAAATGGGTTTGGCGATTCGGCTCTAAATTTCGACTTGCTGGTGTGGACGAGCCGTCCGCAAGCTCGGTTCGATTTGGAAAGCGAACTGAATTTGGCGATTTTGGCTGAATTTAAGCAGCACGGCATCGAAATTCCGTTTCCCCAACGCGACCTCCACCTCCGTAGCGTAGAAGACTTGCGGGACATGCTGGCAGCCAGCGCAGCTAATGGAAGGCCTTCAGGTCTGTTAGAACAGCCTGCATTACCAGGAGATAGAGTAGGTGAGCCAGAAAAAGAAACATAAGGAGCATCCACTGACGGCGAAAAGCTAGGCAGAACAGCTCAGAGCATAGTTCCCATTGAGATAGGCACGCCTGACATTGAGCATGGCATTCACCCTTCTGGTATCCCATTGCGCTCCCAAGGGTTTCATCCGATGAGCTATCTGATCTGTTTGATGGCTGACTCAACTACCCTGAAGTCTATCGAGGCAATCTGCTTGGTCTGCACGTATCGTAGTTGACGATCCGATGGCGATGGCGCTCCAGATAGGCTACAAAGTTCTGAGTTTGTCGTCCCGTATGGGCCTCAAACTGAGCCATCGCAGCCTCTAGTTGACCTCGCCACAA
>JBCBVC010000116.1:0-13720 GCA_039817845.1 Cyanobacteria bacterium J06642_2
ACGAGCGTAATGCGCACAACTTCCCCTTGGATTTGGCTGCGGGCGAGGCTGCTCCGGTGGCTCTAGCTGCTCCGGCTATCAATGCTTAATGCATCGAATGCTTTATTGATTGGTGTGCCCTTGGTTGGGTAACTCCGACAGTAGGAATATAGGTTCACATTTAGCCTTTCCCTCTGGGGGAAGGCTATTTCTCTGACGATTGCAGTAGCTGCCTGCATTAAATCCAAGCTCCAGACGGTATTGCTCTTGACGTTTTAGTTAGGGACACAGAGGCCCTAACTGCGCCTGGGTTCTGGATAGCTAAAACGTCCTAAGCAGCTTGACGGATGCTATAGCAGGGATTGCCGCCGTCAATGGCGATCGCGCTTACTCCGTGCCGAACGCACGATCGCCTGCATCTCCCAAGCCAGGCACGATAAATCCTCGGTCGTTCAAGTGTTCGTCAATCGCAGCAGCATAGATGTTAATGGCACCATAGCGAGCGCCGATGTTCTGTAAGGCTGGAGCGGCAGCGATCGCTGAAATGACTCGCACCAAACCGAGCGTTGCGCCCCGACGCTCTAAATCCTCTAATACTGAGACCAATGTTCCTCCAGTAGCCAACATAGGTTCAGTAATCAGAATACGAGTGTTAGATGACAACGTTTTTGGCAGGTTATCGAGGTAGCAGGTAGCATCTAGCGTTTCTTCATTCCGCCTATAGCCCAAATGATAAATCCTGGCCGCGGGTACGAGAGATTGACAACTCTCTACCATTGCCAACCCAGCTCGCAAGATCGGAATGATTGCTAAAGACGCATCAATATCAAGAATTTCAGCATCCGTTTCTGCTAATGGAGTCTGCACGCGGATTACCTGTGTGGGCAACCAATCACGTAGCGCTTCGTAGGTCAACCAGCGACCCAACTCTCCCAATGCCGTTCTAAATAAAGGCATAGGTGTACTTACGTCGCGCACGAGGGTCAACCAATGCTTAATCAAGGGATGAGGAGGAACGTAGATCCGCAGCTGCTCGCCAGACATGGGGTGCCAATAAGGGTTGATTTGCTGGTAGTAGCGTATCGCGATCGCGTTGCAGTCGGATGAGACAAAACTCGTGTTGATTTCATCAACCACTTTTAAAGATAGTCGGTGTTTTATTAATAGATGTAAGATCTATTGCCAAACTAGAAATGGTAGACATAGAAATCGCTGATTCGAGCCTCAAAGGCAGATAATTTGCGCGAGCGGGTCGACGGTTTCGTCTCTTAGCAAGTGAAGGGGGAATGATATGATTGCTGACGATCTCGAGAGAGGCCCATTCATGTCGGTGATACCCGTATCCCCAGTTGTGCTCGTTATTTTGGACGGGTGGGGCTACCGAACTGAATCGGACGGAAATGCCATCCTCAATGCTCATACGCCAGTCATGGATAGCTTATGGGCAGCTTATCCGCACACTTTGATCGCCACGTCAGGGAAAGAAGTGGGGCTGCCGACCGGGCAAATGGGAAACTCAGAAGTCGGACACCTAAACTTGGGAGCTGGTCGAGTCGTACCTCAAGAATTAGTGCGTATCTCAGATGCCACCGAAGATGGCACGCTAGCCTCTGACGCCACCATAAAAGAAACCTGCGCGCAGCTGAAGAACACTGGAGGAAAGCTTCATTTTGTCGGACTGTGTTCTGATGGAGGCGTTCACGCTCACATCGCTCATCTCGAAGCCCTAATCGACATTGCTGTAGCTTGGGAGCTGCATCCTTATATCCACGTCATCACGGACGGTCGCGATACGGGGCCACAGCGCGGCGTGGAATTTGTGGAACGGCTAGAACGCAAATTGGAGCGAGGTCGCAAAGGCACGCTAGCCACGTTGGGCGGGCGCTACTATGCCATGGATCGCGATCGCCGCTGGGCTCGCACCGAGCAGATGTACGCGATTATGACCTCTAGCGGTGAGGGTAACGGGCTCTCGGCGGCGGCCGTGTTGAAAGCTCACTATGAGGAGGGGGTTACTGACGAATTCATTCCACCCGTGCGGCTAGCCCCCGGTGCTGTAGAGCCGGGAGATGCACTGCTGGTTTTTAACTTTCGTCCCGATCGGGCTCGCCAGTTAGTACAGGCGTTTGTCGTACCCGAGTTTGACGGATTCGAGCGCGAATTCATTCAGCCGCTAACCATGGTAACCATGACGCAGTATGCCTCTGGCTTGCCCGTTAAAGTCTTGTTCCCGCCTCAAAATTTGGACAATATTCTCGGACAAGTCATTAGCGATCGCGGTCTCAGGCAGTTGCGGATTGCTGAAACGGAAAAATACGCTCACGTCACCTACTTTTTCAACGGCGGCATCGAACACGAATTACCAGGAGAAACTCGCGAGCTGGTGCCTAGTCCGCTCGTCGCGACGTACGATCGCGCTCCAGCGATGTCAGCTCGCGAAGTCACGGATCGAGCAACCGCTGCCATTGTGAAGAAAGTGTATTCACTCGTGGTGATTAACTACGCCAACTCCGACATGGTGGGCCATACGGGGAACTACGAGGCTGCGTTAGAAGCTGTTGCCACCATTGACGATTGTTTGGGCGAGCTCATTTCGGCCATCGGTCTGGCCGGTGGGACCGCGTTGATTACGGCCGACCACGGCAACGCCGAGTACATGTGGGACGAGCAAGGCAATCCTTGGACCGCCCACACGACCAATCTCGTGCCATTGATCTTGATCGAAGGAGAAGGACAGAAAATTCCTGGTCGCGGTAATGACGTAGAAATCCGCCAAGACGGCTGTCTTGCCGATATCGCACCAACCATTCTGGAAATTCTCGGCATCGAACAACCCGTAGAAATGACCGGGCGATCGCTGTTCGTCCCCATAGACTACGAAGTGCGAACCAACCGCAGTCCGGTACGGCTCAGTCTGTGATTTGGCAGCAATATCGAAGCCGATTGACTCGATAAGATAGAAAGGCGCTTTCATATTGGGTAATCCCCTCACATGCCAGCTCGGGATACGCTGCAAGACGAACGTAACTTTCAACATGCCAAAGAAAGTTTGCGGAATTTGATTGCATCGCTGGATTTGGTAGCAATCGAGCGCGACGGCTTAGAAGCCGATCTGGCCGAACTGCAGGGTACCTACGACAAGCTGGAAAACGACCTGGTTCGCATCGCTGCTTTTGGTATGGTAGGGCGCGGTAAGTCGTCGTTGTTGAACGCGCTGGCAGGTACACCTGCTTTCGAGACGGGACCGACTCACGGCGTCACGCGTCAGCAGCAGGCAGTGGACTGGGATATTTCGCGGCAACCTTTACCTGCAACTTCCGCTGGGCAATCGCGAGAGATCGTGCGAGTGACAGTACCCAGCATTGACGGCGCGCGCATTCAGCTGATTGACACGCCGGGCATTGACGAAGTCGGGGGCGAAGAGCGAGAAGCATTGGCTCTTGAGATTGCCCGTAAGGCCGATCTGATCTTATTCGTCGTCTCAGGAGATATTACGCGGGTCGAATTTGAAGCTCTCTCGACTTTGCGGGAAGCGGGGAAACCCATGATTTTGGTATTCAACAAAGTCGACCAGTATCCCGACGCCGATCGCGATGCCATCTACGCCACGATTCGGGACGAGCGCCTGAAAGAATTGCTTTCACCCGACGAGATCGTGATGGCCTCAGCCGCGCCGCGCGTCCCTGTCCCTGTGCGACGAGCGGATGGCTCGATGACGGCAACCCTGAAAGAGGGCATGCCGCGCGTAGAGTCGCTACGGCTGAAAATCATGGATATTTTGCACCGAGAAGGGCGATCGCTGATGGCCCTGAACAGTTTGCTATTTGCCGATCGTTTGAACGAGCAGCTGGTGCGTCGCAAATTCGATATTCGTTCGGAGTATGCTGACGAGCTGGTGTGGAAAGCAGCCCGCGTTAAAGCAGCAGTGGTCGCCCTCAATCCCATCACCGTCTTCGATACCATCGGCGGAGCCGTGGTAGACGTCATGTTGGTGGTACAGCTCTCGAAGCTCTACGGTTTGCCCATGACCCGTAAAGGTGCAGTCGAGCTCTTGCAAAAGATAGCGCTAAGTATGGGCAGCATTGGCGCGAGTGAGATGCTAGCCATGCTGGGTCTGGGGTCGCTCAAAAGCTTCTTGGGCAGCGCAGCTCCCGTCACGGGCGGACTATCGCTGGGAGCATACGCATCGGTAGCGCTGACACAAGCAGCTGTAGCGGGAGGCTCCTGTTATGCCATCGGTAAAGCAACCAAACACTATCTGGCCAACGGTGCGTCGTGGGGGAAGTTAGGACCGAAAGCAGCAATCTCTCAAATTCTCGACAGCATGGACGAAGCCTCAATTGTGGCTCGCATCAAGGACGAACTACGCAGCACAATTCAGCCGCAAACGGATTCAAAGACTAGCGATGCTCCCGCATCGGGGTAATCATCTTATTTCCCAAGCCAATCATCAAAAGACCGATGACATCAGTTGCGCGCGAATATCTCCAGGCAGATGAAATCGTTGATTGGCAGCACCCTCAAGTGCTGGCCCAGGCGCGATCGCTGGCGGCCGGTCGAGATAGCGAAGCAGCGATCGCGCGGGCCTGTTTTGAATGGGTACGCGACGACATTCAGCACAGCTCGGACTATCAACTCAATCCAGTTACATGTCGAGCCTCCGACGTTCTTCGCTATCGCACGGGCTACTGTTACGCCAAAAGTCACCTCCTCGCCGCGCTGCTACGGGCCAACTACATTCCCGCTGGGCTTTGCTATCAACGCTTGAGCGTGTTCGACAATGGCGCGCCTTACTGTCTGCATGGCTTCAACGCGATTTATCTTGCAGAGACGGGCTGGTATCGTGTTGATGCGCGCGGCAATCGGTCTGATATCTGCGCTCAATTCGAGCCACCTGTCGAACAGCTTGCCTATCAACTTCAGTTCCCTGAAGAGGCAGATTTCTCGAATATTTTCGCGACTCCGTTGCCCGTGGTCGTTACGGCTCTGCAAACTTACTCGACATGGGATGCGCTTCTGAATGAGCTTCCCGACGTTCCGTTGACCGAACTCGACCGCCACGGTTTGGAGCGGAAGGACTCGTCGGTCGGGCTTTAATCATCGTTATTGGATTCGGCAGCTTGCTCCAGCGCCCACCGAGGCCGCCAGCCGGGAATACTCACCTGACGCGATCGCGCGACGACCAAGCAATCATCACCCACCGATTCAGTCACCGTAGAACCTGCTGCCGTAGTGACATCGTCGCCAAGAGTAATAGGCGCAACTAAGACTGTATTCGAACCCGTTTTAGCGCGATCGCCAATCGTCGTCCGGTGCTTGTATTTGCCGTCATAGTTGGCGGTAATCGTTCCCGCCCCGATATTGACCTGTTGGCCGAGACTGGCATCCCCTAGATAGCTCAAATGCGCGGCGTTGGTGTCGGCTTGCAGCGTAGAGTTTTTCACTTCGACAAAATTGCCAACGCGGCAGCGATCGCCAATGTTGGCATTCCCACGCAGGTGAGCAAACGGTCCAATTCTACTTTCTGCGCCCACTTCGACATCCGTCACCACGGAGTACGTCACGCAACTATCGGGGCCGATGGTGCTGTTGGCAATCGTAGTGTTGGGGCCAATGCAACAGCCCGAACGCACGAGAGTGCGACCGCGCAGGTGCGTTTGTGGCTCCAGAATCGCGTCGGGTTCGATCTCTACGTCGTCGTCAATGGTGATGCTGTCCGGATCGACGAGCGTCACGCCCGCCCGCATCCAGGATTCTTTGATGCGCTCTTGCAGCGTAGCGTAAGCCCGAGCGAGTTGGACGCGATCGTTGATGCCCTGAATTTCGCGCTCGTCTGCCACATCCACAGCAATTGCGTTAGCAACGAGGGCAATAGCATCCGTCAAGTAATACTCTTTCTGGTCATTGGCAGTCGATAGCTGCGGCAGAGCCATCGCTAAATCTGGCCAGCGAAAGCAGTAGATACCCGAATTAATCCGATTGACTTGCCGCTGCGCGGGAGTACAGTCGCGATGTTCGACGATGGCGCCGAGATTGAGATTGGCATCGCAGATAGCCCGACCGTAACCGGTTGGGTCAGGTACGCAAGCTGAAAGCACAGTAGCTGCCGTTTGCCGATCGCGATGGGTCTGCAGCAGCGATCGCAGCGTACTTTCTTGCAATAGCGGCACGTCAGCATTGAGCACTAACAGGTCGCCATCAAACGCTTTTAGATGAGGCAACACCTGCTGAACGGCGTGGCCCGTCCCGTTTTGTTCGAGCTGTTCGACAAACTCCACCGGATAATCGGACAGAGCTGCGCGGACGCGATCTCGGGCATAGCCAACGATGACAAAACAGCGCTCCGGTCCGAGAGGCAACACCGTCCTGACCACCCGCTCCACCAGCGATTGCCCGCCCAATTCGTGCAGCACCTTCGGCAGCGACGATTTCATGCGCGTACCTTTTCCTGCCGCCAAAATGGCTACCGCCAAGGGCTTCACAATCGCCTCTTGCCCTGCTGTCATACCCGTCCTCGCTCTGCTGGCCACCCCTCATCTTATGGGATTCCTCTTTCGAGATAACGGGCCTGCACATTTGCATCAAACCTTGGCGATCGCGCGTGATGCGTTGCTAGCTTTACACTTTCAGAAAGGGTCAGCCCCTATAGTGACTTGATAAATTGGGTAAACCTATATGAGATTCCTGCCATGGGACGTCTAGAGCAGTTCCTTGCTTTCCTCGTTGCTGCCATCGTTTTGAACGTTACCCCTGGCATGGATCGCGCCTACATCCCCAGTCGGATGCTGGCACAAGGACGCACGCTCGGGTTGATGTCGAGTTGGGGCGTTTGTACGGGTGCCATGATTCACGTGGTGGCTGCTGCCCTCGGGATTTCCGCCATTTTGGCCGCTTCCGCCACAGCATTTACGCTCGTGAAGATGGCTGGAGCCGGATATCTCATCTGGCTCGGCATCCAGGCCCTACGCTCTAAAGGCGTAGCTCTAGCCTTGGAAGACAAACCGGAAATGAAACCAGTCTCGCCCTTGGCAGCGTTTCGTCAGGGCGTTCTCGTGGACGTTCTCAATCCCAAAGTTGCAATCTTTTTCTTGGCGTTTCTGCCTCAGTTTGTCGATCCCGCTCCTGGTGCGGCTTGGTAGCAAATCGTGATTTTGGGCGCGATCGTGATTGGCATTGCACTCATCTGGGAAGCCCTGCTGGTTTTCGGAGCGGGCTTCGCATTTTCCTGGTTCAAAGGCCAACGTCAAGCAGTCAGATAGTTCAACCGAGCCCTGGGAGGAGTATTCGTCAGCTTGGGCCTATGGCTATTCGCTCAACGAGAATAGCCACGTAATACCCGCTCCCATATTCGATCAAAGCAAGCGCCAAACCATATCTTCAATGGCGTTCTAGGTTCGCTTGTTTTGCGATGGCGAACTGTCAGAGCTTGAGAATGTGTTTAACTCGCGGAACCAACTTGAAACTTAGCAGCGATCGCTTGCCGCAAAATATCTGCTACGCGCTCCGACTGCTCCAGCATTGCCAAATGTCCGCATCGCTCCAGTTCGACCATATTATCTCCACACGCACCATAGTCACGATGGAAACTAGCCAGGTGATGGACGTACTTAGGCTCCATAATGGCGTCATTCTCGCCCGCGATGAAGATTGCGGGCTGTTGCAGCCGAGCCACCACCTGAGGCAGCAGGTGTACTTCGCCTTCCGTCGTTGTATCCAGTAACGCCCCCGTAGCTGCTGTCGGATGAGCCGCTAAAAAGTCGCGCACTCTCTGCCGCCCCCATCGCTTTGCTAAAGGCTCGAACACGCTGTCGCGACCAAAATACCAGGACAAACCAGGTAGCCACACCATCCAAGGCGATCGCATCTTTACCAGCTGCGTCCCGAAACGACGAAATTTCTCAAATTCATCCTTGATGTAAATACCACCTCCGGCATTTACACACATAATGCCCGAGACGACCGCAGGCGCGAGGTCAGCAGCCCAAAGCGCAATGCTTCCCCCCATCGAATGCCCCACTAGCCAAACCTTGCTGAGGCCGAGAGCGTCCACGAGTTCGACCAGATCGGAGGCGTAGCTTTGCAGCGAGAAAGAATCGGTTCGACCCAGCCCCGAGTCGCCGAATCCGCGTAAATCGTAAGTCAAATAGCCGTAGTCGTCGTGCAGGCGATCGCATAACGGCTGCCAGTAATGACGGCTTAACATCCATCCGTGAATGAAAACCAGCGTTGGTGCACCATCAGGTGCAGGCCGATACTGATAGGCGTGATCCGCCGAACGAATGGCTACAGTTATCATGCATTTATTCTGACACGGTCCGCCGGGGGGCGAGATCGCCCCAAACCCCATGCTCGGAGTCACAGCCATATGTTAAGTTATGTGAATGCATTTTAAATATCAATCAAATATCTTCTGGAGCTGTCTGTGCCGAAGTTGCGCTCTCGTTCTCCCATCTTGCGTTGCAAACAAGCCGAACTTGACGTTCAAGACTTGACTGGATTGCTGAGAATTAATTGGAAGGTTGGCAGTCTAACGCTTTATTCGGCGTTTTATACACGTATTGACCAGATTTTTGTTGTTTGGGGCGTTATCTGTTTCGCGATCTTCGCTACGGCCCAATTTGCTTACATTAGTTGGCACGTCCAAGCAATTGTCTGGAGTATCGCAACTGTTTTAGGCTCCGCCTGCATGACTCGCTTCGCCTGGTACTGGGTGCGCGTCGAGAGCTTGCGCTGGGTCGTTTACCTGTGGGGCGCGCTCATGTGTGGAGGGTTGGCCGTCACGGACTACAGCATTTTTGCCGGCTGGGGACCGGGGCTCGTCAATCTCTGTCCGCTGTGGCTGGGATTGAGCGCATTGGGCTACGTGGTGACTGGCATTGGGATGCAATCGCGGACATTTGGTATCGCTGGAGCACTGCACGGTCTCGGTATTGCCGTTCTCAGCTGGGCCCCCGACTGGCAGTTTGGCTTGACCGGAGCGATTGTAGCTGGCACGCTCCTATTCCTGGCTGAAGTGCAATGGGATATGCGATCACCTCAAGTCAGTACCGTTCTTACCGAAGCCGAGCGAGCGTTCAATCAACAGCAGCAACGTTTGCGAGAGCAATTGCCCTAATCGATATGCGGATGTACCGGCGATCTCCCGCTACTGTGCGTGGAATCCGTACCGTTAGGTCTTCGTGAATATTGATGTAGTTGTCGATACATTTCTCCATCTGAAGGCCGACAATAGTGATGCGCAATCCGACCGAGTTCGAAACAGTTGCGCGTTGCGAAGTGTCACGGCTGTAGCAGGATTTGTGCTGCTTGGCCTGCAAATCTCGGCCCGAAGGAGAACAGCGGCAGGGGCGAGAGCACTGTGGCATGGGGGAAGCTGCCCCACTCACTAGCATAAGTTCGCGCGGTACGGGGTTTTTGCCGTTTCCCCCGCTTTACAGTCACCAACGGGATGCGAAACCATCCGCCAGAGCAGTCAGAGGTGGCTGACGCGCGCTTCTTCCCTAAGTCGGATTGAGTTGCCCAATCTATAGCCAGCCTTTGAGGCGATAGACTGCTGTGCCGATGTATTCCTTCAGCGCACGGCTCGTTTGACGTAGATTTTCGGCATCAGGCAAGCATCCGAGCAGAAAACCTGCCAGGCTCGGCTCAATATCGGCATCAGTTACCCAATAGTCGGTAGGAATGGGAACAGCGTCCATACCGAGATGGCGAAAGATGGCCAGCGATCGCGGCATGTGCATGGCCGAGGTTACTAACAAAATGCGCCCGATGTTGCGTTCCTGAAGAATCTGACGGACGTTAATGGCGTTTTCGTAAGTGTTACGAGAATTGGGTTCTGGCAAGATAGCCGTAAGTGGTACGCCCATCGCGGTGGCGATCGCGCTCATATCGTCAGCTTCAGGCATCTGGCCAGACATCCAGGCTACGCGACCGCCACTCAAGATTAACCAAGGTGCTTTTCCTTCCTGAAACAATTTGGCACCATAGACGACGCGGTCACCGGCATCATTGAGATCCACCCACGGACGCGGGTAATCGGGCGCACCCGTGCCTCCTCCCAGTACGACAATCGCCTCTGCCTGAGGAACTTCGTCTGGAGGCAAATATTGCCATTCCAGCGATCGCACTAGCGCACTCGCCACCCAGCCATTTCCAGCCAGAAGTAATACGGTCAGTGCGATTGCCACCGAAGCTGCCGCAACGCGAGGGAACCGCCAGAATATAGCGAGGCTCAAACCGAGCAGCAGACAGGCTAACCCTAACGGGTAAATCAGCAAAGGCAGCAGTTTGGACGCAGCAAAAAACACGCAAATACCCTCCAGCGATTGGAGCGACCACGCCCATTATTGAAGCGTTTGCCATTATTTTCCGATGATGCTCGCAGCACGAGCAAGATATTTAAGTATTATTTTTTACTCGCTTAGCTCTATAGAAACTCAGTTTTTAAGTCTATAGTTTCGTTTAATGCTTTTTTATGCACGAGATCGCATCAGTATTGCGATCTGGATCATAAGTTTTACTGAGAAGCTTCTGTAGCCTACAAACAGCGATCGCTAGCAAAATTCCGGTTTTGCAGGAGTTTCGCACGACGACCTCAACCGTCAAACCTCTACCTGTCGTGGAGGTTTTGATGGGGTGGCGGGAGGCAAAAGTGTCCAGTTCTACTGTTTAGCGATGTCGCAAGTGACGACGCTAAACCACTTTTCCTCCTACAGCACGACCTAAACGTGAGGTCGTCGGGCGATCGCGTATTGCTAACTGGAGGTCTGTTATGAAACGACTATTTGGATGGTGTCACGGGCACCCGCGATCGCTACGCGCGACCCAGATGGCGGCTGTCATCGCGGTTGCTTGGAGCAGCGCCGGTGAGGCCATGGCCGCTAGCATTGACGTGCTGTGGTACAGCCAAGGTACGAACTACAACTCGCAAATTTCAACGTTAGCTGCAGGTGCGGGGACGTATGACCCCGACGGAGATGGCGCGCTGGATTGGAATCTCAGCTTTTTCGACCCGTTGGGACCAGCGCCGACCTTTTCCGATTTCGACGTGTTCGTTATCGGCAGTTCCCAAACCTTTGGCTTGGGCTTCGACTCGACCGGCATTTTGAATAACAAAGCGTCTATTGAAGGTGCTCGCGGCACGCGCACTTTCTTGAGCGGCCAGGATGCCGACTGGCATTACATCAATAGCCCTGGCGCTGTAGATAACGGCCCGCGCGGATTTTTGATTAATGCAGTCAACTGGGCGGCCAGTGGGTCTGGCTTAGGCATCGTTTCTCTTCCGGATGGATTTTCGGGGTCGGGAAGCCAGTGGTGGTTAGATGACGACTCATTCCTGAAAAGCGAACTGGACGGATTCCTCAACTATTTCCAGGAAGAAAGTGTCGTCATTCCTCCTGCAACTGCTACCTTCCCCGTGAACGAAGGCCTGACTACCGCTGGTCTGAGTAATTGGGGCGTATCGTCCCACGTCGGGTTCGACAAAGCGATTCCCGACTATTTATCCATCAACGATGCTGGTAGCCAAACCGGTTTTTCAGTCACGATTGTGACCGAATCTCAGGCCGGAGGGGGCACAGATGGCCCACCTCCTACTGAGGAAGTTCCCGAACCCTCAACCATGCTGGGCATCCTGGCACTGAGTACCTTGGGCGGGCGATCGCTTCTGCGCCGTCGCCGCTCTGAAGTCGATCCAGTCGAACCTGTCGTATAGAGCTGCCTACATTCAAATGCATGTGGCATTAGAACGTTGGTAGCCGAGGCAGATGTGTGTCTTGAATCTGCAGGGCATGCATCTGTCGAAACCTGAAAAATCATCCCTCGGTCGAGTCATTGACAGGTCAATATAGGAACCATCGTTCCCAAACGCGAATGCGTGTACGGTAGTGAGTGGATTCCATACAGACACGGCGATCGCAACAGGAGAACACCGGTGTCAGCGGGAATTATTTACATTGCTAGCGGTAAGAAGTACGTCAAAGAAGCATGTCAGGCGGCCGCCAGCGTCAAAGCCCATATGCCTGACGTGCCTATTGCGCTATTTGCCGATGAGGCCGTGTCAGATCCGCACGTCGATCGCCACGTGTCGATCGACAAACCACAGTCGGGCTTTGGCGACAAAGTGTCGTACATGCTGCAATCTCCGTTCGAGCGCACGATTTTTCTGGATACTGACACGTATCTGTGCGCTGACATTTCAGAGCTGTTTAACTTACTCGATCGCTACGATCTCGCCGCAGCACAAGGAGCGATCGCCTTTCACCAATCTCTCGATACCGTGCCCGACTGTTTTCCCGAGCTCAACACCGGCGTGATTGTCTATCGTCAATCCCCGGCAGTTGCTGCTTTATTTCAGACCTGGGCCGACCTTTACCATCGCGATCGCGAGCGAATCAAGAGCTGGTATTGTCCTGACCAGCCACCTTTTCGCGAAGCGCTCTATAATCATCCCGATATCAAACTAGCCGTCCTGCACGGAGAATATAACTGTCGCTTCATCTATCCCACCCGCGTAGCCGGAACGGTTAAAATTCTGCACGGCAGACATCCTCACTTGCCAGCTATTGCTGCAGAAATCAACCAAACGCAGCGTTTGCGCCTCTTTCTACCCGATCTAGGCGTGCTGACGCTGAAAGATAAGCGACCGTTACTATCGTTGATTTGGCAAAAGTTACAGCGTAAATTCAAGCGTCCTTCTGCGTCTCAACCTGCATCGAAGTAAATACCGGGCAGCCTCTCTCACACTGCTCCAGTCTCAAACCTCGCCTGTCGGGCCTATCACTTGCTATGTCGATGCCACAGTGGATTTGCTGTCAAATTGGGGCACGCGAACACTACGCTATCCCGCGATCGCTGCACGCTCGCGATCGCCTTTTTGGGCTGATTGCCGATGCTTGGGTGCCACCACGCTCGATGTGGTACGTCCTACCCGCCAATGTCTCACGTAGTTTGAAAGAACGCCATCATCCCGACCTAGCCAGTGCTGCCACGCGAGGCTTTACAGCATCACTCATCGGATTCGAACTCGCTCAGAAAATACGAAAACAAATCGGCTGGCCTAGCACGATTGCTCGCAATCATTGGTTCCAGGGAAAGACCATCTCCGTTCTCCGCAGCTGGAGGGGACAACTCGCTCGCCTCAACAGTCCTCCCGTTCTATTTGCCTACAGCTACGCCGCCCTCGAACTCTTCCGTTACGCCAAGTCAGAGGGTTGGACGACCGTACTCGGCCAAATCGATCCCGGTCCCGTAGAAGAAGATATCGTCCGCCAAGAAAGCGATCGCCATCCCGAGCTAGCCAGAACCTGGAAAGCTGCTCCTACTTCGTATTGGGACACCTGGCAGCAGGAATGTGAATTAGCCGATCGCATCGCCGTCAATTCGCCGTGGTCGCAACAGGCATTGGAAAAAGCAGGCATTCATCCCGCTAAACTGCGCATCCTACCGCTGGCCTATCAAGCTCCGATCGCAGCCGCAGGATTTCAGCGCACCTACCCCAAAAGCTTCGATCGCGATCGCCCCTTACGAGTGCTGTTCCTCGGACAAACAATTCTGCGTAAGGGTCTTGCTGCGTTGCTGGACGCAGCAGCAAGAGTGCAATCCCTGCCCGTCGAGTTTTGGCTGGTAGGGCCGATTGGCATCGAGCGATCGCCGGATCTCCTCAGTCAAAGTAATCTGCGCTGGATAGGCCCTATATCCCGCAGCAAAACAGCCGAATACTATCGTCAAGCTGACGTTTTTC
>JBCBVC010000117.1:0-13679 GCA_039817845.1 Cyanobacteria bacterium J06642_2
GATAAGCGTATGGTGAATATTGAATGGGAGAAAATCTAGCCGAATGCATTGTGATACACATCTTCGCTTGGCTTGGTATATTGTTTTTGTATCGATAGTGTCAAATGAGAAAGATGAGCGCTGAATTAGTAAGCATGTATTGCTTTCAATCCGAACTTTTTGGCTGGGGATCGCGTTCCTATTAGCTATATTTAGAATACTGAAATATGTTGAGCAGTAATTTCTTTGACGAGAGTATTTGGTCTGGTCGTATAGTTTTGCGTTGAGAACGATCGCCTAAGTAGTGGACTGAAACCTAAGAGGAGATCGCGGCATTCTGAAACCTGCCTTCTATGCGAGTACCTCAGTACTGCTTGGGTCGGAAATTGATTTTGCTGCGAATCTCTCCCTTGCCCATGTCGAGAACGTGCTCGCTGGCAAGAAAATCGTGTGGAAACCCCAACTCAATGGCAGTAATTTGGTCGAGCTGTTGAAGCTGTACCTCGGATAGTTGCAGCTCGGCAGCACCTATAACATCTTCTATTTGAGAGACTTTGCGAGCGCCAACAATGGGGAAGTAGCTGTAGCCGCGCGATAGCACCCAGGCTACGGCCACTTGCGCAGATGTAGCGCCGAGTTCGTCTGCGATCGCGTCTACAGTTCTCGCGATGTTGAGACTGGATTCTGAGGTGCGTTCTTTCTCCTCGTTGCCAGCTTTTCTGAGGGAGTCGTTCTCTTGGTTACGAGTGTATTTGCCGGTCAATACCCCTCCGGCCATTGGTGCCCAGGCGGTGACTGCCATGCCAAAGTGGTGGGCCATCGGCAGTAGATCTCGCTCTGGGGTACGCGCTAGTAAACTGTATTCCACTTGAATAGCGCTGATGGGGAGCGCGCTCCCCATTTCAGATATGACGTGGGCGGCGCTGATGACCCACGCAGGTGTGTCGCTAATACCGATGTAGTGGACTTTTCCCATCCTGACTAAATCGTCGAGTGCCCGCATGGTTTCTTCGATAGGGGTATCTTCGTCGTAAACGTGTACCCAGAATAGGTCGATCGCCTCGGTTTGCAGTCGTTTCAAGCTGCCTTCGACGGCCTGCATCATGTTTTTGCGATGATTACCTGCAGCGTTGGGATCGGTGTGATCCATGGCGAGGGAATATTTCGTTGCTACGACCACGCGATCGCGGCGACCTTTCAGCCAACGCCCTAAATACTCTTCGGTTTCGCCGTTGTGGTACTTGTTTGCTGTGTCGAGGAAGTTGCCGCCTGCATCGGCATAGGCATCTAAGATTCGGTGACTGGTTTTCTCGTCGGCACCGAAGGGCCAGTTCTGGCCAAAACTCATCGTTCCTAGACAAATTTCAGAAACCCGAAGCCCCGATTTACCTAGCATCTTGTACCGCATGTGATTCCTCGGTGAGTTCGGATATTGGCGCTACGAAAACAACCACAAGGTCCTGTAGATAAAGTCTTGCCCATAAGAACTGTAGAGGCATGTTGACGAACAGATCGATCCTAGACGTGCCTTACCTAAAACACCAATTATGAAAGTTGTGGTTAGCCATAACGAAAATTAGGTTGTCTCAGTTGATTCGCAGCGAGGTACAGATAGGAGGCTGAGTGAGGCGATCGCTCGATCCGCAAGCGCAGTCCCGATCACCGCCCGAGCCACTGCCTCACAGCAGCTTTAATCCGAGCTAAACGGCCGCGTTTTGTTTCGGCGGCATGGAAGAGACGGCGGCCATTCATCCGATAGAGGCGATCGACGCCCTTTAAGACGAAACCTAGATCGTCCATACTTTTGGTCAGACTGTGACACCAGGTCTCTAAGCGATCGGCATCGTAGCTCGAACCGTCGCAACTAGCCAGAAGGCGATCGAGCTCCACTAATGAACTCGACAGACGCAGATCGTTTCCAGACTCGCGGTTCAGCTCCGGTCGAATGTTTCCTCGAGCGATAGCTTCAAAATCAGTTGCCGTATTTGCCAGGCCGCAGTAGGTTGTTAGAGCTTTGAGCTGGGGCACCGGGTCGGTTTGCCAGCGATCGTAGTGAACGAAACAAACGTTCTGCCCTTGAAGATCGCGAAGGGCATGCAGCGATCGATACAGGAGTATCCCTTCCGACAAATCTTGAGGCAGATTGTAGGCTTTCATCAACGAGCTGACAGTACTGTTGCTCGGCCGAACGCAAAATACACTCTTTGGGATAACCTGCAATTCTTTGAAAATGTCTTCCCAAAGCGGCCAAAACACGCAAGTTCGCGGATCCTTAAAACCCCACAGTCTCCGATCGCGATTTACCTCTTCCTTCACAATATTTTTCAGTTCTTGCTTAGTTTCAGAGTAAGCGGGGGCACTTTTCCAGTGTTCCGGTCTTGGCAGCAGAGGATACAGCCCAATTGAAGTCATGAGCCGTTGCTGAGCCTTACAAATGCGGACGTCTTCGTAGTGCCCGGTTGGATTGTCACGCGAGGCTGGCTCCAGTTCAGCAGAAAGCCGCAGACCGCTCGCTTCAAGCAGCTTCATCCCGAGGGAGGTGCCGGAGCGCCCAGGACCGAACACGACAACGCAGTTTTTCGATTCAGACATGGCTGGAACTCGCTAGATCATGCGCGGTTGGGGGATTGCACTCAGAGGCGATCGCCATAGCAGCCGTCAAGCAGCTGAGGACGTGTAAGTTATCCAGACTCCAGTCGCAGTCAGTACTTCTGCGCCCAAACTAAAACGTCAAGGATTGTAGGGATGGCGATCGCGCCAATGCCGAGCGATATCTACCCGCCGACATACCCACACCCCGTCGTGACTTTGCACGTAGTCGAGAAACCGAGCCAACGCTGCTGTTCGCCCTGGGCGGCCCGCTAATCGGCAGTGCAAGCCCACGCTCATCATTCGCGGACTGATTTCGCCCTCTGCATAGAGCACGTCGAAGGCATCTCGTAAATAAGCGAAAAACTGATCGCCTGAGTTGAATCCCTGATAGCTAGCGAAACGCATGTCGTTGTTATCGAGGGTGTAGGGAATGACTAAATGGGGCGTGCCGTAATCATTTACCCAGTAAGGTAGATCGTCTGCATAGCTATCGGCATCGTAAAGAAAGCCGCCTTCTTCCACCACCAATCGCCGCGTATTTAGGCTGAGCCGACCTTGATAAAATCCGAGCGGCCGACTGCCTGTGACTTCCGTTTGGATGGCAATTGCCTTGCGAATGTGCTCGCGCTCCGTCTCTTCCCCCACGTACTGGTAGTCAATCCAGCGATAGCCGTGACTGGCAACTTCCCACCCAGCTTCCACCATTGCTTTGCCAGCATCGGGATTACGAGCCAATGCCATTGCCACTGCATAAACAGTGACGGGGAGATCGCGTTGGGTAAACGTCCGATGCAACCGCCAAAACCCTGCCCGACTGCCGTATTCGTACATCGATTCCATATTCAGGTTGCGCACCCCTGGCAGCGGTACGGCTCCTACAGTCTCCGATAAAAAAGACTCTGAAGCGGCATCGCCGTGCAGAATGCAGTTTTCGCCCCCTTCCTCGTAATTGATCACGAACTGAAGGGCCAGTCGAGCCTCATTGGGCCATTGGGGATGGGGTGGATGTTCGCCGTAGCCAACCATGTCGCGAGGATAGGCGGACGCATTCATGAGCGCACTCTCTCATTTAGCAAGTCACTCAAAATCGTAGCGTTTGCCTCTGGCTGACGGACGACTGAAGGGTGCGGATATGGTGAATGCAATCTCAATTTCATCCGAGCAAAACCAATGGCGTCGTCACACTACGCGATCGCGACCATGAGTCGCAGCGATCTGGATCTGGCTGTAGGTTGGGCTGCAGCAGAAGGCTGGAATCCGGGGCTGCACGATGCGGACAGTTTTTATGCTGCCGATCCGACTGGCTTTTTGATGGGGGTTCTGGATGGCGAACCGATTGCCTCGGTATCAGCAGTTAAATACGGTCAAACTTACGGATTTATCGGGTTTTATATCGTCAAACCGGAATATCGAGGCCGAGGGTACGGTTATCAACTGTGGCAGGCCGGTCTCGATTCGCTGGCCGGACGCGCGATTGGACTGGATGGAGTTGTGGAACAGCAACCTAACTACGTCAAGTCGGGTTTCGTATTAGCCCACAGAAATATTCGGTATGAAGGCATTGCCGATGGCGATCGCGCGGTTAGCCGGACATCACAAATCTTACCGCTGAAATCACTCTCTATTGAGGAAGTCATTGCTTACGATCGCGCTTTTTTCCCAGACAATCGCGTGTCATTTCTGAAAAGCTGGATTTCTCAATTGGAAAGTCGTGCTGTCGGTTGCGTGCGAGATGGAAAATTAGCGGGATATGGGGTTCTCCGACCGTGCCAGACCGGATACAAAATTGGCCCGCTGTTTGCCGATACACCTGACATTGCTGAGGCAATTTTCCTCAAATTAAAAGCTTGCATCGAAGCAGGCAAGCCATTCTTTCTCGATGTCCCCCAAGTCAATCCAGATGCTGTGGCATTGGCTGAAACTCATCAAATGCACGGCGTCTTCGAGACAGCAAGAATGTATACCCAACCACAATCAGATCTATCTTTAGGCCGCACCTTTGGAGTGACAACGTTCGAGCTAGGTTGAAGAAGCGATCGCCGCTATTTTTGTTATTCATCTAAGTCAAAGCCAAACATGATGCGATGTCCGTCTAGAGTTCGGACGGCAAACTCGCGCATCCCCCAAGGTTCGTCTCGTAATTCTTTGATGATTTGACCGCCATTGGCGCGCACGAACTCATAATAGCTATCGATATCATTGACGAGCATGTAAGCAAAGTAAGAATGATCGCCAAGATTGACTGCAGGAATGGCTTCCGGACATTCCCCAGCCATGATGCAACAGGCATCTTTCATATAAAAACGCCAACCCGGATCGCCAATTTCGCGAATCGAGAACCCTAACACGTCCCGATAATATTCTGCTGATGCTTCTAGGTTGCGAACCGCAAGCACGTACCTAGTTTCCGCAATGTTCAACGAACAATCTCCTCGTGTAAAACCGTACAGAGATACCTTAAAACGTATGGCTCAGTTATGAGTTGCTCTCTAATGAGTCAGCTCTGTATTAAATGGTACGGCTCAAGCAGCTTCTCCTGAGCCGCCGCATGGGAGAAGAAGACAGGGCTAAATTTAATTATGCTGAAGGTAGCTTTCTACCTCGCGCGATCGCTATGTTCGTACCTCCTGGATTCCAGCAGAAATATGTGTCGACGAAGCTCGGCCAGATTGCCTATTACGCAGCAGATAATCAGTTTTGGACGGACGATCGCCCAGCCCCCGAGCAACCAATGGTGTTTCTACATGGGTTTGGCGGTGGCTCGTCGGCATATGAGTGGTCGCAAGTCTATCCGGCGTTTGCGACGGAGTACCAAGTGTTTGCCCCTGATTTATTGGGGTGGGGAAGATCGGCGCACTTACAACGCGACTATACGGTGGACGATTACCTCTCGACCATTCCAGAAATTTTGGAGCAGACGTGCTCCTGCCCGGCGATTGTCGTAGCGTCGTCGCTGACTGGAGCCATGGTGGTACGGGTAGCGATCGCCCGGCCAGAGTTATTCCGCGCCTTAATTTTGACTGCTCCAGCGGGATTATCTGATTTTGGGGTGGACTACAGCCGTACGTTTATCTCGCAATTAATCAGTACTCCCGTGCTCGATCGCGTGCTGTATCGCAGCGTGTTGGCTACCGAGTTTGGCATTCGCAGCTTTTTAGAGAATCGCCAGTTCGTTAACCGCGATCGCGTCATACCTGAAATCATCAAAGCCTATCTTGCTTCGGCAGAACAGCCCGATGCTGAATACAGTGCGCTGTCATTCGTACGCGGTGATTTGTGCTTCGATCTGGCTAACTACATTAAAGCGTTAGAGACGCCAACAGCCATTCTCTGGGGACGGCAGTCGAACTACACTGCTGCAGATATGGGTCGGCGACTGGCTGAAATGAATCCAGATGCTATTCGCTGCCTCAAAACCCTCGATAATGTGGGTCTTACGCCACACTTAGAACTGCCCGCGATCGCGGTTGGCGTCATGCGTCAATTTCTGACGATTCTCACAGAGTAGCGGAGAGGGATCGATGAAGCGTATGACCTGACATTCGATTTCAATGGTGTTGGATAAGTGATGCATTCGCGACCATGTTGACAACACCGGAGCTGCAGGCAGAGGATTCTTCCTAGCTGCAGCCAACCTATCAGCTGTAGTACTTCAAGTTATTCACAAGCTAAGGAAGAAACGGTACCTTCAATGGGAGCGTTTGGCATACGACTCCACTCATTCCACGAACCGTCGTAGTTGCGCACGCGTGGATAACCAAGTAGATACTTCAACACGAACCAAGCAAAACCCGACCTACCGCCAATTGCGCAGTAGGGAAAGATCTCGCGTTCGGGAACAATGCCACGAGTGACAAATAGTTCTCTCAACTCGTCAAAGGGTTTAAATGTGCCATCTTCGTTCAACATGAGCAGATGTTCGATATGAACGGCACCGGGAATATGTCCGGCGCGTTCGTCTCTTTCTGGTGGATTCATGAGAAACATTTCGCCTCGATACTCTTGTAAAGTACGTACGTCCAGCAATACCTGTTCGGGATATTCTAAAGAAGCCCTAACGTCTTCGTACGAAACCCGTAAGTTGTCATCTAGTGGTTGCGCTATGTACTGGCTCGGAGCAACAGAGGATAACTGCGAAACGAGTGGGCGACCTTCTGATACCCATGTTTGGTGTCCGCCATTCAATACCCGAACGTCGCGATGTCCGAATAGTTTTAACAGCCAGAAGATCCAAGCTCCCGTTCCTGGATAGCTACCGTAGGCAACGACTGTAGTCTCATTCGACACGCCAGATCGCGACATTAAGTCTGTCATAGCAGAGGTGTCGAGATTGATGTTGAGATTGGGTAACAATAGGTCGGTAAAGATATTCCAGAAAATGGCTCCCGGAATATGAGTATCGCGATACGGCTCAGGACTGGTATCGACTTCTACGATACGAAGGTTAGGATCTGCGAGATGTTCTGCAAGCCATTGCGTATTAACTAAAACTTCGGGATGAGCGTAAGCCGTCACGATCTTCTTCCTCCTAAGATGTCTAAGTGTTTTTGTCATCGCTGTGGGAAAACAGCATGCGAGATACACGATGAACAAGAGTAATAGCAGTAAAAAATAGGGTGAACCCTATCAAAGGATGAAAAATTGCTAAGGGGAATGGAATTTGAAGATTGATATGGACAGTCAGATATTGAGCCCTCAAAAGTATGGGTAAACTTCCAGCAAATATTCGGATTCGTTTTGGCAATGGAATCACAAAAGCCCAAACACAAAGTATGAGAGATAAGATGCTATACCCCCTAACAAACAGAATGTGAGTAACCCACCAAGTGGAGTTGTGAAAATAAGCAAGCCCAACAGTGAGTATTTGAGCAGTTAGACAGAGCTGGAGCAGTACAGCAAGTACGAAGAAACTAATGATTTTGAGGTGCAACCGTTTTTCATCGAATAAAAGGGATTTCTCAATGCTTTTTGGCTCCAAATTCGGATACATTTGCATGGCTTCCCAAGCTGGAATCGGTTAACTTCGCTCTCGCTAGGTAACGAGGCTGAGGTTAGATTAGAATTTGCCAACAGATAGTGCATAGACCCCAATCGGGTACACTTAATTCTTCGTTGTAGGAGCTCGGTGCCATGCAGGACTTTAGTGAAACTCCCCTACAGCAACTGTTTCAGGCAATCGCTGTTTCGCGAGATGAGACAGAACTCAAGCAGTCCGTCATGGTGCAGTTGGGTAAATACTTTGCTGCAAGTCGATGGGGCTTAATGTTTTTCGAGCAGCTTCCCACCGATCGACCCATACCGAAGATGATGAAGCTAGCTCTCTCCCTTGATTACAATCCCGTACTGCGTTACTTAGTAGAGCGTCACGTAGCTGTCCACGATGAAGCGATCCTGGCTCCAGGTGTGTGGCAAACTATTTGTCCTCGTGCTGACCATTGGCATGTGATGGTTGGACCCATTATCAGTAAGCATCAACTGGTAGGTGGTGTGGCATTCACTCGTCATCGAAATGCTGCTGCTTTTAATGCAGACAATTTGGCTGACCTCAATGCATTATGTCTTCACATCTCCGTGCGATTAGCTGCTTTGCGCTCGAAGGTTTCTACGTATAACATCCATTGCGATCACCTGACGCAGCGGGAAGTTCAAATTGCACGACTTGTAGCTAAAGGACTAACGAATAAAGAGATTGGCTCGACACTTTGGATTACAGAAAATTCGGTTAAACAGGCTCTCAAGCGAATGTATCGCAAGCTTGAAGTGTCATCGCGAGCAGAAATGGTGGGGCAGCTAACTGGATGAGCGATTGATCGAAAACTTGACAGAGATGAGTACACTGGTAAATTATTGAGTATTCTTCTGCACATATAGGATTTCGTGGAGCTCGTCGACAGTTGTACAGAAAACGTCTCCCATAATCTTGAGACTGGCGATTGCTCACCAGCTTCCTCCTCGCCAGCCCCACAGATGTATCCGTGACGACAACGAGAATGTAGAAAAGCGGCAGCATGACACACCCTGGCTTCGATGCTGCTTTCCGTGGCAACGCTCACCACATTACATGTGCGTGCGCACGATAATGCGATCGCGACCTTCTTGCTTAGCCGTATAGAGTGCAGAATCTGCCTCGTTGATAAACGTTTCTACGTTAAGTTCTGTATTGGGAATCGTGGCGGCGATGCCAGCACTGATAGTAACCATTTCGCTAATGGCAGAAGCACTGTGGGGGATTTGCAGTTCCGCAATCCCAGCTTGAATTTTTTCTGCCACAGTGTTGCCGCCGATAGCATCTGCATCTAGCAAAATGACGGCGAACTCTTCACCGCCAAAACGGGCTGCTAAGTCTAAAGGACGCTCTAGAACTTGTTGAATGGCACGCGCAACCTGCTGCAAACACGTGTCGCCAACGAGATGGCCGTAGGTGTCATTGTATTGCTTGAAATAATCGATATCGCACAGAATTAACGTCAAAGGTTGACGCTCCCGCAATGCTTGTTTCCAGATTTGTTGCAGGTATTCGTTAAAGCGGCGGCGGTTGGCTAGCCCTGTCAAGGCATCGTGGTTGGCCAGTTCGGCCAGTTGCTGATTGGCGCGTTCTAATTCGCGATAGGCAGCTTGTAATTCTTCTTGTGCTTGCTGCCGTGCCTGGATTTCCTGTTCCAGCTGTTGATTTTTAACTTCTAGCTCTTGCGTGCGTTTGCGGATGAGAGCTTCTAGACTCTGATTAAATTCCTGAAGTTCTTCATTGAGTACGGCAACTTCTTGACGATCGTCCTCCAGGTTAAGGATGTCTCGGTAGGAACGGATTGCCGTAACCATGCTCGATACTAGTTTTTCCTGAGTTAATTCAGTTTTGGTTTTGTAGTCGTTGATGTCATATCCTTCAATGACGAGTTTTTCCGGAGCTGCTCCAGGTTGACCCGTGCGCAGAATGATCCGCACGAACAGATTTTGCAGACTTTCGCGAATGTACTGAACCAGTTCTAACCCAGCTCGATCTGTCTCCATCACCACGTCTAACAAGAGGACGGCGGTATCGGGATGGACGTCGAGTATCTCCTCTGCTTCACGTTTGGAGTACGCGGAAATAATTTCTAGCGGGCGATCCTCAAATTTGAAATTTTTGAGAGCCAAACGAGTTACGGCGTGAACCTGCTCTTCGTCGTCGACGACCAGCACTTTCCAAGAATCGGCCGAGTCTTCAGAGTCTCCTGATGTTGAAGTCTCGTCAAGATCGTCTAGCAGCAACAGTTCGTCGTCAAGCTGCTCGTCTGGCTCAGTGGGAGAAATTGGCTCAAGCATGATGGCGTTAGGTGTCAGGTACTTGTCGTGGCAGGTTCAAAGTAAAACGAGTTCCAGCCCCCGAAGTACTCTCGCACAGTAGAGTACCTCGCAATGTCTGCGTAACGATATTGTGGACAATATGGAGACCCAAGCCACTCCCTCCGCGATCGCGGGCGGTGGTGAAAAAGGGCTCGTAGATTTTGGATTGGAGCTCTTTGGGAATGCCACAGCCGTCATCTGCGTAGGTGAGGATGAGACGATCTCCTTTAGATGTCACGGTCAGACTCAACTGACCGGGCCGATCGGGAGGGTAAATCTGGGTTGGGTAGGCGTGGTGCAGTGAATTCGTGACGAAGTTGGTGACGACTTGAGACAGAGCACCTGGATAGCTGAGCATTTTAAGACTCTCATCACCGGTTACCGTAACTTGATGGGGAGTTTGTTTGAGCTGAGGCTCTAAACTAGTGAGCACGCTTCTGATGTAGGGCACGATCTCGAACGAGCGTCGATCCAAGCTAGTTTGGTCTACTGCAACTTGTTTGAAGTTTTGAATGAGTTGGGCGGCGCGGTTGAGGTTATTGAGGACGAGCTGACTGCTATCCGTGGCTGTTTTGACGTAGCCCGTTAACAGCGATCGCTTCAACGCTCCGCTTTGGATAGCGTCTCGAAATGAAGTGGTTTCGTTTTCTAACACGGAGGCTGCCAGCATAGCGTTCCCCACAGGCGTGTTGATTTCGTGAGCGACACCCGCCACTAACTGGCCCAAAGCTGCCATTTTCTCGGCTTGAATGAGCCCGTCTTGCGTGTGTTTGAGTTCGTCGAGAGCGTCGGACAATTTCTGCGTCCGTTCCGCTACCTTCTGTTCCAAATTGGCATAGAGTCGGGCTTGATCGATCGCGATCGCGGCTTGACCGGACAGCAACTGTAAAACTTCCAAGCGGCTTGGCGTGAATGCTCCTGCAGTTAGATTGTTTTCCAGATATAAAATTCCGCTGAGCTGCCCTTGGTTGAGCAGAGGTGCGCAGAGGACCGATAAGGGTTGCCGCTCCCGAATGTAGGGATCGCGGGTAAAGTTCCCCTCTGTTCGCGCGTCCCGCAAAACAATGCTCTCTTGCGTACGACTGACGTAGTTGAACAGAGTTGGGGGCACGCGATTGGTGACGGGCAGCGACTGTAGGACTGCATCAGTTCGTGCTTCCGCATCGCAAGTCGCTTCGATAGCAAACTGGCCGTTATCTTCCAAAATCAAGTAACCGACCTGCGCTCCAGCCGTTCTGACCAGAATGCGCGCTAGGGCTGAGAGCAGCTTGTCGAGGGCAATTTCACTAGCAATAGCTTGGGAGGCCTGCAACACGGCCATCCAATCTAATGACTGACTGCCTTGAGTTGTTGAGGCCGTTCGCGTTGAAGACTGCCGAGTGCGCACTGTTGCTAAGGTTTCGTGCGTGGCTGATATTTCTGCATTCAGCGATGTTGCTAACAACTGGGGGTAGCGCGCTTCCAACTGTCGCACTTTGGCTGTGGCTCCCCAGCGATAGTAGCCGTAGTAAGCGTCATTCAGATACACCTGAGCGAATTTATCGCGCCCTTGTTGGAGATAAAACTGAGCGGCCAGTTCGTTTGCCAGGGCGGCCTCATTCGGATAGTCATGAGCTTGGGCGAACGCGATCGCCCGATCGTATGCCACTCCCGCTAACTCTACGTGTCCCAAACAGCGATCGCATTCGGCTTCGACCAGCACGTATTTGTGTTGGTGATTTTCAGGAGCGTGGTCGGCCCAATGCTTCAAATGTTGCTGATTGGTGTCAACGTGCTCTAACACCTGCTGTTGCTCGGATTCAGACAAATTATCATAGCGGGCCAACTGAGCCAGCGAATCGTAAAAATTGAGTGCGGCAATGGTATACGCCGCTGTCATGCCGTCTGCATGGGTCGCACCGAGTTCCGCACAGGTGATCGCCGTTTCGAAATTGGCAAGCAAGTAACAGAGCATGGCCTTGTGCGTGTAGAAAAAGGCCAAGGCCAGCTTATTGTCAGCACTCTCCACCACCACCCAGTCTTCTTGCAGAAATTCGCCATCTAAACGGCTGAGATCGGCAGCCTGACCTTGTAAATTGGCAACCGTCTGCTGGTAAATCTGCAGATACAAAAGGCAAGCCGCTTGCTTGAGTGAAGATATGGTGCCATTAAACTCCGCCATGCGGATAGCTAACGAAGCTAATGAGTATCCCGTTAGCAGGCTGTGCATGGCTTCCCAACAAAGGGAATAGCAGGCATACTCTACATCCCCAGTTTCCAGCCCTATCTGATAGCCTCCGTGCAGGTCGGCGATCGTGTCGCTGAGAGGATCTTTCCAGTGGCGGACGAAGGCGTTGAATACGAACATGACGCGACTTTGCGCCTGTTTAGCGTGGTAGGTTTCCACCACTTGCTGCGCTAGCTGACCGAACTGATAGCCAGACTCAATATCTCCCACCACTCCACACAGGATGATGCCGTAGCAGTCGTAAGCAAAGGCCGATGCCGTTGTGTTGCCGTGAACGATCGAAAGTTGAATTTGAGTGAGATTGCTGAGGATAAATCGCTCGAAAACCGCCTGATAACCAGAAGAGAGAATATCGGACAAAATCTGCATCGCCGCTAGCTTTTCAGGAATGTCCATCTCGGGCAGCTCGATCAAGCTGTGGATGGGACGCTGGGCCTCCAAAGTACGAGTCTTTTGCAGCTCTAACTCTAAGTTTTCTGCTGTCGGTGCGGGAAACTGGATGCCCAATTGGGCCAAAATCTCAAAGCCAATGTCGGTGGCTTCCAAGTGTCGGTTCTGAGACGACCGGGCCAAGATTTTCATCCTGTACACTTTGACCCGATCCAGCACATTACGTGCCTGCTGGAGCACGACCTCCGTCAACTGTTCTTGTAGATCGAGGTTCTGACTGAGATAAGCAGCTTCGACAGCAGCTTCGTGTAGGCTCAATGCTAGCTCGTAGTTATGCTGCCAGTCGTTATCTGCCAACAAGTTCAACCCCATTTGCAGATAGCGAATTGCCGCTTGATAGGCCGTAGCTGAGGTTGCCTTTAAACCCGCCTGCAGATTGAGTTGGGCCAACTGCTGTCGCTCTTGAGTTTCTGAAATGAAGTCAGTGGCTTGATTCAGGTGATCGACAACTTCAAAGATGCGCTCTGCTAGGGCTTCAGCAGAGATGTTATCCCGCAACAATCGACCGATACAAAGATGTACTTCAGCTTTGTGGTCTGAAGCAATCAGGGCGTATGCAGCTTGCTGAATGCGATCGTGACCGAACCGAAACTGCTCGATCGCCAACTCGGCGTTGAGCTCGGAAAGCGCAATGATTAATCCGGTCTGAATAGTAGGCTTGAGAGCCTCAAACACCTCTCCGGAAGGCTTCTGGCAGATAATCGCTAGGGTAGCCAGGTCAAATTGAGCGCCCACGCAAGCTGCGAGGCGCAGTGCTTCTTGGGTTGCCGGCAACAGTTTTTGCAGCCTAGCAATCAGGAGCTCAACGACGTTATCGGTTAAATCTTGAGCTCGAATTCTATCGATGTTCCATTCCCACAGGCGCAAACTCTCATTAAATTGCAGCAGATGTTCGTCATATAAGTTCTTGAGAAATTCATTGACGAAAAAGGGATTGCCTTCAGTTTTTTGCAACACGAGCTCGGCCAATGGATCGATTGCCTCTGTGCTGTGCTGAAAGGTATCTCTCATCAGCTGACTCAAATGCTCTCGAGAAAGTGGCGTCAGGGTAATCGTATTTTCAGTCGCGCCTTCTTTTAAAAGCTGAGCCAACAGCGTCATCAAAGGA